>DATEEA010000091.1:0-79201 GCA_035281445.1 Candidatus Polarisedimenticolia bacterium
CCCCGGCCGCCGGCTCCACCGCGGCGCTCTCCGATCCGCGCCGCATCGATCTGCGCGGTCCGCTCCCTTCCGGGGCCGAGGAGGCCCTGGCCCGGGAGCTTCCACGGCTCATCCGCGAGATCCGCCTCACGGCGGGGAGGCGGCAGGGCGCCGCCAGGCGCGGCCGACTCTGGCCCGCGCGGATGCTGAGGAGGAGCCTGGCCACGGGAGGGGTCCCGTTCGCCATGCCGGCGCGCGCCCCGCGCCCCCGCAGGCCCGAGGTGATCCTGCTGGTGGACGTCTCCTGGTCGGTGCGGCGGGCGGCGGCGTTCTTCCTGGCCGTGGCCCGGGCGCTCGTCTCCTCCAGGCGCAAGGCGCGCGTGTATCTCTTCGTGGATCGCCTGGCCGAGGCGACCACCGCCGTCGCCCGGTGGCGCGGATCGGATCCGCGGGAGCTCGCGTCGCTGCTGGAGTCGGTGCCGGGGCTCGACCCTCTCGCGGCCAGCGACTACGGGCGGGCGTTCTACCAGGCGGCGCACGCCCGCCAGGGAAGCGTGCGGGCGCGGCGGCGGGACACGGTGCTGGTGGTGCTGGGGGACGCCCGCTCCAACATGAAGGAGCCTCAGGCTTGGGCCTTCGAGGACCTCGCCGCGCGGTGCAGCCGGGTCCTCTGGCTCGATCCGGAGCCCGCGGAGCTGTGGGGGACGGGGGACTCGGTCCTCCACGCCTACCTGCCGTCGTGCGACGTGGTGTGCGAGGCGCGCGATCTCGACGGGATCGCCAGGGGGATCGCGGAGATCGTGAGGAGCCTGTGATACGATCCCGGCGCTTCCGCGACCACGAGGCTCCCCCGACATGGCCAAGGACACCCTCATCCGCACCGGCGACGTCGTCGATCTGTTCGAAGGGGGAGGCCTGCTCAGCGCCGTGGTGGTGGGGGAGGAGCGCGGCCGCCTCCAGGTGATCACCCAGGAGGGGCAGGCCCTCTCGGTCACCAGCTCGCGCATCGCCCACCGTGCCGGTCCCGCGGCCGGCGGGCGCCCCGCGGAGGCCGCGGCCCGCCACGCCGCCGCCGCGGCGCAGCTCAGCGGCGCCGTCGATCTCCCCGCCCTGTGGGACGTCCTGGCGGACGAGCCGCGCAAGCACCCCTTGGCCAGCCTGGCCGCGCTGGCCCTGGGAGACGACTCCGGGCCGGCCCGCTCGGCGGTGCTGAGGGCCCTCCACGGCGACCGCACCCATTTCGTGCGCAAGGGGGAGGAGTTCGAGCCTCGGGCCCGCGGGCACGTCGAGGAGATCCTCCACCGCCAGGCTGCGGAGAAGGCACGGGCGGAGCGCCGCGAGGCCTTCCTGCACAAGGCCCGCAAGGCCCTGCGCGGCGAGCCGGTCCCCCCGTCCGGGCGGGAGGAGGGGGAGCTGGTGGCCGATCTCGTGGAGCTGGCGGTGATGGGCGAGGAGTCCCCGGACCGGCGCGACGCGCTGGCCCTGCTGCACGAGGCGGGGTGCCCCGATGGGCCGCCCGGCGAGCGCGCCTTCCGCTTGCTGCGGGCCATGGGGGTCTTCTCGGAGGACGAGAACCTCTTCATCCACCGCTTCGGCCTGCGGACGGCGTTCCCGAGCGAGGCGGAGGACGAGGCGCTGCGCGCCGCCGGGCGCTCTCTGGACTTCGCCGGCCGCGCCGACCTGCGCGAGCTGGCCGTCTTCACCATCGACGACGAGCAGACCACGGAGATGGACGACGCGGTGAGCGCGCGCCGGCGCGATGGTCTGATCGAAGTCGGCGTCCACATCGCCGATTCCGAGGTGTACGTGGACCTGGGCGGGGCGGTGGACCGCGAGGCCATGGCGCGGGCGGCGACCTTCTACTTCCCCGACGTGAAGCTGCGGATGCTCCCGGCCCCCATCTCGGAGCGGGCCGCCAGCCTGGTGGAAGGGGAGGACCGTCCGGCCCTGTCCTTCCTGGCCACGCTGTCGCCGCTGGGAGAGCTGGTGCGGGCGGAGATCGTCCCCTCCATCATCCGCTCCCGCGCGCGGCTGAGCTACGACCAGGCCGACGCGCTGATGGCGGGGGGCTTTCCCGCGCCGGGCGCCCTGGCCGAGGCGTCCGTCGCGCTGGAGCTGCTGCGCCCGCTGTGCGAGAGGCTGGAGGCGGAGCGGGTGGCGGCGGGGGCGGTCATCATCCGGGCGGCGGAGGTGGACATCCGGGTGGAGGAGGGCGAGATACGGATCCGCCGTCTCGACGATCGCGGGCCCTCCAGGCGGCTGGTGGCGGAGCTGATGATCCTGGCCAACCGGATGGCCGCCGACTTCTGCCGCGCGCGTGGGATCCCGGTCATCTACCGTCGCCAGCCGCCGCCGCTCGACCCGCTCCCCGCGCCGGCTCCCCCCGAGGTGGAAGCCCGGGGGTACGACCCCGTGGCGGTGCGGCAGCTCCGCCGCAGGATGCGGCGGGGGGAGACGAGCCTGCAGCCCGCGCCTCACCACGGGCTCGGGCTGGAGGCCTACACCCAGGCCACCTCGCCCATCCGCCGCTACCAGGACCTGGTGGTGCACCGCCAGGTGAAGGCCGCGCTGCGGGGAGAACCGCTCCCTCACTCCGCCGCCGACGTGGCCCGCATCGCCGCCACCACCGAGGAAGCCGAGCGCGCCGCGCGCGAGGCCGAGCGCGGCACCGACGAGTACTGGACGCTGAAGCACTACGAGCGCATGGCCGGCCGGACGATCGAGGGGATCGTGGTGGCGGTGGACGCGCGCCGCACCGAAGTGGAGCTGGAGGACACTTTGTACAGCGTCCATCTTCCCCCCCGCCCCGACCACCGCCCCGGGCAGCGCCTCAATCTTCTGGTGGAAGGGGCGCGGCCGCGGGCGCGCCGGCTCACCCTCACCGAGCTGCCGCCGTGATCGTCATCGTGGGCGGGGGCTACGCGGGGGCGGCCACGGCGTGGGCGCTGGCCCGGCGCGGCCACGGGCGGCGCGTGACGCTGCTGGAGGCGGAGCCGGAGCACGGCCGGCACGCCTCGGGACTCAACGCCGGGCTGGTGTCGCCGCTGCTGGAGAGCGATCCCGCTCTGGCCGCCATGGCCCTGAGGGGAGCCGCGCTGATGGAGGAGCTCGCGCCGAGACAGCGCTGCGGCTCGATCCGCCTGGTCGGCAGCGAGGAGGCGGCGGCGGGGCTGGCGGCGGCCGCCCGCGAGCGGGGGGTTCCCGCGGAGGCCGGGAGGTCGGATGGCCTCGCGCCGTCGTTCCCCCTGGTCGAGGGGGCGCCCTCCGCCTGGGCGGTGCGCTGCCCCACCGACGGCACCGTGGAGCCCCGGCGTCTGCTCGACGCCTACCTGGGCGCGGCGCGCGCGGCGGGCGCGCGGGTGGTGACCGGCGCGCGGGTCACGGGCCCGGCCTGGTCGTGCGGGAGGCTGGCGGGGGTGGAGACGTCCGCCGGCCTGGTGGAAGGGGAGTGGGTGGTCGACGCCGCCGGTGCCTGGGCCGGCGAGCTGGCCGCCCTGCTGACGCAAGGGGAGGTGACGCTCCCTCTGACTCCGTACCGCAGGCACCTCTTCCTGACGCCGGAGCTCCCCGGCGCGGACCCCGGCTGGCCGTTCGCGTGGGACCTGGAGCGCGACGTGTACGTGAGGATGCAGGGCCGCCGGGTCATGCTCTGCGCCTGCGACGAGGATCCCCACCCGGCCGCTCCCCCCGGGACCGTCCCCGGGGTGAGCCGCCGCGCGCTGGAGGCGCTGCGCCAGGCGATGCCGGCGTCCGCCGGGCTCGCCGTGGAATACGGGTGGGCCTGCCTGCGCACCTTCGCCCCCGACCGGCGCTACGTGGTGGGGCCGGAGCCGAGGCTGCCGGGACTGTTCTGGGTGGCCGGGCTGGGAGGGTCGGGGGCGGTGGCCGGGGCCGCGGTGGGGGAGCTGGCGGCGGACCTGCTCCTGACCGGAGGCGCCGGGGGGAGCGACGCCGCGCGGGAAGCGGCGCGCTGGTTCGATCCCGGGCGCGCGGCGCTGAGGGGCCGGGCGTGAGCGCCGGGCGGCGGCCGGCTCAATCCCGCCCGCCGGACGAGGCGGCGCTGCCGTCCCGATCCACCGCCGCGCCGTCGTCCCCGCGGATGGCGCGCACCAGGTCCTCGGGGTGGCCCCCCTTGGAGAGGTAGATGTCGGCCCCCGCGTCCAGCATGGCCGGCCCCATGTCCTCGGGCGGGTGCATGGAAAGACCCACGATCCTCACGTCCGGGAGCGCTCCGCGCAGCCGGCGCGTCGTCTGCATCCCGCTCCAGCCGGGCATCGTGACGTCCATCAGGACGACGTCGGGCCGCAGCGCCTCGGCCTGCTTCAGCGCCTCCTCGCCGCTTCCCGCCTCTCCGACCACCTCCACGGCGGGCTCTTCCCGCAGGAACGCGATCAGCCCCTCGCGGAAGAGACGGTGGTCGTCCACGATCAGGACGCGCGTGCTGCGTCCCGCGGCCGCCCGGGCGCCATCGCGGCCGGCGCTTCCCGCCCGCGGCACGAGGCGCTCCTCCGGGCCCGGCTGGGGGTGCTCGGACACCTCGACGGTGATTCTGGCGCCTTGCCCGGGCGCGCTGGTCACCGCCACGCTCCCCCCCATCAGCCGAGCGCGCTGCTCGATGGTGAGCAGGCCGGAGTGCTCGCCGGGCTGGGCGCGGCGCAAGGCCGCCGGGTCGAAGCCCTGGCCGCCGTCGGAGACGGACAGGCTCAGCCGCCGGTCCTCGCGGGCGAGCGCCACGCCGGCCTTGCGGACCCCGCTGTGCTTGACGATGTTCAGCAGGAGCTCCCTGGCCGAGTCGAAGAGGAAGGTGCGGGCCTCCTGATCGCGGGTGTCGGTCTCCCGCCCGGCGTCGACCGAGACCGACAGGCTGTGCTTTTCGCGCATCCAGCGGGCCAGCCAGGCCAGGCCCGCCGGAAGACCTGCGTCGTGCAGCACGGGCGGGCTCAGCTCGACGGCCAGCGACCTCGACGCCTGGATCGCCTCGTCGAGGATCTCGCGCACCTCGTCCAGGGACCTGACCAGGGGCGCCGGTCCGGATCGGCCCGCGATCCCCAGCTTGATCTTGGCCGAGACCATGAGCTGCTGGAGGTGGTCGTGGAGGATGGCGGCGATGCGGCGCCTCTCGTTCTGCTCGGCGCGGTTCATCTCCGCGGCCATCGCCCGGAGCTGTCGCGCCGCCTCGTCGGCGGCCTCGCGGCTCGACCTCAGGGCCGCCTCGACCTCGTTGCGCTCGGTGCGGTCCAGGACGGCCGATAGGAACGCCCGCCGGACGCCGTCCGTGGGCTGCGGGCGGGTCAGGAGCTGGACGTCGATGCGCCGGGAGGATCCGGACCGGAGCCCCAGGTGCCCGGAGACCGCCTCTCCTTCCGAGGCTCGGCACCGGCGCATGTGGTCGAGGTAGAAGGCCCGATCCGCCTCGGCCACGAGCATCACCATCGGGAGTCCGGTCAGGTACGACCGGGTCCTCTCCACGAGGCTGCACAGGGCGAGGTTGGCCTCGAGGATCTTCCCCTTGCCGTCCACCAGGGCGTAGGGGACGGGGGCCATGTCGAACAGCAGGAAGTACCGGTCGATGGTTCCTCCCGGCGCGGGGACCCCTCCGCCGCCGGGAAGGGCCTTGCGCCGGCTCCCTCCTGTCCCCGGTTTTCTGCGACGCGGCATCAGGCGCCCGTATTGCTTCCTTCGCTCTCTTCGGTCAGGACGAGGACCACCGATCGCTGCCCGTCATGGCCCGCGATCCCGCGCCCCTGGACGCGGAGGCCGCCCGCCTGGTGGACGAAGCGCTCGTTTCCTTCCAGGAGCGCCTTGCGCGTCCGATCTTCCAGCTTCCGGTCTCGCAGCCACTCCTCTCCCAGCTCCGCCAGGGGCCGCCCCACGACGTCCGCCTCGGCCACGTCCAGGCGGCGGTAGAAGGCGCGGTTGGCGAACTGGGCGCGCAGATCGTGGGAGACCACCAGAACCGGCTCGAGCACAGTGTCGGCCAGCGCGCGGGCCAGCTCGCCGGCGTGCGCCGCGCTGCGCTCCAGCCGGCGGCTGGCGTCCACGTCGTACAGGGCCAGGACCGCTCCATCGATCTGGTTTCTAGCGCTCTTGTAGGGCCGCACGGTCATGGAGTACCAGTGCCCCGATCGGTCGCGCACCTCATGCTCCCGGACGGTCATGGTGTCGATCACCTCCTGGATCAGGTTCTGGAGGTCCGATCCTTCCAGGTTGGGCTGGATGTTGCCGATCGGCCGCCCGACGTCGGCGGGGATCAGGTTGAGCAGCTTCTCGGCGGTGGGAGTGAATCGGCGGATACGCAGGTCGGCCGACACCATCACGATGGCGATCTGCACGCTGTTGAGCAGGTTCATCAGATCGCTGTTGGCCCGGCTCAGCTCCTCGTTGCGGCCGTGCAGCTCCTCGTTGACGGTGTTGAGCTCCTCGTTGATCGACTGCAGCTCCTCCTTGGCCGTGTCCAGCTCCTCGTTGGTGCTCTGCAGCTCCTCGTTGGAGGAGAGGATCTCCTCGTTGGCCGACTGCAGTTCTTCGTTCGCCGCCTCCAGATCCTGGATCATCGACTGGAGGTAGTCGCGGTTGGCGGCCAGCTCCTGCTTGAGCCGGGCCACCCCGGCCGAGGTCTCCTCGGGAGCGGCCCGATCGAGCGACTTCCTGGGGCTCGATCCCATCGACGCCTCCTCTCGGAAGATGATCAGGAAGTGGCGCTCCTGTTCGCCGGTGCCGAGCGGGACGACCTCCAGGGCGATCGAACGCTGCTGCCCGTCGTACCGCACCCTCAGCCCCTCCTTGCGGACCGGCTGCCCTTTCTTGCGCGCGGAGTGCAGCGCGGCCCTCAGCCCGTACAACAACCCCTCGCGCGCCATCTTGAGGAGGCTCAGGCTGGCGTGCCCGGGGGCCGGCTCCAGGTAAGGGCCGGTCTGGCCGCGGAACTGCACGATCTGGAGGTTGCTGTCCACCACCACTCCAGGCGGGGAGTACTTCTCGAGCAGGAACTGGCTGGCCTGCCCCAGGATGCTGGCGGCCGACCGTTCCACCGGGAACGTCCTGCGGTTCTGCATCGACCCTCGCTGGAGGGCGTAGTCGTGGGGGAAGATCACCGCCGGCGGCACCTCCCTCGCCCTCTTCTGGAAGAGCCGGTGCTTCTTGTCCATGATCGAGAAGAACTCCATCCCCGGCCCGACCGTCTCGGCCTTGCCCAGCAGGAGCACCCCGTCCGGCCGAAGCGCGTAGTGGAAGACCGTCATCAGCTTCTTCTGCAGCGGCGTTCCGAGGTAGATCAGGACATTGCGGCAGACGATCAGGTCGAGCCGGGAAAAGGGAGGATCCCTGGTGAGGTCCTGGCGGGCGAAGATGCAGAGGTCCCGCACCAACTTGGTCACCCTGTAGTTGCCGTCACTGCGGGTGAAGAAGCGCCGCAGCCGCTCCGCCGAGACGTGCTCGGCGATCGACTCCGGGTACACTCCGGAGCGGGCGAACTCGATGGCCGCGTCGCTGATGTCGGTGCCGAAGACCTGGATGCTGATATTGGTGGTCTCGTCCCCCAGCGACTCCAGCAGCACGATGGCCACCGAGTACGCCTCCTCCCCCGTGGCGCAGCCCGGGATCCAGATCCGCACCGGCCCGTCGCCGCGCCGCGACTCCCCCATCTTGCGGAACACCTTGGACGCCAGCGCCTCCAGCGCCTCCGGCTCACGGAAAAAGTGGGTGACCTGGATCAGGATGTCGTGGTAGAGGCTCTCCACCTCCACCGGGTTCTCCCTCAAGTAAAGGGTGTACTGCTCGATCTTGTCGATCTTGTGCAGGGCCATCCGGCGGTGGATGCGCCGGCGGATGGTGGGAGGCTTGTACAGGGAGAAGTCCACCCCCTTGGCCGACCGGAGCATGGCGTAGATGCGGCGCAGCTCGGCATCGTCGGCCGCCGGCTCGTCCGGCGGCGTCTCCGGCGCGGGGGCCGTGGCCGCTCTGTAGGCAGGGTGCCGGCTGATGCGCAGGAGCTCCGAGCCCATGTCGCGCGGGCTCAGCACCAGATCGACGATCCCCGTGGCGATGGCGGCGTGAGGCATCCCGCCGTAGTGGGCGCTCTCGGGGGTCTGGGCCAGGACGATCCCGCCGGCCGCCTTGATCTCGCGCAGCCCCAGGGCGCCGTCGGAGGCGGTCCCCGAAAGGACGATGCCGACGGCGCGGCTGCCCGCCGCGCGCGCCAGCGACCTGAAGAAGTAGTCGATCGGCATGTACTGCGCCCTTCCCGCGGGGCGTGGAGAGAGGGTGAGATGCCCGTCGGCCAGCTCCATCTGCCGGTCTGGCGGGATGACGTAGAGGTGGTCCGGCTCGACCTTGACGCCGTGGGTGACCTGCACCACAGGCATCCGGGTGTTGGCCTTCAGAAGGATGGGGAGCACGCTCTCGTGCTTGGGGGCCAGGTGCTGCACGAAGACGAAGGCCATGCCGGTGTCGGCCGGGAGGGCGGAGAGCAGCTCGCTGATCGCCTCCAGCCCGCCGGCGGAGGCTCCCACCCCCACGACGATCAGCTCCTCGGCATGCCGCCGGCGCGCGGTGTCCCTCTTCCGGCTCGACGCGGCCGGCCTGCCGCCCCGGTTCTCCCGTACCTTTCCCTTCTTGCGATCGCTCCTCCCCGGTTCGCGTGCCTTCCTCCGAGCCATGAGCCCTCCCCTCAACGCCTCAGCGTCGTTTGCGCCGCGCCGAGGCGGGCGCCCGTCCGGCGCGCGCCGGCTCGGCGCCCTCTTGCACCCGCGCCCCGCGCGCATCCGGCTTCTCCACCAGCAGGGACCTCAGCACCGACGCCCGCTCCTCGAGCTGCCGCGCCGCCGCGCGCAGCTCGCCGGCGGGCACGCCGATGGGGCCGGGCTGCCCGCCCAGGTGCCGGTAGAGGGCCGCCTGCTCCTCGATCGAGCGGAGCGCCTGCCAGAGGCGGTCCTCCGTCCGATCGGCCTGCTCGGCCAGGAGGCTCATGGCGCTGTAGCCGTGGCCGACGTGGCACCGGTAGCTGCTCATCTTCCCTTCGTGCTTCTCCCAGAGGGATCCGCCGCACTCCGGACAGGTGAAGGCCGACGGGGAGCCCTGCAGGGTTCCCTGGAGAAGCGCGCTCGATCCGAGCTCCGATACGTCCGGCTCGCTGCTTTCCCGCTCCATCACGTCGTTCACCTCCTCGAAAACAGGCCTTGCGGCCATCTCCACGATCAACGGTCCAATCTCCCGGGCGCGCGCGACGTGGTCCACCTCGACGTTCTGCATGGCGCTCAACGGCATGCTCGCCGCCGCCGCCTCCTCGATCGACTGCGCCACCGCCGTGCCTCCGTGGTGCTTGACCACAAGAAGGCCTCGGACGCCGTCGTCCAGCCAGCCCGACAGAATGACGCCCACCACGCGCGGACCGTAGGCCCGGGCGGCCGTGCGGAACAGCGGATCGACGGCCGGCCGGAACAGGTTCTCCTTCGGGCCGTGCGGCGTGACCACCCTGCTCCGCTTGACCAGCAGATGCCTGTCGGAGGGGGCGATGTAGATCCTGCCCGGCTCGATCGCCTCGCCGTCCCGGGCGTACGAGGCGCGCAGCCTGCACCGGCGTTGAAGGAGGTCGGGGAGGATCCCGGGCCCTCCCGCGCTGGTGTGGATCACCACGAAGAGCGACGCTTCGAGGCCGGCAGGAAGCGCTTCCACGATGACCAGGAGCGCTTCCAGCGCCCCCGCCGATCCGCCGATCACGACGATGTCATGGCCCGGCATACCTCCTCCTCTGCGGAAGTGAGGCGCCGCCCGGCGACGCGTGATGGTATCGGCGAGCCCGGACCCGGTCCTCGGGCTCGCCGGGAGGTTTCCACAAGGCATGGTATCACCCATAGGGGTTTGGTGGACGGGGCGATCGGCGCCCCGGGAGCGGACTTGACGGGGGGGCCTCCGATCTCTAGCGTGGAGCGCGAGGATTCCAGCCCATGCCGACGCCGACCCATGATGCCGTGCTCCAGGCTCTGCGCGCCGTGCAGGACCCCGACCTGCACCGCGACATCGTGACTCTGGGGTTCGTCAAGAACCTGAAGGTCGCCGGCGGCGAGGTGTCGCTCGACATCGAGCTGACCACACCCGCCTGCCCGGTCAAGGAGACGATGCGGGAGGAGGCGGCCCGCGCCCTCAGGACCGTCCCCGGGGTGTCTTCCGTCCAGGTGAACATGACCGCTCAGGTGAGGCCCGGGGCGGTGACCCCTTCGGAAGGGGGGATGCGGCGGGTCAAGAACGCGATCGCCGTGGCCAGCGGCAAGGGCGGGGTGGGGAAATCCACGGTCGCCACCAACCTGGCCCTCGCCCTGGCCCGCTCGGGGGCCGCCGTCGGCCTCATGGATGCCGACGTGTACGGTCCCTCGGTCCCGGTCATGCTGGGAGGGACGGGGGCCCGCCCGCAGCAGGCCAACGAGCAGGGGTGGATCCTCCCGGTGGACCGGCACGGGGTGCGCTTCATGTCCATGGGCCTCCTGACGGGGCGCGACACCCCGGTCATCTGGCGCGGCCCCATGGCCACCAAGCTCATCCAGCAGTTCCTGGGGCAGGTGGACTGGGGAGAGCTCGACTACCTCCTGATCGATCTGCCGCCCGGGACGGGGGACGTCCAGCTCACCCTCACCCAGTCGGCTCCGCTCACCGGAGCGGTGATCGTCACCACCCCGCAAGAGGTGGCGGTCGGCATCACCCTGCGCGGTCTGCGGATGTTCGAGCAGGTGCAGGTGCCGGTGCTGGGGATCGTGGAGAACATGAGCCGGTTCGTCTGCTCGCACTGCGGGCAGTCCACCGACGTCTTCCGTCACGGCGGGGGGCGGCGGGCGGCCGGGGAGCTGGGGATCCCCTTCCTGGGAGAGGTCCCGCTCGACGCCGCCGTCGCCGCCGCCGGGGATTCCGGGGTTCCGGTGATCGCGGCGGAGCCGGACTCCGCGTCGGCGAAGGCTTTCCTCGAGATCGCCGGCCGGCTGGCCCGCGAGATCAGCACGGTCAACGAGAGGACCGCCGCGGTGCGGCACCGGCCGGCCGAAGCCCAGATCCGCCCCGACGGGGTGGAGATCAAGTGGACCGACGGGGCGGTCAGCCTCTACCCGCACCGCGATCTACGGCTGGCCTGCCCCTGCGCCCTGTGCGTGGACGAATGGACGGGACGACCCCGGCTCGATCACTCCACCGTGCCCCGCGACGTGCGCGTGGCCGACCTCCATCCGGTCGGCCGGTACGCCCTGCAGTTCGGCTTCAGCGACGGGCACGCCACCGGGATCTACTCCTACGACAAGCTGCGCACGCTGGACCCCGCCCTGCGCACGTAGGACGGTTGTCACGGCTCCATCCCGCCGAAGCTCCGGCCGCTACTTCCCCCCCGAGGCCTCGGGGGTCATCCCCATCTCCATTCCCAGCTCGCGGGCCAGGAAGCTCCATTTGTCCGCCACCTCCTCGATCAGCTTGGAGGTCGGCTTGCCGGCGCCGTGGCCGGCCTTGGTCTCCACCCGGATGAGGACGGGGGCGGGGCCGGCCTGGGCCTCTTGCAGCGCGGCAGCGAACTTGAAGCTGTGCCCCGGCACCACGCGGTCGTCGTGGTCGGCCGTGGTGACCATGGTGGCGGGGTAGGAGACTCCGGGCTCGATGTTGTGCAGCGGGGAATAGGCCTTCAGCGCCTTGAACTCCTCGGGGTTGTCGGCCGAGCCGTAGTCCGAGACCCAGGCCCAGCCGATGGTGAACTTGTGGAAGCGCAGCATGTCCATCACCCCCACCGCCGGCAGGGCCGCGCCGAAGAGCTCCGGCCGCTGGGTGATGGCCGCGCCCACCAGCAGCCCGCCATTGCTCCCCCCGCCGATGGAGAGCCGGGCCGGGGTGGTGTACTTGTTGGCGATGAGGTACTCCGCGGCGGCGATGAAGTCGTCGAAGACGTTCTGCTTCCTGAGCTTCGTGCCCGCCTGGTGCCACTCCTCGCCGTACTCGCCTCCACCGCGCAGGTTGGCCACGGCGTAGACGCCTCCCATCTCCATCCAGACCAGGTTGGCCACCGAGAAGCCGGGGGTCAGTGAGACGTTGAAGCCTCCGTAGCCGTACAGGTACGTCGGGTTGCGCCCGTCCAGCTTGAGCCCCTTCCTGGCGGTGATGAACAGAGGCACCCGGGTGCCGTCCTTGCTGTGGTAGAAGACCTGCCGGGTCTCGAAGGCATCAGGCTCGAAATCCACCTCCGGCTTGCGGTACATCGTGCTCTTGCCCGAGGCCACGTCGTAGCGGTAGATCGTCCCCGGGGTGGTGAAGCCGGTGAAGGTGTAGAAGGTCTCCTTGTCGCCGCGCAGGCCGTCGAAGCCGGACGCCGATCCGATGCCGGGCAGATCCACCGTGCGCAGGAAGGCCCCGTGGAGAGAGAACACCTTCACCTGCGTGGCGGCGTCCTTGAGATAGACCCCCAGGAACTTGTCGTCCAGCACGGTGCAGGCGACCAAAGTCTCGGGAGACTGCGGGACGATCTCCTTCCAATTCCTCCGGTCGGGGGCGGTCACGTCGATGGCGATGATGCGGCTGCGCGGCGCTTCGAGATCGGTCTGGAACCAGAAGACCGGGCCATCGTTGTTGATGAAGTTGTAGGAAGCGTCGAAGTCGTTGAGCAGCTCGACCACCTTGGCGCCCGGGGCCTGCAGGTCCCTGTAGAAGACCCTGTTCTTGGGGTCGGTCCCCTGCCAGACGCTGATCACCAGGTAGCGTCCGTCGTCGGTGACCTGCCCGGCGAACCCCCACTCCTTCTGATCCTTCCGCTCGTAGACGAGCTGATCCTCGGACTGGGGCGTGCCCAGGGCGTGGTAGTAGAGCTTCTGGAAATAGTTGGTCCCGGTCAGGCGGGCGCCTTCGGACGTGTCGGCCGGCTCGTCGTAGCGGCTGTAGAAGAACCCTTTGCCGTCCTTGGTCCAGGCGGCCCCGGAGAACTTCACCCACTTGAGCAGGTCGGGGCGGTCCTGGCCGGTGGCCACGTCCCGGACGCGCCACTCCTGCCAGTCGGATCCGGCCGTGGAGAGGGAGTACGCCATCAGCTTGCCGTCGTCGGTGTAGGAAACCCCGGACAACGCCACCGTGCCGTCGGCGGAAAGCTTGTTGGGATCGAGCAGCACGCGGGGCGACCCGTTCAGTCCGTCCACCGTGTACACGACGTTCTGGTTCTGCAGACCGTCGTTCTTGGAGAAGAAGTAGCGCTCGCCGCGGCGGATGGGGTTGGTGTACCGCTCGTAGTTCCAGAGCTTGGTCAGCCGCTCCCGGATCCGGGCGCGGGCCGGGATCTGATCGAGGTAGGCGAAGGTGACCTCGTTCTGTGAGTTCACCCACTTCCTGGTCTTGTCTGAATCGAGCTCCTCCAGCCAGCGGTAGGGATCGGCCACTGGCGTGCCATGGTAGTCGTCCACCTGATCCACCTTCTCCGAGGGAGGATAGACGCGCTTGGCCGGCCGTGAGTCGGCGGTCGCGGCCGCGCCCCACAGACACATCGCCGCCGCCAGCCCCGCGGCCGTACGCTGGTGCCATCTGCCAGAGATCATCGTGGTCTCCTTGGAATGATGCCGGACGTCATGGCCGCCGCGCTCCGCCGCCGACAGCGCCGGCGCGCAGCGGAAGATCGAGCAGGGTCAGGAGCCCCGGCCGCGGGGGGGACGCGGCTTGCAGGGCGGCGTTCACCAGGCAGGACACCGTGGCCTCGTCCCCCGGTATCCCTCCCGGGATCCAGATCTTCAGCTCCGGAGTGCCGGTGATGGTGACGGCGTCGTGGGGTCCCTCAACCCCCGCCGCCATGACCATCTCCAGCGTGATGCGGTCCCTGTCCCCCTCCCGGGCCCGCAGCACCTGGTGCAGTCCGGAGACGCTGGCGCCGGGGCGCTGTCTCCTGCGGGGGGAGGCAGGATCCTCGTCCTCGCACAGCACGCGGACGCGCTCCTCCATCGAGGTCAGCTCCCATCCCAGACCCCGGGCGATGAGCCAGGCCGACTGGCGCAGCCCCACGTGGCCCAGCTCCCCGGCCTCCACGAGGCGGGAGGCCTCCTGATAGGTCAGCCCGAGGCCGACCTTCTTCTGGAACGCCCGGCGGCGGGAGAGTGGATCGAGCACCCTCTCCACCGTGACATGGGAGATGCCCCGCGAGGCGCCGGCCAGCGCCAGGGCCAGCGCGTCCATGGCGAAGCCTGGGTTCACCCCCGCCCCCACCAGCGCCACGCCGCGCTCGCGCGCCAGCCGGTCGAGCTTCCCCGCGAGGGCCGGATCGGCCGCCTCCGGGAAGGCCATCTCCTCGCAGGACGTGGCGCAGGGAAGGCCCGCCTCGGCGATCATGGCCAGCTGCGGCTCCACCTCGGCCAGCCGCGACCCGGTGGTGTGGATGACCACGTGGCAGCCCGATCCCAGCGCCGCCCGCGCGTCACCGGTCACCGTCACCGAAGGGGCGCTCCTGGCCCGGACCACCGAGCGAAGGTCGCGTCCGGCCTTGGCCGGGTCGGTGTCCACCGCGGCGGCCACCACCATCGCCTCGCTGCCGATCAGGGCACGGGCCACGGCGCCGCCGATGGCGCCCAGCCCGAAGAGGCACACCCGCAGAGCAGGCCGCCCCGGCGTCACTTCGCGCTGACCCGCTTGACGAACTCGCCGGTCTCGGTGGCCACCAGGATCCTCTCGCCCGGCTCCATGTACAGCGGCACCTTCACCACCGCCCCCGTGGCCAGCGTCGCGTCCTTCATGACCCGGCCCGAAGCGGTGTCTCCCCGCACGGCGGGCTCGGTGGACTCGATCTCGAACTCCATGAACTGCGGCATCTCGATGCCGGCCACCGAGCCGTTGAACAGGACCGAGCGCAGGCCGGCCCCGTCGGTGAGCCAGCGGGCGTGGGCGCCGACCCCTTCCAGGCCCAGGTGGAACTGCTCGTAGCTCTCCAGGTCCATGAAGTGGAAGTCCTCGCCGTCGCGGTACAGGAACTGCACCGGCCGGAGCTGCAGGTCCGGCTCCTCGAACTTCTCCCCCGCCTTGAAGGTCCTGTCCTGGACGGCTCCGGTCAGGATGTGCCTGACCCTGCACTTGACCAGGGTGGCCGAGCCCCGGGCCGTTGGGGTCTGGACCGTGTGGTCCATCACTTCATACGGATCGCGGTCGATCAGGATGCGCAAACCCTTCTTGAAATCAGCGGTGCTCAGCATGGTCTTCCGGAGCCCTCCTGGTTGGATGCGGCATTGTAACAGAGGGGAGGGTCCTCCTCCCCGGCGGCCGGTCCCGGAATCTTGGTCTTGCTTTCGCCCCAGACGCCGCGTTAGGATGGGTCATTCACCGGAATTCGCTGATCCGCCCGCCAGGCCGGGGCCGAACGAGCGGGCCGCTCGTGTGACATCAGGGCCGCCCTTTCGATGGGCCGGCCCGTCTCGGCTGTGGGGGGCTGGTGAGCTCGCTTGGTGCCAAGGAGGGCCACGGCGCCCCGCTCGCCGGGATCGCGTCCCTGCTGGCCGACCACCGTGTCCGGCAGGTCCTGGATTCCCTCCCCATGCTGGTCTCCTACGTGGACAGCGACCGCCGCTACCGCTTCGTCAACACGTCGTACGAGGAATGGTTCGGCCTGAGCCGGGCGGAGATCCTGGGGCGCCGCCTGGACGAGGTGCTGGGGAAGGAAGCCTACCAAGTCATCGAGCCCTACCTGGAGCGGGCGCTGCAGGGAAAGGAGGTGATTTACGAGGCGTTCGTCCCCTACCGGCATGGGGGATCCCGCCACGTCCGCGGGCATTATGTCCCCGTCCGGGAGGACTCAGGCGGCGAGGTCACCGGCTACTTCATCCTGGTGGAGGACATCTCCGCCCGGCGGCGGGCGCAGGAGCAGCTCGAGGCGCGGGTCCGGCAGCAGGAGGCGGTGGCCGCGCTGGGGCGCGACGTTCTGGCCGGGATGTCCGCCGCCGCGCTGCTGGACCGGGCCGTGGACCAGGTCGCGGACACGCTGCAGACCGACGCGGCCGTCCTCTTCGAGTGGCTGGCCGGGGGCGACGAGCTGGAGCTGCGGTCGGTCCGGGGGCTGGACCGTTCGGTCGTCCCCGGGCACCGCGTGCCGGTGGCCGCCTCGCAGGCCGGCTACGCCCTGGCCGGGTCCCGGGCCGTCCTGGTCGAGGATCTGGCGGCAGAGACCCGCTTCCCGCCGCCGCGGCACCTCGTGGAGTCCGGCATGATCAGCGGCGTGAGCGTCCCGATCCCCGGCGAGCCCCGGCCTTACGGTGTCCTGAGCTGCCACAGCCGGCGCCCCAGGCGCTTCACCCAGGACGACGTCCATTTCATGGAGTCGGTGGCCCACGTGGTGGCCGGCGCCCTGCGGCGCGAGAGCGCCGAGCGCGAGCTGAAGGAGAGCGAGGAGCGCTTCCGGGTCATGGCCGACACCGCTCCGGTGATGATCTGGGTGGCCGACGCCGAAATGAAGGCCGTCTACTTCAACCAGCCCTGGCTCGATTTCACCGGGAAGGCGCTGGAGGCCGAGCTGGGGGACGGCTGGTCGGACGGGATGCATCCCGACGACAGGGAAGCGGCCTTCAAGGAGTACACCGAGTCCTTCGCGGCGCGGCGTCCCGTGACCCTGGAGTACCGCCTCCGCCGGCGCGACGGGCAGTGGCGCTGGCTCCTGGACAGCAGCGTGCCGCGCACCGGAGCGGGCGGGCGGTTCCTGGGCTACATCGGCTCGTGCATCGACATCACCGATCGGCGGACGGCCGAGGAGGAGCTGCAGAAGCGGCTCAGCGAGCTGGCGGTGATCTACGGGGTCAGCGAGGCGGCCGGGCGCGCCTCCCACCCGTCGCAGGTGCACCAGGCGGCCATCGACGGGCTGCTGCGCGGGATGAAGGCCGACCGCGCCTCCATCCTGCTGTTCGATCCGGACGGCGTGATGCGGTTCAAGGCCTGGCAGGGGCTGTCGGAGGGCTACCGGCGGCAGGTGGAGGGGCACTCCCCCTGGGACCGCGACGTCGTCAACCCCGAGCCGATCGTCGTCCCCGACGTGGAGGCGGCCGACCTGGGCCCGCTCAAGGGGATCATCCTGGGAGAGGGGATCCGGGCCATGGCCTTCCTGCCGCTCACCGACGGGCGGCGCCTGCTGGGGAAGTTCATGGTCTACTTCGACCTCCCCCGCGGCCTCTCCGAGCAGGAGCTGCTGCTGGGCTGGATCATCGGGCAGCACGTGGCCGCCGCCGTGCAGCGCCACCGGGCGGAGAGCGATCTCAAGTCGCTCAACGAGACGCTGGAGAGGCGGGTCGCCGAGAGGACGGCCACCGCTCAGCGCAGGCTGGTCCAGCTTCGCGCCCTGGCCCTGGACCTGACCGAGACGGAGGAGAGGGAGCGGCGCCGGCTGGCCCAGTCCCTGCACGACGACCTCCAGCAGCTCCTGGTGGCGGCCCAGATGCGGATAGGGGGGATCGCCGCCGGCGGGGCGGCCGGCAGCGCCGCGGCGCAGGGGGTCCGGGATCTCCTCCAGCAGGCGCTGCAGGCGTCGCGCGAAGTGACCGTGGAGCTCAGCCCCCCCATCCTCTTCGAGGCGGGGCTGGCCCAGGCCCTGGAGTGGCTGGTACGGCAGATGCGCTCCAAGTACAGGCTCCTGGTCCGCTACACCGCCGGGGCGGGGACGGACGTCCGCTCCGACGGGCAGCGGGCCTTCGTCTTCCGCGCGGCGAGGGAGTTGCTCTTCAACGTCGTGAAGCACGCGGGGACCCTGGACGTGGCCATGAGCCTCGATCGGAAGGGAGAGGACGCCATCCAGCTCACGGTGGAGGACCGGGGGAGAGGGTTCGACCTGGAGAGGTCCGGGGCCAGGGAGGGGTCGTCCGCGGGGTTCGGGCTGTTCGGCCTCAGGGAGAGGGCCGAGGCCCTGGGAGGGAGCCTGGAGATCGAGTCCCGTCCCGGCCGGGGGACCGTCGTCCGTCTGACGGCGCCGCTGGGCCCGCCGGAAGAAGCCGCGGCGCGCGCCCCCGAGGCGCCCCGCGCGGACGAGACGCGGGCCGAGCGCCCCGTCCAGCAGGCCGACGAGCTGAAGATCCGCGTGCTGGTGGCCGACGATCACAAGATCGTGCGCGAAGGGCTGACCGCGCTCCTTTCCAACCAGGACGACATCGAGGCGGTGGGACAGGCGGCCGACGGCGAGGAGGCGGTCTCCCTGGCCATCCGGCTGAGGCCGCACGTCGTGCTGATGGACGTCAGCATGCCCAAGCTGAGCGGTGTCGAGGCCACGCGCCGGATCGTGGCCCAGGCGCCGTCCATCAAGGTCATCGCGCTCTCCATGCACGAGAGCCCCGAGATCTCCGACTCCATGCTGGGGGCCGGCGCGGTCAGGTACCTGACCAAGGACCGCGCGCCCGACGATCTGTGCGACCTGATCCGCATGGAGGGGCGCGCCCCATGACCGCATCCGCGGTGGAGCCGCCGGAGAGACGCTCCCCCTTCCGCCGCCACGCCTTCGGCCTGGCGGCCGTGGCCATGGCGCTCGCCTTCCGCCTGCTGCTCGATCCGATCCTGGACGACATGATGTCGCTGACCCCCTTCTACATCGCGGTGGCCCTCACCGCGTGGTTCGCCGGCACCGAGGCGGCGATCCTGGCGGCCCTTCTGGGTTTCGTGGCGGGGGACTTCTTCTTCGTCCGGGAGCGGGGCCAGCTCAGCGTCCTGTCGGAACCTCTCCCCTGGAGCCTCAGCCTGTTGATGTTCGCCACGGTCTGCGCCTCGTTCATCGGCGCCATCCATTCCAGGAACCGCGCGGTCGGCCGGGCCCGCCGGGAGGCTGGGGAGGCGGAGCGCCGCCAGCAAGAGCTGGAGCGCCAGATGACCGAACGCTGGAAGGTGGAAGAGGCTCTGAGGATCAGCGAGGAGAGGCTGGCCCTGGCGGTGAAGGCGGCCCCGCTGGCGGTCTTCCTGTGCGACCACGCGCTGCGCTGCACCTGGGCCGCCGACCCGGGAGAGACGCTCCTGGGCCCCGACCCTGTCGGGCAGCCGCTGGAGAAACTCCTGCAGCGGGACGGGCCCGAGCTGCTGCGCGTGGTGCGCGAGGCGTTGTCCGCATCCGGCGCGGTGAAGGCCGAGGCGGGGGCGGGGCCGGAAGGAGAGCGCCGATGGTACGACGTGACGGTCTCGCCGCTGGCCGACGCCACCGGCGCCGCGGCCGGGCTGGTGGTGGCGGCGTTCGACGTGACCGAGCGGCGGCGGGCCGCGGAGCAGTCCGAGCGGCTGCTCAAGGCGGCCTGGCGGGCCGAGGAGGAGGCCGCCAGCGCCCGCCGGGATGCCGCCTTCCTGTCGCGGGCGGCGGCGCTGCTGTCGTCGTCGCTGGACTACGGCGAGACGCTGGGCCACCTGGCCCGGCTCGCCGTGCCCCGGCTGGCCGACTGCTGCGTCATCGACGTCCTCGAGGAGGACGGGCGGATCGATCGCGTGGCGGCCGCGCACACCGACCCCGGCCGGGACGCCCTGGTCCAGCGGCTCAAGGGGTTTGCCGCTCAGCCCGGATCCGGGCATCCCGTGGCGCGGGCCCTGGCGTCGGGGACGGTCTCCCAGTTCGAAGGGGCGGAGGTCGAAGCCGCGCACGCCCGCAGCCCCGAAGCTCTGGAGATCGTGCGCCAGCTCGGGCTGCGGCGCCAGCTCGTGGTCCCCCTGCACGCGCGAGGACGCCTGCAGGGAGCGATCTCCTTCATGAGCTCACGCCCTGGGTCGCCCGACGACCACGAGGACCGGGAGCTGGCCGAGGCCTTCTCCCAGCGCGCCGCCATCGCCCTGGACAACGCGCGGCTGTACCAGCAGGCGCGCGCGGCGCTGGAGCAGGCCGGAGCGGCCAGCCGGGCCAAGGACGACTTCCTGGCCACTCTGTCCCACGAGCTGCGCTCGCCGCTGCAAGGGATGCTGGGCTGGGTGCGGCTGCTGGAGAGCGGCAGGCTCCCCGCCGAGCGCGAGCGCGCCGCGCTGGCGGCGCTCGCCCGCGGCATCCGGGCGCAGGAGCAATTGGTCAACGACATGCTCGACGTGTCGCGGATCGTCACCGGTAAGCTCCGGCTGGAGCCGAGGCCGGCCGACCTGGCGGTGATCGTCTGGGAGGTGATCGAGGAGGCGCGCAGCCAGGCGGAGGCCCGCAGGGCGCGCCTGGACTGGAGCTGCTCGGAGCCGCTGCCGATCGTGGGAGACCACGAGCGGCTGCGCCAGGTGGTGCGCAACCTGCTCAGCAACGCCCTGAAGTTCACCCCCGAGGGAGGCAGGATCACCGTGGACTGCTCGCGCCGGGGCGAAGAGGCCCTGCTGCAGGTCACCGACACGGGCCGCGGGATCGACCCGGCGTTCCTCCCGCGCGTCTTCGAGCGCTACAGCCAGCAGGAGAAAGGAGGCGCCGGCGGGTCCGGCGAAGGGCTGGGGCTGGGTCTGTCCATCGTGCGCCACTTCGTGGAGGCCCACGGGGGGAAGGTCGAGGCGCACAGCGAGGGGGCGGACAAGGGGGCCTCGTTCTGCGTGCGCATCCCCCTGGTTCCCGGAAGGGAGCCCGCCGGCCGGCCTTCCGCGCCGCCCAGCCCGGCCCCCCCCTCGAGCGAGGTGCGGCACCTGGAAGGGGTGTCGATCCTGCTGGTGGAAGACCACCCGGCGGTGCGCGAGGCCCTCGCCTTCATCCTGGAGTCGAGCGGGGCGCGGGTGAGGGCGGCCGGCTCCGTGGCCGAGGCGGTGGCGGCGTTCGAGCGCGGGGCGCCCGACGTGGTGGTGACCGATCTCAGCATGCCCAGGGAGGACGGGTTCGAGCTGGTCAAGCGGATCCGGGAGATGGAATCGCACCTCCCCGGATCGACCCCCGCCCTGGCCCTCACCGCGTACGCGGGAGAGGAGCACCGCCGGCGATCCCTCGAGGCGGGCTTCCAGGACCACGTGGTCAAGCCGGCGGATCCGGATGAGCTGGTGGCCAAGGTGGCCGACCTTGTGGAGAAGCGCGGCCGGCGCCGCGCCGGCTCCGAGCCGTCCGTCTAGGGGCGGCGCAGCTCGTCGAGCAAGGCCCGCCCCTCCTCGTGGTCGGGAGCGGCGCCGAGGAGCCGCTCCAGATGGACGATGGCCTCGAGCGTCTCTCCGGCCAGCGCCAGGGAGCGCGCCAGGCCCCAGCGCGCCGACGGCATCTCCGGCGACAGCAGCACCGCAGTCCGGTAGCGGCCGATCGCGGCACGGGCGTCCCCCCGTCGCAGGGAGGCGTCGCCCAGGCGGGCCTGCGCGGCGGCGAGTGAGGGATCGAGCCGGGCGGCGGCTTCGTGCTCGGCCAGCGCGGCGCGAGGATCCCCCGCTTGCAGCTCGAGGTCCCCCAGCGTCAGCCGTCCCGGAGCGAAGGACGGATCTTCCCGCACCGCCTCCCGCAGGAGGCGCAAGGCGTCGGCCGATCGCCCCTTCCTGGACCAGGCACGTCCCAGCTCCACCTTCAGCTCCGCCATGGACGGAGCCAGGACGACCATCCTCTCCAGGATGCGGGCCAGGTCGTCCCTCCTGGCCGATCCCTGGTAGTGCACCGCCAGCAGGCGCAGCGCGTTGAAGTCGTCCTGCAGCGCCGGCAGGAGCGGCTCCAGCAGGGCCGCGCCGCGCTCGGCGTACGCAGGGCCCCCTTCCTTCTCGGCGTAGACCAGGTAGGCGACCCCCCGATCGCGATCCGATCCCCCTTCCGGCTCCAGGAAGCTCACCAGCCCGCGCGCGGCGCCTCGCGGCGCACGGGGCGGCGGGGCCGGTGCCGCCGGAGGGCGCCTGGCGATCTTGTGATCGGTGAACAGAGTGTGCGGGGCGTCGGAAGGGGGGAGCTTGGACATGTGGCAGCCGGCGCAGTCAGGGCCGCCGGGATGGGGGCCGGCCCCCGCGGCGTGCAGCCCGTCTCCGCTGCAGTCCTCCGGGGCGTGGCAGGTCAGGCACGCCGACCGGAACTGCCGCGCCGCATCCGCCCCGCGCGGCGTCCGGTGAGGGTCGTGGCAGGTCAGGCAGGACAGGCCTCCGCCGCTCTCCTTCCAGCAGCGGCTCTCGCGCAGCCGCTCGACGTGGCTGACCACCTCCAGCCCCTCCTCCTCGCCGGCCTGCTTCTCGAGGTGGTAGACGGCGGCGAAGTCGGACAGCGGCAGGCCGGGGCGGAAGCCGTACAGCCCTCCCGATGCCTTCTGGATCCGGACGCTCCCCTGCAAGTGGCACTGGTAGCAGACGCTGTCGCGCAGCGCGGCGGGGAGGCGGCGGGGGTTGACGATGCTGGTGTCCACGCCGGTCTCGCCCGGCGGGAGCGATCGGCGCTCGGCCACGTGCAGCCCGCCGGGGCCGTGGCACCGCTCGCATCCGATGGCCAGCCCGTCGAACACCGGCTGGCGGTACTCGTTGAGGGTCCCTTCGACGTAGTCCGCCCGGTTGGCGTGGCAGAAGAGGCAGGGGCCGGTGACCGGCCGGGTGAAGGAATACTCTTCGAGCCTCTCGAAGCCCGCGGCCATGCCCCAGCCGTCCCGCGAGCGCCTCAGCGCCACCGCGGTCTGGGCCAGCCTGCCTCCCTGATGGGTCAGGAACGTCTGGCCCCGGTCCCCCGAGCCGAGCACGAACGCGATGGGACGGGTGTCGGAAAAGGCCTCGCGCCGCTGCTCGTCGAGCCTCACCTCCGTGTGCGTGAGGACGCCGTCGCGCGCCGCCACTTTGTAGCGGCGCCCGGAGAGCGGGTGGTCGAACGCGACCCCCCCGGGGGGCACGAGCCGTTCCTCGAGCAGCAGCCGCTCCGGCGTGGAGAAGGATCGGCCCATGGCCGTCAGGGGGTAGCTCCCGGCCTCGCGGACATGGCAGCCGGCGCAGGCGGCGTCGCCGGCGTAGGAGACGCCGGGTCCGGTGTTGCGGAAGACGAGGGGCGGCCCCTCGCCGGCGCGCTCCCGCGGGACGGCCCCAGGCAGGGCGCCCAGCGCGAGAGTCAGGACCGCGAAGAAGGTGAGCACCGCCTGTTTCAGGCCGGGGCCAGCAGCCCCGCCGTCCTCCCCTCCAGGAGCGCCTCCGCCGCCTGGACGCAGTCCCCGACGTCGCGCGAGTAGCCGTGCGCGCCGATCTCGGTGGCGAAGCGGGGGGTGACCACGGCCCCGCCCACCAGCACGCGGTAGGGGAGACGGCGGTCCTTCACCACGTCCGCCACCACCTTCATCTGCATCATGGTGGTGGTCATCAGCGCCGACAGGCCGATGATGTCGGCGCGGTGCTCCTCGGCCGCCGCCAGGATCGTCTCCAGCGGCACGTTGCGCCCCAGGTCGTGCACGGCGAAGCCGAAGTTGCGCAGCATGATGGCGCAGACGCTCTTGCCGATGTCGTGGATGTCCCCCTTCACCGTGGCCATGACGATCGTCCCCTTGTGCGAGACCTGCCCGCTGGCCTCCAGGAGGGGGGTCAGGATGGCCACCCCCCGCTTCATGGTGTCGGCCGCGGCCACCAGGTGCGGGATGAACTTCTTGCGGGCGCCGAACAGATCCCCCAGGTGACGGATCGCCGGCGTCATCACCTCCACGAACAGGCGGAAGGGGTCCGACCCCTCGGCCAGGGCCTGCCGGACCAGCCCCTCGATGCTGTCGCGATCCCCCTCCACCACCGCCGTGTGGATCTTCTCCTCGGTGGTGCGCGGCCGGTCGTCGGCCGGGGCCGCCTTGCGGTCCGACTCGGCCGCCGTCTGCAGCTCGATGTAGCGCCTGCAGTCGGGGTCGCGGCCGGCGAAGAGGGAGGCCGCGGCGAGGGCGTGCTTCAGCTCCTCCTCGTAGGGGCTCATGATGGCGGCGTCCAGGCCGGCGGCGATGGCCATGGACAGGAACGTCTGGTTGATCAAGGGGCGCTGGGGAAGGCCGAACGAGACGTTGCTGAGACCCAGGGACGTCGGGCACCCCAGCTCGCGGGCGATCAGCCGGATCGTCTCCAGCGTCTGCCCCGAGCCGGTCTGCATGGCCGAGACCACCAGGGCCAGGGGGTCGAACACGATGTTGTCGCGGCTCACCCCGTAAGCCTCGGCCGAACGGAGGATGGCCTCGGCGTTGCGCAGCCGGTCGGCCGCCCGCTCCGGGATCTCGTCGGCCGCGCAGAGGGCGATCACGGCCGCGCCGTACTTCTTCACCAGCGGGAAGATGGCTTCCAGCCGCTCGGGCTCGGCGTTGATGCTGTTGACCAGCGCCTTGCCCGGGTAGTTCACGAGGCCCTGCTCCAGGGCCTCCACGTACGAGGAGTCGATGACCAGCGGCAGATCCACCACGTTCTGGATGGCGGCGATCGCCTTGCCCATCAGGGCCGGCTCGTCGGTCAGGGGGACCCCCACGTTCACGTCCAGCCCGTCCGCCCCCGCCTCGGCCTGGCGGCGGGCCTCGGCCACCACCAGGTCCATCCTCCCTTCGGCCAGCGCCGCGGCGAACTTTTTGCGCCCCGTCGGGTTGATCTTCTCTCCCAGGACGCGGAAGGGATGCCCCGGCCCCAGGGCCAGCGTGCGCATCCGGCTGGCGATGCGCAGCCCCGCCGGGGCCGTGCGCGGGGCGGGGGTCCTGCCCTGCAGCAGGCGCGCCGCCCGGTGGATGTAATCCGGAGTGGTGCCGCAGCAGCCGCCGATGATCGAGGCCCCCGCGTCGTGGAAGCGCGGCACGAACGCGGCCATCTCCTCGGGCCCCATCGGGAAGAGGGTCGCGCCGTCCTTCTGCACGGGCAGCCCCGCGTTGGGCTGCACGGCGATCGGCAGGCGCGTGGCCGCGGCCAGCGCGCGGACCACCGGGAGCATGTGCTCCGGGCCGGTGGAGCAGTTGGCCCCCACGACGTCCACCCCGAGCCCCTCGAGCACGGTCGCCGCCGTCACCGGGTCGGTGCCTGTGTCGGTGAGGCCGTCCTGGGTGAAGGTCATGAAGGCGATCAGCGGCACCTTCCCGCGCACTTCGTTGCAGGCGATCACGGCCGCCTTCATCTCCTGCAAGTCGAACATCGTCTCGATGACCAGCAGGTCGACGCCGGCGTCGATCAGCGCCCTGGCCTGCTCCAGGAAGAGGGCGTGCGCCTCCTGGAAAGGGATCTCGCCGAAGGGCTGCACGGTGGTGCCGCAGGGGCCGATGTCCCCGGCCACCAGGACGCCCCCGCCGGCCGCCCGGCGGGCGATGGCCACCGCCGCCGCGTTGATCTCCGGCAGCCTCCCCTGGGCGTCGTACTCCGCCAGGCGCCGCCGGCTCGACCCGAAGGTGTTGGTCAGGAGGATCTGCGCCCCGGCCTTGACGTACTCGCGCTGCACCGCCTCGATCACGTCTGGGCGCTCCAGGTTCCACAGGTCCGGGGCGTAGCCGGAGGGGAGCCCCCGCCCTTGCAGCAGCGCGCCCATCGAGCCGTCCAGCACCAGCACCGTGCCGCGCAGCCGTTCCAGGATCATGCCCGCCGCTCCCAGCCGATGACCGCGGTCACGGACTTGCGGGGCTGGAGGATGAAGCTCTCGGTGCAGGAGACCCCGATGGCGGCCGCCTCCAGGCGCCGCAGCAGCTCCCCCTGCACCGGCAGGTCCCAGTCCCCGTAGCCGGGGCTGTAGCGCATGGTGCGCGCGTAGCCCGCCCGCTGGACCTCGCTCTGGACGATGGCGTCCACGCGGTCGGCCATGTAGTCGGCCATCCAGCTCCCCACCACGTCCAGGAAGTAGGCGTCGGCCGTCTGCGCCTCCTTGAGCGACTCGATGCGTGCCTCCAGCTCCGGCCCGATGGTGGCCGCGAGCAGGGTGGCGTAGTCGCAGCGCTGCAGCAGCCTGGCCATGTTGCGCCCCACGAACAGGGTGTCCGACTCCTCGGCCACAGCCCGGTCCTCGCAAGGTCCCTTCAGCCGCAACGTCCGGTAGCACCCCCGGCCGTGGATCAGAGTGTAGGCGGTGTCGATCGCCTTCTTGATGGCCTTCGCCACCCCCTCCTCCGGCAGCTCGCGGACCTTCTGGAGGCGCGGTATCCGCAGCTCGCGAAGGACCCGCTTCTCCTCGATGGAGAAGGGGATGCTGCCGATGACGACGGGGCGGTCGCCGAGACTCCTGACGGTGTGCATGGGGCTCCAGGCGGAGGCGCGTGGCGAATGGGTCATTCTAATGGGACGATCGCCCCCTCTTCAAGGACGGGGGTGTGCGGGCGGAGCCGGGCCGGGCCGTTGACGGCCGCGGCGCAGGGGGCGTAGGATGCGGCATCCCTCATCCCGGCCGGGCGCTCCCGCCGGCACCGCGCCCCCGGCAGGCGCCCCGCGGTGTCCCCCGGACGCGTCCAGGCAGGCACGGTGGCATTGGAGAAGCTGGTCCGGCTCTCACCCCTCCTCGCGCTGGGCGCCGTCGCCGCCCTGTGGGCCGCGGTGGCGCTCGTCGCCGCGCGCGGCGCCGGGGCGGGGCCGCACCTCGGCCCCGATCCCGCCTCCCACTCCGTCCTGGTGGTGATGCCGCTCACACCCCGCTCCGACGACGGCGCGCACGGATGGTTCGGCGCGGGGGTGGCGGACGCGGTGGTGACCCGCCTGCGCCGCGTCCCCGGCCTGACCGTCGCCTCCCTGGCCTCGGTGCTGGATCTCGAGTCGGCGAGGCCGTCTCCGATCGAGGCGGCCCGCAGCCTGGGCGCCGCCGCCGTGCTGTGCGGCGACTATGCCCTGGAGGAAGGGCGCCCGGTGATCGCGGCGCGCCTGCTCGACGCGGCCACGGGGGCCGTGCTCTGGCGAAGGACGGTGGCCGGCCCGCCCGGCGGCGGCGCGGCGCCGGAAGACGGCCTCGCCGACGAGCTGGCCCGGCTGGTGGCCCCCTCGGTGCCGCCCGGCCCGCCGGCCGGCAAGCCCCTCGCACCCCTGGCTCACTACCTCGCGGTGCTGGCCCGCGGGAAGATCGCCACGGCCCGCAGCGACGCTGTGGCCGACGCCGTCTCCCTGCTGGAGCGGGCGATCGAGGCGGACCCCTCCATGGCGGCGGCTCACGCCCTGATGTCGCTGGCCAGCGTGGACATGTTCCTGGGAGGGCTCTCCTCCAAGGGAGGATGGATCGGGAGGAGCCTGGCCTCGGCCCGCCGCGCGGTGAGGCTCGATCCCGGCCTTCCCGACGCGCATTACGCCCTGGGGCGCGCCCTGATGGTGGCCGGCGAGCCGGTGGAGGCGGCGGAGGCGACCTTGCGGGCGCTGGAGCTGGAGCCGGGTCACGCCCGGGCCCTGGCCCAGCTCGCCTCGTTCCTTGCGGGCGCCGGGCTCAGCGAGCAGGGGGCGGTGGCCACGGCGCGCGCGCGGCTGAGCGATCCGCTCATCGAGGTGGGGTGGCAGGAGGCGGTGCTGGCGGAGATCGAGGGGCGGATGGACGGGGAGATCCGGCGCTGGCGCCTCGACGTCCAGGCGCGTCAGGCCAGCGGGGACTCCCCCGAGGTGCCGTTGATGCTCCTGGCGTATCTCTCGCAGCGGGCGGGCAACGTGGCCGACGCGCTGAGCTTCGCGGCGTCGCTGGACGCGGTCTCCAGGAACACCGCCTACGTGGACATGATCCGCCTCATGTCGCTGGGGCGCCAGGGCCGCGCCGACGCCGTGGCCAGCATCGTGGAGCGTCACCGCGAGATCTACGAGAAGGACTGGCAGTACGCGCAGTGGATAGGAGCCAGCTTCGCCGAGGTGGGGCGGCGCGCCGAGGCGCTGGAGTGGCTCGATCGCTCCGTGCGGCTGGGCAGCTTCGACGCCTGGACCTTCGATCACATGCCCGAGCTGGCCCCGCTGCGGGGCGAGCCGCGCTTCGACACGGCGGCGGGGATCGTGCGCTCCCGCGCCGAGGCGGTCATGGATCTCGTGGACCGATCGGGGTGGCTGTGAGGAGGCCGGCGTGCGCGTGATCCGCGGACCCTGGGCCGGCCGGCCCCCCTCCGGGTCCTCCTCCCGCCGGCCGGCGGCGGTGGCTGCGGCGCTGTGGTTCCTGGCGGTGCCGGCCATCGGCGCGCTGGCGCTCATGGTCCGCCCGCAGGAACCGGCGGCCCGGCTCCCCACGTCCCTCGATGCCCTCGCCGTCCTCCCGTTCCAGGCCGGCGGCGGAAAGGAGCGCGGGCTCTGCTCGCTGGCCCTCCCCGAGACCCTGGCGGCCAGGCTGTCGCCCATCCCGGGGCTGGAGGTGAGGCCGATGAGCGGCGTGCTGCGCGCGGGGATCGACGGGACCGATCCGGCGAGGGCGGGGACCGCGCTGGGGGTGCAGGCGGTGCTGTCGGGCCGGTGCTGGGAGGAGCATGACCGGCTGCACGCCGAAGCGACCTTGATCGACGTGGAGACCGGGTACGCGGCATGGAGCCGGTCGTTCTCCTCGCGGGGCCAGCCGGCGGAGGCCTTCCGGGAGGAGGTGGCCTTGCAGGTGGCGGAGGCGCTCTTCCCGGGCGCCGGCCCGCGTCCAGGCGCGAAGGAGGAGGCGAAGGCCGGGCCGGCCGCCGAGTACCTGTTCCTGCTGGCGCGCGGCAAGATCGCCTCGTCGCAGAGCAGCCTCACCCTGGAGACCATCGATCTGCTGGAGCGCGCGCTGAGGGAGTCTCCGCACGCCCCCGTGCTGAGCGCGGCGCTGGCCGAAGCGAGCCTCAACGTCTACCTGGCGGGGCATTCGCCGGACACCGCCTGGCTGGTCCGTGCCGAGGGGCTGGCCCGCCGTGCCATCCACCTGGGGCCGGACGAGGCGGCGGGACATTACGCGCTGGCGCGCATCCTCTATATGTCGGGCTCTCCGATCGAGTCGTCGAGGCGGGTCTTGCTGGCGCTGGAGCGCGATCCGCGGATGGCCCCGGCCTACCGGCTGCTTGCGGTGCTGGCGTCGGGGGCGGGGGACCCGCGTCCGGTGCGCGCCTTGCGCCAGAAGGTCGCCGGCGCCGATCCCTCGCTGGACGCGGGCTGGGTGGACACGGTGCTGGCCCTGCAGGAAGGGACGGTGGAGGAGACGAGGGCCAGGCTCCGCGACGACATCTCCCGGCTTCGCAGGCGGGGCGAGCCCACCGAGCTGCCTCTCATGCACCTCGGGTTCCTGGCCGCGGAAGCCGGCGACTCCGCCGAGGCGCTGCATGTGGCGTCGAGCCTCGCCGAGGCCTCGGCCAACGCCCCCTACGCCGAGACGCTGCGCGTGCGGGCCATGGCCGCGATGAACGACGCGGCGGGGGTCCAGAGGGTGGTCGAGCGCAACCGCGACTTCTTCGTCAACGACCACGAGTACGCCCTGTGGGTCGGCCGGGCCATGGCCATGGTGGGGCGCGACGACGAGGCGCTGGAGTGGATCCAGCGGGCCGTCCGTCTGGGGAGCTCCGACCTCTGGTCGCTGACCAACGAGCCGGGGCTGCGCCGGCTCAACGCCGACCCGCGCTTCCGCCAGGCCGTGGCGGAAGTCCGCCTCCGCGCCGAGACGATCCTGGAGCTTGTGCGCGCGGCGGGGTACGGCTAGTCTCTGTGGACAGGAGGTGCCGCCATGGCCGCAGACAGGATGGTGAGGATCTTCGGCAAGGACACGTGACCCTACACCACGGCAGCCCGTGAGGACTGCGCCGCGCGTGGTGTCCCCCACGAGTACCTGAACGTCAAGAAGGACGCCGCCCTGCTGAAGGAAATGCTGGCGCTGACCGGCGGCCGGCGCGAGGTGCCGGTCATCGTCGAGGACGGCAAGGTCACCATCGGCTTCGGCGGGACGTGAGGGGTGTGAGCCCGGCGGTCCGCCGGGCGCCCGTCATCGCGCGAAGTAGCCGCTGCGCGCGGCGACCTTGAGCCGCGGGCGCGCCACCTTCACCCGGATCTCCCGCCAGCCGTCGGCGCGGCCTGCCGGCTCGGCCGGCGGGTAGTAGCCGAGCAGGTACTGATGCCGCAGCTCGTCGCCGATGGATCGGTACGACGGCTTGAGCTGCGAGGCCTTCTTGACGAAGTAGGCCCGCCCGCCGCTGCCCTCGGAGAGGGTCGTCAGGATCTCGCCGAGGGTGCGGCGCTGCGTGACGTCCATCTCCTCGGCCAGCTTCTCGCCGATGGCCACGGCGTAGACGGCCACCTCGCTCGCCAGCACCGCGTCGCGCGCCTCCTCGAAGGTGCGCAGCGAGCCGGGGCCGAGCCCGTCCACCGACTCGTCCCGCCCGTCCGAGAGGAGGATGATCGCCTTGCGCCCTTCCACCGGGCGCAGCAGCTCGGCCGCGGCGGCCAGCGCGTCGTAGAGCGCGGTGCCGCCGGCCGGCTCCAGGGCCTGGATGGCGCGGGTGATCCCCGCCCGGTCCCCGCTCCTGGGCACGAGCAGCCGCGGCGCGTTGTCGAACACGATGAGCGCCGCCGTGTCGCCCGGCTCCAGGGCTTCGACGAAGCCGGCCGCCGCCTCCCTGGCCACCTCGATGCGCCCGTCCTGGCGCATGGAGTTGCTGGTGTCGAGAACCAGCGCCAGGTGGGCCGGCTTGCGCTCCGCGGAGAAGACGGCGATCTCCTGGGGCCGGTTCGACTCCAGGACGGTGAACTCCGTCTGGCGCAGGTCGGTGACGTAGCGCCCCTGGGCGTTGCGCACCGTGCAGTAGACCTCCACCAGCGTCACTGCGGCGCGCTGCACGCCGGCGATGGCGCGGGTGGTCACCTTGTGGGAGAACGTGGTGCCGTCGGAGGCGAAGGCCCGGGCGCGCAGCGTCCTGGCCTTGAGGGTGTCGCCGGCGTCCCAGACGTGGCTCCAGGGGGGATCCAGCAGCGTGGCGATGAGGCGATCGTCGGCGTAGATCTCGATCTTCAGGATCCGGGCCCCTTCGGGAGGGGAGGCTTCCAGCGCGATCTCCGTCCGTCCCAGCACGGCGTCCCCCTCGCCGGGGGAGAGGAACCGCACGGCGGGGACGGCGGCCGGCGGTGCGGGGGAGACGGCGAAGGCCCGGAGCGCCAGCGCGAGGGCCGCGGCGGCGCGGGTCAATAGGCCCGGGCGAAGTAGGCGCGCCGCGTGGACGCCTCGCCGCACAGAAGACAGCGCCCCGGCTCCGGGGCCGGGTCGAGCGGGATGCATCGTATGGTGGCCTTCGTCTCGTCCTTGATCCGGGCCTCGCAGGCCGCCCGGCCGCACCAGTGGGCCTGCAGGAACCCGCCGATCTCGTCGAGGATCTGCTTGAACTCGTCGTACGTGTCCACCGGCCGGATGTTGCGCCGCAGACGGTCCGCGGCCTGATCATAGAGGGAACGCTGGATCTCCTCCAGCAGCGCGGGGACCGACTCGCGCAGGCCTGCGATCGGCAGCGTGGTCTTGGCCGGGGCCGCCCCGGGGGCGGACACCCGGCGGGCGGCGGTCACCTGGCCGGCCGCCAGGTCGCGCGGGCCCACCTCCAGGCGGAGGGGGACCCCTTTCATCTCCCACTCGTTGAACTTGAACCCCGGGCGCACGCCGTCGCGGGCGTCCCCCTTCACCCGGATCTCCGGCGAGAGGCTGCGCACGATGTCGTCCATCGCGCGCACCACCGTCTCCCGCTCGCTCTCCTTGAAGATGGGCACCACCACCACCTGCGTGGGGGCCAGCCGGGGAGGGAGCACCAGCCCCTGGTCGTCGCTGTGGGCCATCACCAGCGCGCCGATGAGCCGCGTGGAAGCTCCCCAGGAAGTGTTCCAGACGTACTCCAGGCCTCCCGCCTCGGTCTGGTACCGCACCTCGAAGGCCCGGGCGAAGTTCTGTCCCAGGTTGTGCGAGGTCCCCGCCTGCAGCGCCTTGTTGTCCTGCATCAAGGCCTCGATGCAGTACGTGCGCACGGCGCCGGCGAACTTCTCCGCGTCGGTCTTGACGCCGCGCAGGCAGGGGACGGCCATCTCCTCGGAGGCGAAGGCGTGGTAGACGTTCATCATCTTGATGGCCTCCTCCTCGGCCTCCGCCTCCGTGGCGTGGGCGGTGTGCCCTTCCTGCCACAGGAACTCCATAGTGCGAAGGAAGAGCCGGGTGCGCATCTCCCACCGCACCACGTTCGCCCACTGGTTGATGAGGATCGGAAGATCGCGGTACGACTGGATCCACTTCGCGTACATCGAATAGATGATCGTCTCGGAGGTGGGACGCACCACCAGCGGCTCCTCCAGCTTCTCGCCGCCGCCGTGGGTGACCACGGCGCACTCGGGGGCGAACCCTTCGACGTGCTCCTTCTCCTTGCGCAGGTACGATTCGGGGATGAACAGCGGGAAGTAGGCGTTCTCGTGCCCCGTCTCCTTGAAGCGGCGGTCGAGCCCCTTCTGCATGTTCTCCCACACGGCCATGCCCAGGGGGCGGATCACCATGCAGCCGCGCACGGGAGAGTAGTCGGCCAGCCCCGCCTGCAGCACGACGTCCGTGTACCAGCGGGAATAGTCCTCGGACCGGGGGGTGATCACCTTGGCCATACCGTCTCCTGTGGCTGGGAAATCCGCCGTCGTGCGGAGGCGGCATTATAGCAGCCGCCCCGCGCTCCCCCGGGCCGGCGCCGCGGCCGGGTCAGGGGCCGCCGCGGCGCTGGGCTTCGCCGGTCATGGGGACGAAGCGCACCGGGAGGATCTCCTCGCGCCGCGCTCCCGACTCGGTGCGGGTCACCACCACCAGGCTCTGCAGCGGCTGTCCGACCGGGATCACCATCCGGCCCCCCGGCTCGAGCTGGTCCACCAGCGGCTGCGGCACGTGATCGGGGGCCGCCGTGACCAGGATCGCTCTGAAGGGGGCCGCCTCCGGCCAGCCGCGGTAGCCATCGCCGGTCCGGAAGCGGACGGAGCCGTAGCCGAGCCGGGTCAGGTCACGGCGCGCACGCTCGGCCAGGACCTCGACGATCTCGATGGTGTGGACCTCGGCCCCCAGGGCGGCGAGCACGGCGGCCTGGTAGCCCGATCCCGTGCCGACCTCCAGCACCTTGTCCCCTGGGCGCACCCGCGCCAGCTCGGTCATCAGGGCGACGATGTAGGGCTGGGAGATCGTCTGCCCCTCTCCGATCGGCAGCGGGCGGTCCTGGTAGGACAAGTCCCTCAGCCCTTCCGGCACCAGCAGGTGGCGGGGGACGGACCGCATCGCCTCGAGCACCATCGGGTCCTTCACGCCGCGCGCCTCGATCTGCTCGCGCACCATGTCGCGGCGGGCCGCCTGGTGGCGGTCCTCCTGCGCGGCGGGGCGGGAGGGAGGCGAGGAGGGGCCGGCGGCGGGGCAGGCGGCGGCGGCCGTGCCGGCCAGCGCCGCGACCAGCATGACGCGCGGGGCGAGAGTCATGGGCGCATTGTCTCACAGGAGACCGGCCGGGTGACCCCGGGCGCCGTGTAGGCTAGAATCGGCGCCGATGCGCCGTCCTCCCGCATTGCCGCGGCCCTGGTACCGCGGCCGCCCCGCCGGGGCGGCGCTGCTGCTGTCGGCCGCCGTCCTGGCGGCGTCCTGCGATCGAGGAGGCGGTCCCACCACCGCGGAGCAGGTGGCGGGCGCCGTCGGCGAGCAGATCGATCGCGCCCACCGCGAGCGCACCCTCGATCGCCTGGAGCAGCTCCGCACGGCGCTGACCCGCTATGCCATCGATCACGACGGGGCGGTCCCGGAGGGGTCGTCGCTGGGCAGCATCAGCGCCGAGCTCTCTCCCCGCTACCTGCCGATGGTCCCGGCCGAGGACGGCTGGGGGAACACCATGAGCTACGCCTCGGACGGGCGATCCTACTCCATCGTCTCGGCGGGGGCCGACGGGATCAGCGGCAGCGCCGACGACATCGCCCTGCGGGACGGCGCGGTGAGCCAGGGCTCGTGAGGCTCCCGCGGCCGGCCGCGGCCTCGGTCCTCGTGGCTGCGGCCGCCTGCTCCCCCTCTGCCAACACGCTGCAAGTGACCGTCGAGGCCTACATCTCCGCCGTCAGCCTGGGGGACGCGGGGCGCGTCCTGGACATGTCGGCCCCCTACCAGCGCGAGCGCCTGCAGGCCCCGGGGGAGGAGGCGCGCCGGGCGCTGGAGGCGTCCTACCGGGACCGCATCGAGCGCGGGTACGTGCTCTGGGAGCAGGCCAAGGCGACCGGCGAGCTGGCCCCCGATCCGCTGGGGGTGGCGCTCATCCGGGCGATCGGGCTGGGCAAGGAGGGGGCCGCGGCCCTCCCTCTCAAGGTCGAGTTCGACCGGGACAAGACGCGCGCCATGGTGACCACCCGCGCCATCACCAACTACGACAGCATCCGCTGGGGCTCGGTCCCCGCCGGGGGGAGGATGTACCTGATGGGGCATCCGTTCGGCAAGGTGGTGAACTTCGCCACCGGCTACGACGATCCCTCGGTCCTGTCGCTGCTGGCCACCGTGGACCTGGAGTGGACGCTGGCGACCATCCCCGGGCTGGAGAGGCCGGCGGGGGCCGCCAGCGACTGGTACGTCGAGGGGGTGCGCCCTCTCGACGGGACGGCGACGTCATGGTCACCTCCCGCGCCCGGGTGACCGGCCGGGCCGGCCGGCGGGGGGCGCGCCCGGCCGCCGCGCCACGCTCCCCACGGCTGCGGGCGAAAGTGCGGGCCATCGCTTCGGCGCTGGAGGCGGCCTACGGGCGCCCCCGGCCGGGGGAGGCCAAGGATCCGCTCTCGGAGCTCGTCTTCACCATCCTCTCGCAGCACACCAGCGACACCAATCGGGATCGCGCCTGGGCGTCGCTCCGGGCGGCCTTCCCGGGATGGGAGGAGGCCGCCTCGGCGCCGGCCCGGAGGCTGGAGGAGGCGATCCGGGTGGGAGGGCTGGCCCGCGTCAAGAGCCTGGTGATCCGGCAGGTCCTCAGGCAGGTGAAGCAGGCCGAGGGAGACTACAGCCTGGATCGGCTGCGCGGCCTTGGGATGGAGGAGGTGGAGAGCGAGCTGTCGGCCTTCAAGGGGGTGGGGCTGAAGACCATCCGGTGCGTGCAGGCCTTCTCCCTTGGGCAGCCCGCGTTCCCGGTCGACACCCACGTCCACCGGGTGGCCGGCAGGCTGGGGCTGATCCCTTCCAGGACGAGCTTCGACCAGGCCCACCGGATCCTGGGGGCGGCCGCGCCGCCGGAGGACGCGCTCCCCTTGCACCTCAACCTCATCACCCACGGCCGCAGGGTGTGCAGGGCGCAGAAGCCGCTCTGCGGCGCCTGCGTGCTGAGGCGGCGCTGCCCGTTCCCCCTCGCCGGCCGCCCGGCCGGGGCACGGTGATCGCGCCCCGCCGCGACGTCCCCCCGCGCGGCCGTCACCGGCCCGACCCGCGCCGTTCACGACCGCCCGCGCGCTTGCATCGCGCCGAAGCCCCTGTCTATATTCTCCTTGCCGACGTCAACGGATCGTCACCTCCCTGGGGGGATTCCACGACATGGCCGGCTTCAACCTCGGCCTCGCCCTAGGGGGCGGGGCCGCCCGCGGCCTCGCGCACATCGGGGTGCTGCGGGCTCTGGAGCGGGCGGGCATCGTCCCCGACGTGATCGTCGGCACCAGCATCGGGTCGCTGGTCGGCAGCGCGTACGCGGTTCTGGCCGACGCCTCCTCCACCGAACAGCGGTTCCGTTCGTTCGTCTCCAGCCGCGAGTTCCGGCGCACGGAGTTCGACTTCCTGAAGGACTCGCGCCGCGAGGAGCCCAGCCTCCTGTACAGCGTGAGCAACCTGATCAAGAGAGGGATCTTCTATTCGTTCTCCATGACCAGGCCCTCCTTCATCTCGGAGGCCAACTTCGTCCACAACATCTACGCGCTGGTGGAGGACGTGGCCATCGGCGAGACCAGGATCCCGTTCTTCCCCGTGGCCGCCGATCTGGAGACCGGTGAGGAGGTCGTTCTCACCTCCGGGTCGCTGCGGCGCGGCGTGCTGGCGTCGAGCGCCATCCCCGGCCTGCTCCCTCCCATACGCATCAACGGGCGGGTGCTCATCGACGGCGGCTGGGTGAGCAAGGTTCCGGTGCTGGCCACGTTCCGGCAGGGAGCGGACATGGTGGTGGGAGTGGACATCTCCCCGGAGCTGGAGGACACCCGCGAGCTGAAGAAGGGGTTCGACGTCCTGGTGCGGGCCAACGCCATCAAGGCGGAGGCGCTGAAGAACTTCCAGTGCAAGCTGGTGGACGTGCTGATCCGCCCCAAGGTGGGGCGCGTCCACTGGGCCGACTTCAACGGCGCGCTGACCCTCATCGACGAGGGGGACCGGGCGGCCACCCTCAAAATCCCCGAGATCCAGGAGAAGGTGGAGCGGGCGCGATGGAAGACCCGCCTGGGCTTCTCCCGGGGCAAGCGCTTCGCCAAGTCGTTCTTCTGACCCCGTGGACTACCGCTTCACCCTTCTGCCCGGAGACGGCATCGGCCCGGAGGTGACCGGGGCGGCGCTCGAGGTCGTCCAGGCCGCGGGGGTCTCCGTCTCCTGGGAGCGGCACGCTGCCGGCGCCGCCGCGCTGGAGGCGGGAGAGGCGACGCCGCTGCCCGACGCGGTGCTGCGCTCCATCGAGCGCAACCGCGTGGCGCTCAAGGGGCCCATCACCACGCCGGTGGGCACCGGCTTCTCCAGCGTGAACGTGGCCCTGCGCAAGGCGCTGGACCTCTTCGCCAGCGTGCGTCCGGTGCGGTCGCTTCCCGGTGTGGCCTCGCGCCACGCCGGCGTGGACCTCACCATCGTGCGGGAGAACACCGAGGGGATGTACTCGGGGCGCGAGCACGAGGTGGTCCCGGGCGTAGTGGAGACGCTGCGCATCGTCACCCGCGCGGCCTCGGAGCGGATCGCGCGCTTCGCCTTCGAGCTGGCCAGGCGGGAGGGCCGGCGCTCGGTCACCGTGGTGCACAAGGCCAGCGTGCTGAAGCAGTCCGACGGACTCTTCCTGGCGTGCTGCGCCCGGGTGGGGCAGGACTACCCGTTCATCGCCGCCGAGGAGGTGCTGATCGACAACGCCGCCATGCGCCTGGTCCTGGCTCCGGAGCGCTTCGAGGTGCTGCTGTCGGAGAACCTGTTCGGGGACCTGATCTCGGATCTCTGCGCCGGCCTGGTGGGAGGGCTGGGGGTCGTCCCGGGCGCCAACATCGGGGAACGGCACGCGGTCTTCGAGGCGGTGCACGGCAGCGCCCCCGACATCGCCGGCCGCGGGACCGCCAACCCGGCGGCGCTCATCCTGTCGGCGGCGATGCTGCTGGACCACATCGGCGAACGGCGCGCGGCGGCCGCCATCACCTCCGCGGTGGAGGGGGTGCTGGCCGCGCGGCGCCAGGTCACGCCCGATCTGGGCGGCCGCGCCTCCACGCAGGAGATGACCCTGGCGGTGATCGCGCGCCTGCGGCCCTCGGGCGGGGAGGCGGGAGGGTGACCGGCGACAAGGCCCTGGGCCACCTGCGGCCCCGCCCCGGATCCCAGGAGGCGCCCCGCCGCTCCTCCCAGCCGGCCCGCCACACCGTGACCCTGGTGCCGGGCGACGGCATCGGCGAGGAGCTGGCCGAGATCGCCGTCGGCGTCGTGGAGGCCTCGGGAGCCTCCATCGCCTGGGAGCGCCGCGACGCCGGGCACAAGGCGATGGCCCGCCATGGCACCCCGCTGCCGCAGCCGCTGATCGACAGCCTGCGCGCGACCAGGACCGGCCTGCTGGGCCGTCTGGCGGCGCCGGCCGGCGGAGGGCCGCCTCCCAACGTGGCGCTGCGCAAGCGGATCGGCCTGTTCGCCTCGGTCCGGCCGGCGCGATCCGTGCCCGGGCTCCCCACCCGCTACCCGGGTCTCGACCTGGTGATCGTGCGCGAGAACACCGAGGACATCTACGCCGGCATCGAGCACGAGGTGGTCCCCGGGGTGATCGAGAGCCTCCGCGTGATCACCGCGGCGGCGTCCTCGCGCATCGCGCGCTTCGCCTTCGACCTGGCGGCCCGTCAAGGGAGGCGCTCGGTGGCCGCGGTGCACAAGGCCAACATCATGAAGCGCAGCGACGGCCTCTTCCTGGAGTGCTGCCGGGCCGCCGCCGCGGAGTCCCCGTCGATCGCCTACCGCGAGGTGATCGCCGACAACGCCGTCCTGCAGCTCGTGCGCGATCCCGGCCAGTTCGACGTGCTGCTGGCCGGCAACATGTTCGGAGACATCCTGGCCGACCTGTGCGCGGGGCTGGCCGGGGGGCCGGGGACCGTCCCGGCGATCCACCATGGCGAAGGGATGGTGGTGGTGGAGGCGGTGCACGGCAACGCCCCGCACCTGGAGGGGCAGGATCGGGCCAACCCGCTCACCATGCTCCTCCCGGCCGCGGCGCTGCTGGATCATCTCGGTGAGCGGGAGGCCGCGGGCCGCATCGCCGCGGGGATCGCCGCCGCCTTCGCCGCAGGCGCGGTCACCCCCGACCTGGGAGGCTCGGCGCGCACCTCGGAGATGGCGCGGGCTATCATGGACGGGATGCCCGGGTAGCGGGACGGCCGGGCGGGAGGAGACGAGGTGCCGCCTTACCAGAGACACATCTTCGTGTGCACGAACCGGCGCGAGCCGGGCGACCCCAAGGGATGTTGCGCCGAGAAGGGCTCCGAGGACGTCCGCTCCCTGCTGAAGCAGGAGATCAGCAAGCGGGGCCTCAAGCGCAGCGTCCGCGCCAACTCGGCCGGCTGTCTCGACGCCTGCGCTCACGGGGCCACGGTGGTGATCTATCCCGAGGCCGTCTGGTACGGCGGGGTCACCGCCGCCGACGTCCACGAGATCCTGGAGCGGCACGTCGTGCGCGGCGAGGTGGTGGAGAGGCTCCTGATCCCGGCCTTCGCCCGTCCGCGCGGCCCGCTGCCTCCGCTGGATGGAGATCCCCGGTGATCGACGCGGAAGCCCGGATCCAGCGCAGCCGCGCCATCCTGCAGGCCAGTCCGGACAATCCCCTGGCGCGGTTCGGGCTGGCCACCGCGCTGGAGGACGCCGGCCGTGCGGCCGAGGCGGCCGCGGAGTACGCGCGCTGCCTGGAGCTGAAGTCCGACTGGATGGCGGCGGCGATCGGCCGCGGCCGCTGCCTGGTGGGCGTCGGCCGGGGGGAGGAGGCGCGGGAGGTGCTGGCCGCCGCGCGCCGCATGGCCGCCGAGCAGGGGCACTCCTCGCCGCTGGAGGAGATCGCCGAGCTGGAAGCCCGCTGCGGCTGATGGACACGCGCGGCCTCATCCTCGAAGCGTCCGGGTCCGGCTGCCGCATGAAGGTGCGGGTGAAGCCGGGCGCCAAGCAGGACACCCTCATCGGCCCGCACGGCGGCAAGCTGAAGATGACGGTGACCGCCCCGCCGGAGAGGGGCAAGGCCAACGAAGCGGTGGCGCGGGTCCTGGCCGGGGCGCTGAACGTGGCCACGTCCAGGGTGCGGGTGGTGGCCGGCTTCGCCTCCCAGGACAAGGTCGTGGCCGTCGACGCGCCGCCAGAGGACGTCCGGCGCCGGCTGGAGGCGATGCCCCGGGTGAGCACCGGACGCTAGCCGCCGCCAGCGGCGGTCGCCTCCGCCCCGCCGCGGGCGGTCACGGCGACACCGGCCGGGGGCGCAGCAGGCGGGAGAGCTCCTCGGCCGCGTGGTCCTTGCTCAGATAGGCCTCGGCTCCGGCGGCCAGCATGACGTCCTTCATCTCCCCCTCCTCGTACATGGACAGGCCGATGATGCGGACGGAAGGGAGCGACGCCCGGATGAGCCGGGCGGCCTCGATCCCGCCCATGACCGGCATCCCCACGTCGAGCACCACCACGTCGGGCCTCAGCTCCCGGGCCAGATCGACGGCCTCGGCGCCGTTGGCCGCCTGTCCCACCACGACGATGCCGGCCTCTTGCTCCAGCAGCGAGGCGAGCCCCTGGCGGAACAGGGCGTGGTCGTCGGCGATGAGGACGCGCGTGGCCGAGGCCGGGACCGGGCCGGCCTCCACCCGCTGCCGCGGCCACGGAGCCGGCCCGGGACGGTGAGGAGCCTCCCTGCCGAGCCCGAGGGGGATGCTCAGGCGCACCAGCGCTCCTCCACCGTCGGGGGACTCCACCGCCAGATGGCCTCCCAGCATGCGGGCGCGCTCGGCGACGCCGAAGAGACCGAGCCCCTCTCCCGGCGGCTTCTCCACGGCGGCCGAAGGGAACCCGCACCCCTGGTCGCGCACTTCGACCACCAGGAACCCCGGCGCCTCGCGCCTCAGGCTCACCCAGGCCTCCCTCCTCCCGCTGTGCTTGACGACGTTGAACAGCGCCTCGCGCAGCGACTCGAAGGCGAACACCGCAGTGGCGTCGTCGAGCCCTTCACAGGCTTCCGCCCGCAGATGCACGTCCACGTCGTGGCGGAGCTTCATCTCCCGGGCCAGCCACTCCGCTCCCGCGGGCAGTCCTCCGTCGAGCAGGATGGGCGGACTGAGCTGCACCGTCAGCTCCCGCAGCGCGAGGATCGACCGGCTGATCAGCTCGTCGGCCTGGGCCGAGGCCTCGTCGGCCTGCTCGGGCCGGGCGGCCCGGCGCCGCTTGGCGATCTGCAGCTTGGCCGCCACCAGGAGCTGCTGGACGTGGTCGTGCAGCACCCGGGAGAGCTGCTGCCGTTCCCGCTGCTCGGTGCGCACCAGCTCGGCGGCCAGGGCGCGAAGCTGCACCGCCTGGTGGCTGGCCACGGCGGTCCTCTCGGCCACCCTCCCCTCCAGCGCCTGACGGGCGGCCTCGAGCGCTCCTTGGGCCGCCGCCCTCTCGGCCAGCGCCGCCGCCAGGGTCAGGTGGGTGGCGGTCAGCACACCCACGTACGCCTGCACCAGCAGCAGGGAGGTGTTGATGGTCCCGAAGGAGAAAGGACCCAGCCCCTGCACCGTGTGGACCACGGCGATGGCCGAGACGGCGGCCAGCGCCGCCGTCGCTCCGCGCGCGCCGAAGCGCACCGCGGCCCAGATGATCGCCGGGATGGTGAGGAAGGCGAAAGGGTAGCGCGCGCCGATCACCCGCTCCGCGCCGAAGCCGACCAGGGCGGTGCCGGCCACCAGGGCTGCCAGCGCTGCCGACTCGAGCAGCCTCCCGCTGCGCGGGAAGCGGGGAGGGGAGGACCAGACCATGAGCAGCGGCGTCAGCAGCAGCACCCCTGTCACGTCCCCCAGCCACCAGGTCAGCCAGATGAGGAAGGCGGGGACGTGCTGGCCGATGCCGGCCGCGGACAGGGCCAGCGCGCCGGCGGTGGCCGCCGTGGCGCACATGACGGCGGCCGTCCCAAGGAAGAGGAAGACCCCCTCCACGCGCGCGAACGGGCCTTCCTCACCGCCGAACCGCCGGAGGATCCACCAGCCGGCCAGCGCCTCAAGCGTGTTGCCGGCGGCGATCCCCGCCGACACCAGGGTCAGCGTGAGCGGTGTCGCCGCGTGGTTCTGGAAGAAGACGCTGAGATTGGCGGCGAAGGCTCCCAAAAGGATCCCCGGCCACACCCCGCGGCCCGCCAGCAGCACAGCGGCGAAGGCGATGCCCGAAGGGGGCCAGACCGGCGAGGCGTTGGTCCGCTCGAAAGCCAGGAGCAGGCCCAGCCTGGCGGCGAGGAAGTAGATCGCCGCCACCGCCAGGATCTTGACGAACGAACGGTTCATCCACGAGTTCCGCGTTGGGTAGCTTGTCATGCATGCTACCACGGCGTGGTGGACGCGATTTTCGTTCCTGCGTCAATGAGCGGTGCAGTCGAGCGCTTCCAGCGCCGCAACGGGGGGCCCGAAGCCCCCCGAGCACTCCGGTGTGCGCGCCCGGACCAGGTACCAGTATCCGTCCCCCGCGGGCGGATCGGGGCGGGGATCCTGCCAGCCGGCGGTGGAGAGAGCGCCGGTCAGGCACTCGCCGGAGCCGGCCGGCCCCGCCCCGCCGAGGCCGCTCAGCGATCCGCCGGCCACTTCGTAGAAGAGCGACGGGCCGATGGAGGCCTGCTGGCCGTCCCAGGTCAGCTCCGTCGAGGACGGAGCGCCCACAAGGAGGTTGGCCACCTCCGCGGGGGCGGAGAAGAAAGACGGATCGCCGTCGGAGCAGTCGCTTCCATTGAGCCGGCCGTCGAGGTCGCGATCGGCCCCCAGGCGGCGTCCCGACCCGATGGTGGCGCACAGGAAGGTGATCGGCCCGCCGGCGCCCTGGCGCAGATCGGCGGTGGCGACCTGGGGCTCGCCGTCCACGTCGGTGGTCCAGAGACCGCCGGAGCCCGAGCCCCCGTCGAGCTGCCAGGTTCTGGAGCGGGCGCCGGGGCCGGAGGAGACGGAAGCGGCGGTCAGCTCGCAGTGGCGCGAGGGATCGGCGGCGTTGCCGAGGGCGATGAGGGCGCTCAGGAGCGCCTCCTCGACCGGGGTGCTGGTGGGAGCCGGCCCGGGCGGGACGGTGACGTGGCGGCCCACCGAGGGCCTGGTCCCGGTGGGGAAGTGCAGCATGAACATCGCCACGTCCCGCACCTGCTGCGCGGTCATGTTGAAGACCGAGGCCGACAGGAAGGTGGCGAGGTCGGGGATCGATCCGTCATGGATGAAGCCGAAGCCGTTCTTCCGTCCGGCGGGAGGCGAGGCGCCGGGTGCGTCGAAGAGCGGGCCGAATTTCTCGTACATGTTCCGCAGATGGGGCACCTTCAGGTCGCTGTGAGGCGATCCGTCGGCGTCGCCGTTGAACAGGGCCGCCCTCGCGGCCGAGGGATCCCCGGGCGAAACCCCTCCCAGCTTGCCGCCGGCCGCCCCGAAGGGCAGGGTGTGGCACGCGGAGCAGGGCTGCCCGGCGTCGACGGCACCGGTGAAAAAGACGGTCTGCCCGGCCGCGGGGTTGCCCGGGTGCTGCTGTCCGGGAACGCTGACCTCCCCATTGAGAAGCGTGTCGTTGACGTTGCGGAACGGGTTGGGGGGGAACCGGATCCCCAGGGCGAACTGCCGGAACAGCTCCATGCTGGCCGCGTCGAGCCCCGCGGGCTTGCCGTTGATCGGTCCGATGTCAGGCTTGCCCATCAGGCCGACGAACGCCGGGTTGAAGTCGTTCATGGTCCCCCGGTCGCCTCTCCAGTGCAGCGGCTCGAGCATCCCGCGCAGCGTCTGGGTGGTCATGGGGCCTTTCTGAGGATCGAAGCCCTCGTGGGCCGCGCAGACGCTGGCGGAGCACTCGACCGCCTGTCCGCCGAAGGGGATGATGAACCGGACGTTGTCCCCGGGGGTCCCGTACGGCGCGAAGCCCCCCTCCGGGTCCCCGAGGTCCCAGGCCAGCTTGTCCATGTTGCCGGAGATGTGGCAGCTCGAGCAGGCGGCGTCGCCGTGGCGCGAGGAGTCGATGCCGTCGTACAGCAGACGCCGTCCGTCGCGCACGACGGCGGGGGACGGGTCGTGCATCGGCACCGTTCCGGCCAGGGTCATCGTGGACGCCTCGACCAGGGCGATGGTGTTGGAGAAGCGGTTCAGCACGTACAGGCGATCGGCCGGCTCGTGCAGCGCCACTCCGGTGGGCCCCTCGCCCGTGACGACCGCGTCGGGCGCGGCGCGCGACGGGCCGAAGATGCAGGATCCCGCCAGGCAGGTCCCGTCGAGCCGGAACAGCTTGCGCGAGCCGATGGCGGTGAGCCAGGCGCGCGTCCCTGCCGCGTTCCAGACCATCATCCCCGGCTGGGAGATGCTGGCCAGCCGTTCGGCCAGGTTCGACGACGGGTCGCTGCCGCGATCGATGTGGGCGTTGAGGTCGATGAGCGTGACGGCGTTGCCGGCCGCGGGATCCACGACGGCCATCCTGTTGTCCACCACGTGGCCGCGCACTCCCAGCTCGTGCTCGAAGCGCGCCAGGTTGCGGGCTTCGGTGTGGGGGACGTAGACGCGGCCGCTGGCGGGGTTGACGGAGACCTCGAAGAGCGTGGTCCCGAGGTGATCGACGAGCATGGGGGCGGCGGGCGCGTTGGCGTCGATCACGAACAGGTCGTGATCGGGGAGCCGGAAGGGAAGGCAGGGCGTCCAGTCCTGCCCCGCCTCGTCGCGCCACTGCTGCGAGGCCTCGTCCCACCCGACGATGAGCGACACGGGAGGCTGGGCGGGAGGGGCCGGGTCGGTGAGCGCCGGGTTGCGCTGGATCCCGGCGGGGAGCGGCGGGTAGGGAGGCGGCGGAGAGCTGCACGTCATGTCGTTGAGCCCGAGCGCGGCCAGCCGCGCGGGGTCGAGCCCGCTCTCGTTGTCGCGGATGATGTTGGCGTTCACCACCGTGGTCCGGTTTCCGGAGTTCAGCACCACCGCGTACACCTTCCCTCCGTCGGGGGAGACGGCGAGGGCCCGGGGGTTGCTGCCGAACAGGGGGATCGACTGGGGGGCGGAGGCGAGGTTCGCCAGGTCGAACACCTTCACGACGTCCTCGCGCGAGACGGTGACGAACGCCTTGCCCCGGGCGAAGGCCACATCGGTCGGCTCGTCCCCCGCGGCCAGGGTGCGCACCACGGTGCCCTGCTCCAGATCCACGATGCTGATGGAGTCGGACAGGTGGTTCACCACCCACGCTTCGGCGTCGTTGCGGGCGGCCACCGAGACAGGCTCCAGCCCCACCGGGATGGAGGCCCGCCGGGTCAGGCCTCCCTGCGAGCCCACGGTGAAGACCTCCAGCGTGGCCCCCGGGGTGTTGACGGCGAGCAGGCTGGCCCTTGAGGGGGTGAGGGCGATGGGATGGACGTGCGACGACTCGAAGTTGACGTACTGCGCCGCCGCCGGCGCCGCCGCCAGAAGGCAGGCGACGGCCGTGGCGGCCCGGCATCCGGCTCTCATCCTCCCCCCTCCTCCGCTTACGGCTGGACAATACGGCGCGTCGCCCGCCCCGTCCACCTGCGGCGGGCCGGGGCGGCGCTGCCCGGCGGGCATCGGGCCGCCGGCCTACCGGCGGGGTTCGCCGCGCACTATCATTGTCTGCCTCCCAGGCTCTCGGTTCACCTCGTTTCCCGTCAACCGGCGGCGGCCCGCCCCCTGCTCTCGGAGGCCCCATGCCCGCGCCGATCCGCGTCCTCTACCTGACCACCCGAGGCTTGCGCTCGTCCTCCTCCCAGCCCCTGTGGCTCTGCGTCCGGCGGTTCTCGGCCGACGGCTTCCGCTGCCAGGTGGCGCTGCGGGAGGAGCCTGACTCCGAGAGGACCCGCGGCCGCGTCGCCTCGATGGGGGTGGAGCTGCACCGGGTGCAGATGTCCCGGAGCCGGCTCTGGCCGTTCGGCGGGCGGCGGGCCACGCTGCGCCGGCTGGCCCGCATCGTCCGCGACCAGAGGATCGACCTGGTGCACGCCTTCCAGGCCAAGGCCGCCCCCTTCGCCGTGGCCCTGACCAGGGCCACGGGAGTGCGCCACGTGGTGCAGCTTCGGGGCGCCTATCCCCGCCGCTCCCTCTATGCCCGTCTGCTGCTGCACCGCGCCAACGTCGTGCTGGCCCCCTCGGAGTCCCTGCTGCGCCTCTACGAGGAGATGGTGGGTCGGGCGGCCCGTCCGGGGCAGCGCCGGGCCATCCTCCCCCCGGCCATCGACGTGGAGGGGTTCCGGAAGCTCAAGGGCTCGCTGGACGTCCGTTCGGAGCTGGGGATGGCCCCCGGCCAGCCGCTGGTGGGCCTGCTCGGTCCCTTGTCGCCGGCCTCCAACCACCGTCTGGCCCTGGAGGTGGCCCGCCGCGTCCACGCGGAGCGCCCCGAGGCGCGCTTTCTTTTCCTGGGCCGTCCGGCGGGGGCGGGGGCGCTGGAGCGCTTCTCGGCCGACCGGGCCCGCATGGGGCTGCGGGACGTCTGCATGGTGGCCGGACCCCGCCCCAGCTCGGCGCCTTACGCCGCGGCCATGGACCTGCTGCTGCACACTTCGGCGCGGGAAGCGCATCCGGGCTGCTTCAACAAGGCGATGGCCTTCGCCAAGCCGATCGTGGCCTCCCGCGTGCCGGGGCAGCAGGAGGCCGTGGAGCACGGCGCCACGGGCCTGCTCTGCTCCCCGGGCGACGCCGTGGAAATGGCCACCGCGGTGTCCTCGCTCCTGGATTCTCCGGACCTGAGGAGACTGATGGGCGGCGCCGGCAAGCGGCGGGTCCAGCGACTCTATTCCTCGGATCGAAGCCTTCCCATCCTGGAGACGTTGTACAGGGAGGTGGCCCGGCCCGGGGCCTCCTGAGCGGTCCGGGGCCGCCCGGGAGGGGGCGCGGGCCGCGATTTGTGGAGCGGCCCTCTAAAAAGGCTTGGCCCGCGGGCCGGCAAGCGCTAGTATTCCCATTGAAAGCGCACCTGCAGGCAACAGACACCTGACAGTCCGTACAGGGAGAAGGGATGCCAACCGATCTGAGACGAGTCGGCAAGCGGGCAAAGCAGGACTACATGGAGCGGCACAAAGTCGCCCGGGTCGAGCTCCTGTGGCCTCACGCGGAGCCTCTCAATCCGGATGCCGACATCGCCGACATCGTGGTTCACATGGAGGACGGGGCTCGCTTCCGTGGGACGGTGACGACGCTCCAGTTCATCCGCGACACGATGGAGCGGGCGCGCAAGGAAGGGGACGAGGCCGAAGGGAGCTACTGGTTCGCGGACGCCATCATCATGGCGCGCATCGACGAGTCGAAGCTCCAGCGCATCGTGGAGGATCTCATCGACTCGTTCATGTTCGAGAAGGCCTTCCAGCGAGCCGAAGCCGGAACGATGGCCTGACCGGGCCCTCCTACCGCGCGACCTTGTTGCCCGACCGCATCCAGCCCTGGAATCCGCCCGCCAGCGACTCCACGTTCGTGTAGCCCATCCGCGTCAGGTTGTCGGCCACCATGGCCGAGCGGTTCCCGCCGGCGCAGTAGACGATGATCCGCGCCGTGCGATCGGGGACGGCCTGGGGGACGGCCATCTCCGCCACGCCCCGGGGGATGTTGACCGCTCCTTCGATGCGCGCCTGGCGGTACTCGTCGGGCTCCCTCACGTCCACCACCGCCGCCTGTCCGGCGGCGATGGCCTGCGCCGCGGCCGCCGCGTCGATCTCCTTGATGCGGGCGCGCGCCTCGTTGACCAGATCCATGAAGGTCATGGGCATGACTCGTCTCCTCCGGGTGAAGCGGCGGTCAGGGCGCCGCGATCTCCTCGCCGCGGCAGCGCAGCAGCGCCGCGACGACCTCCCCGATCATCACGTTGGGGGTCGAGGCCCCCGCGGTGACGCCGATGGTGACCGATCCTTCGGGGAGCCAGCCGGGACTCACCACCTCGGAGGCCGAGCCGTAGGGCTTGTGCCGGATGGCGCCTGGGCCCAGGATGCAGTCGGCCGAGTTGATGTGGTACGTCGGAGCGGTCCGGCCGCCGATCGACGAGAGGTGGTTGGTGTTGCTGCTGTTGTACCCGCCGATGATGATCATCAGGTCCACTCCCTCGCGGGCCAGCTTGATCACGGCGTCCTGGCGCTCCTGGGTGGCGCTGCAGATGGTGTCGAACGCCCGGAACCGCTCCCGCGCCCCGGGGCCGAACCGCCGCTCCAGGGAGACCCTCAGCCTGTCGGCGATGGCCAGCGACTCGGAGGAGAGCATGGTGGTCTGGTTGGCCACCCCGATCCGCCCCAGATGGAGGTCGGGATCGAAGCCCGGGGAGGAGGCGCGGCCGAACGTCTTCAGGAAGGCGCCGCGCGCCCCGGGTCCGCCGCCCTGCTCGATGTAGCGGCACACCGTTTCGGCCTGCTCCATGTCCTTGACGATCAGGTACTGGCCGCCAGGGTGCATCCGCGCCCGCGACGCCGTGGCCCTCGTCTCCTCGTGCTCGTACTTGCCGTGGATGACCGAGGTGAACCCGTCGCGCGCGTACCGCTCCACGTTCTTCCAGACGTTGAGCACCGAGCCGCAGGTGGTGTCCACCAGGATGCACCCGGTCCCGCGCAGAGCCTCCAGGATGGGCACCGGCACCCCGAAGGCCGGAAGGATGACGACGTCGGCCGGGCCCGGGCCGCCCTCGGTCTGGGCCAGGATCTCCTCGCGGGAGAGCATCACGATCCCCATCCCCCGGATCCGGTCGTTGACGCGCGGGTTGTGGATGATCTCGCCGACCAGGAACACCCGGCGGTCGGGGAACTTCTCCACCGTCTCGTAGGCGTACTCCACGGCCCGATCCACGCCGTAGCAGAAACCGAACTCCTCCGCCAGCCGGATGGTCATCCCGGCCCGCTCCAGGCGGGATCCTTCGGCCCTGAGCCGATCCACCAGGGCGCTGTGGTAGTCGCGCCGCAGCGTCCCTTCGATGGCCGGCTTGAGGCCGAAGCCGCGCTGGTAATAAGGGGATTCGGGCATGACGTAGGGTTCCGTGCGCGAGGGTCGCGCGGGCGGCATGGTAGCACGCGGGCGCTGGCGCCGGCTGGGAGCATCCTCTACGGTCATGGCAGGCCCGTGAACCATGCAAGGAGGGTCTTTCCATGCCTCAGGCCACCACCGGCGTGTACGCGGCGCGCGACTATTCCGGCCTTCGCGGACTCCACGGCATCACCGACGAGCAGATCGAGGTCCACCTCCAGCTCTACGCAGGCTATGTCTCCCGATCCAACAAGCTGATCGAAGAGCTCGCCGACCTCGCCCGCAAGAAGAAGATGGACGCCCCGGGCTTCGCCGAGCAGAAGCGCCGGCTGGGCTGGGAGCTCAACGGGATGAGGCTCCACGAGGACTACTTCGAGGGGCTGGCGCCGGGCGGCCGGGGGAGCCTCTCGCCGCACGACGAGCTGGGGACCCTGGCGGTCCGCCAGTACGGCAGCGTCGAAGCCTGGAAGGCGGATCTCATGGCCGTGGCCGGCATGCCGGGCATCGGCTGGGCCATCGCCTACCACGACCCCGCGGCGCAAACGCTGCTCAACCTCTGGATCGAGCAGCACCACGAAGGGCATCCCGCGGGTTGGCGGCCGGTCCTGGTGTGCGACGTCTGGGAGCACGCGTTCAGCGTCTACCTCAAGCCGACCGAGCGGGCCAGATACCTGGACGACTTCTTCGCCAACGTCGACTGGGACGCCGCCGCGCGGCGTCTGCGCTGATCCGCCCGTTTTCATGGGGCGGCGGGGCCAGGTCACGACCTTCGGGCTCTGCTCGAGGCCCTCGGCTCGCTGCAGTCGCAGAGGATCTCCATCGTGATGGCGGTGGAGGATCCGGCTTCCATCGTGGCCGAGGCGGTGGCCTCCTTCGAGGAGGAGGCGGCCCGGCGAGGCGTCTCCCTGCGCGCTCCGCCGCTGGAGCGGATGGACCAGCTTCCCTGCCACCGGGAGCGCCTGCTCCAGGTTCTCTGGAGTGAGCCGCGGACCCGGTCAAAGCCGCCTCGGGCGCGGCTTTCGAAAGGGGTCCGTCCGGCCGGAACGGAGGTATACTCGATCCGGTTCAGGCTCTTTGACAAGGCAGGGAGGTGCCCATGTCGGATTTCCTCTCGTTGCACGACGCGGAGCGGATCGCGGCCGACGCGGCCCCGGTGAAGGCGCCCGGGCTGACGCGTGTCGTCGCCGGACTGGCCATGCGCCCCGCGGAGACCTTGCGCGAGGTCCTCGCGCATCCTTCGGCCGCGCAGGCCACGTTGCTGGCGGCGCTGGGCGGTGTCTACTGGGCGGTGAACTTCGCCGTGGCTCAGGGCTCCGGAGCGTCGGTGCCGCTCGGAACGCTCCTGGCGGTCTGCGTGGCGGCCGGAGCGCCGGGCGGGATCGCCTATATGTACGCGCTCTCCATCCTGCTGCACTGGGCTTGCGAGGTGCTGGGAGGGGAGCCCACGCGGGGGCGGCTCCGGGCCGCGCTGGCCTATGCCGGCGTCCCCGGGATCGCCGCCCTGGTCCTGTTCGGCGTCCCCAGGCTCCTGATCTTCGGGCCGTCGCTGTTTCTCCCCGAGCGGACCTGGATGTCGGCCAACCCGGCCCTGGTCTGGGGGCTGTGGTTCGGAGACGCCGTCTTCTTCGCCTGGTCGTTGACGCTGATCGTCAGGGCGCTGAAGATCGTCAATGGGTTCTCGACGGCGCGCGCCGTCCTGGCCGCGTTGCTTCCGATCGTGCCCATCGTGCTGATCGGGGTCCTGTTCCTGGTCATCGCCTGGACCGGGATGTTCTTCGCCCCTCCCGCTTTCTGAGCGGGACGGGCCGCACCGGATGCGGCCGGGGCGGGCACCACGCCGGCGCGACTTGCCGCGCACCCGCACAAAAAGGATGCCCGCCCTGGCCCTGCGGGGCCTGTGTTAAGCTTCCCGCACGATGATCGACTCCCTTCTGAAACGCCCTGTTTCCAGGCGTCCTGACGAGCTTCGCCTCTCCGGGCGCGTGCTGCTGCTGGCCGACGACGCCGCAGCCGTCCGCCGCCAGTTGGCCGGCGAGGACCTGCCCTGGGACCCCGCGCTCCTTCTGCGCGACGACATCTCCACCGACGAGATCACCCCCGCCTACATCTGCTTCCACTACGACGACAAGCTGGGGGACTTCCCCTACCTGGGGCTGCGCGCGGGAGGGGAGTTCCCGGTCACCCCGGGTTCGGTGCGCAGCGGGGGCTTCGTCGCCTCCGTCTCCGGCAAGCGCCGCGGGAAGGGCTCCAGCCGGGAGCAGTCCCCCTACGCCGAGATGTGCGCCGGCATCAAGCTGGTGATCGCCGAGAGCATCGAGCGCATCTACAAGCAGAACTGCCAGAACCTGGGGCTCCTGACCAGCACCGACTTCGATCTCATCGATCGGGTGCGCCGCGGCGAGCGGATGAATCTGGCGGAGTTCACGGCGGGGGAGGACGGCATCACCCGCCAGATCATCGAGCACGGGGGGCTGTTCCCCTTCAACGTGGCGCGCTTGCAGGGCAAGGCCCAGGTGCCTTCCATCCGGCGGGAGCTCCGGCCCATGACGCTGGGGGAGAAGATCCTGGCCCGCCGGATGGTGGACGACCTGTCGCAGGGCCGCATCGGCGTGCCCGCGGTGGCCCCCGGGGACAGCGGCTTCGTCTCGTGCGACATCCGGTTCAGCCACGAGTACGTCACCCCCATGGCCGCCATCTTCTTCGAGAGCCTGGTGGGGCCCGACGAGCGTGTCACCGATCCGGCCAGCGTCTACTTCTTCCGCGATCACCTGACCTTCCTCGACGACGTGATGCCTCCCGAACGGGTCAAGATGGGGCTGCTGGACCTGGCCCACCAGCTCGAGGCCAAGCAGAAGGCCTTCGCCGGGCGCCAGGGGATCCGCCTCCACGGCGAGATCGCCGGCCCGGCCCGCGGCTCGGAGGGGATCTGCCACAGCATCGTCTACCAGGATTACGCCATGCCGGGGCAGGTCGTGGTGGGGAGCGATTCCCACACTCCGCACTCCGGCGCCCTGGGGTGCCTGGCCTTCGGCATCGGCACCACCGATGTCTTCAACTCCTGGATCACGCGGGACGTGAGGGTGAAGGTCCCCGAGACGGTGCGCATCGTGGTGAAGGGCCGGAGGCCGCCCAACGTCACGGCCAAGGACTTCATGCTCTACATCCTCTCGCATCCCTACGTGAAGAGCGGCGGCGCCCTGGCCAAGATCATCGAGTACTCCGGGCCCGCGGTGGAGGCGCTGGACATCGACGAACGGGCCACCATGACCAACATGGCGGCGGAGGTGGGCGGCTTCACGGGTATCGTGGCCCCCGATCGGCGCACCGCGGAGTTCCTGGCGCGCCACCGGGGCATCCCCCTGGCCGAGGCGGAGAGGCTTTGCGAGGGCTGGCACTCAGATCCCGGAGCCGAGTGCGCCGAGACCCTGGAGTTCGACGCCTCGGCCATGGAGCCGATCGTGGCCGCCCCGGGCGATCCCGGCAACGGCGTGCCGCTGGCCCGGCTCGGCGAGCTGGTGAAGATCGACATCGCCTACGGCGGGTCGTGCACCGCCGGCAAGCGCGAGGACATGGACATGTACGCCCGGGTGCTGGCCGAGGCGCTGGACCAGGGACGCGGCGTGCATCCCGGCGTGACGTTCTACATCCAGTACGGAGCCCAGGAGGTCAAGAGGTACTGCGAGGAGCGCGGCTACACCGAGATCTTCCGCAAGGCGGGTGTGATCCTGGTGGAGCCGTCCTGCGGAGCCTGCATCAACGCCGGCCCGGGGGCCTCCACCAGCAAGGACCAGGTGGTGATCTCCGCCCAGAACCGCAACTTCCCGGGCCGCTCGGGGCCCGGCCGCATGTACCTGGCCAGCCCCCTCACCGTGGCCGCCTCCGCGGTGGAAGGGCACCTCGCACCGTATCTGCCCGCCGCGGTCATCTCCCGGTAGCGCAGCGCCCTCCGCCCCCCAGCCGGCCCCTGTTGCGGGCCACCGCCCGGTAGACGGCCCCGGCCAGGGCGGAGATGCCGGGAAGCTCCACGACCCAGGCGACCCTCCTCCACCGGGGGAGCCGCCGCAGCACGTGAGGCAGGGCCGCCGCGCCTCTCTCCACGCGCCCCCCCGGCAGCACGAGATGGACCTCCCGCTCCAGGGCCTCGCGGCTCAGCGCAGGGAAGCGGGAGGAGACGCCGGGATCCTGAAAGGGGATGGTCTCGAGGAGCCCTCGGGCGTCGCGCCGCTCCAGCCGAGCCACCCACCGGCGGCAGAGGCCGCAGTCACCGTCGTACAGGAGCGTGGCCCGCCCTTCAGCCATCGTGTCGTCCCTGGGAGCGCCCGCCGGGGAGCCGGCCGCGGGCGGCGCGGGCCCCCGGCTCGAGGGACACAGTTTACCCATCCTTGGGGTATGATGCCGGTTCATGCCCACCGCTCCGGCGCGCGCACGCCTGGTCGCCGCCGCGGCCGCCCTGATGCCGGTCCTCCTGCCGCACGCCGGCCAGAAGGCGGCTTCGGCGGATCCGACCGCACCTGTCTCCGGGTTCCTCTACGTCAACAACAACGGCACCGTGAACTCGGTGCGCGCCTTCTCCGTGCGCTCCGACGGGACCATGGCCTCCCTGGACGGCTCACCCTACCCCACCCTCGGCAGGGGAGGCACCGGAGGGTCCTTCACCTTCCCGTCCGCCCGTCCCACTCTCGCCCGGCACCGGCGGTTCCTCTATGCGACCAACGTGCTGGGAAGCTCGGTGAGCGGCTTCGAAGTCCACTCCGACGGATCGCTGGCGTCGCTCTCCGGGTCTCCGTTCGCGGTCCTGCGCCCTGCGGCGTTCAATCCGGTGGAAGGGCTGGCCTCCCATCCCGGGCGGCCCTTGCTGTTCGTGGCCGACAGCACAGGGGCGGTGAGCGCTTTCGCCATCCAGGACGACGGCGGGCTGCGCCAGGCGGCGGCCGGGCCGGCGCTCCTGGGCGAGCGCCCGGAGGATCTGGCCGTCCATCCGGATGGCTCGCTGCTGGCGGTCTCCTCCGGGCTCCAGGGCGGGCACCTGCACCTGTTCGCCATCGGGGAGGACGGGGCGCTGACCCCCGCGCTGGCGGCCCCGTGGCCGCTGGCCGGGCTGTTCGCGGGCGGCCTGCTGTTCGACGCGGACGGCGGCCTGCTGTTCGTGGCCGCGGAGGACGACGATGCCGGGGCCATCCACGTCTTCGAGGTGGGGGCGGGGGGCGCGCTGAGCGAGGCCACGGGATCGCCGGTGATCCTCCCCGATGTCCCCTTCCCCGACGACCTGGCGCTGAGTCCCGACGGACGGTGGCTGTTCGCCGCCGATCCGTTCACCCAGAGGATCGTCACCTTCGAGGTGGCCGGCGACGGCAGGCTGACCCGGCGCGCGCTGTTCGCTCCACCCGAGGAGGCGGACGAGCCGGCCGGTCTGGCGGTGAGCGCCGACGGGCGCTTCCTGTTCACCGCGAACTTCTCCGACCGCAGCCTCAGCGCCCTGTCCATCGGCGACGGCGGGTCGCTGTCGCCTTCCGGGCCGCCGATCCTGGAGGCGGAGAGCGACGGACTGATCGACGGCGGGATCCTGTTCTGGCCCGCCGACCCTGACGGCGACGGACTGGCGCTCGAGGCCGACAACTGCCCGCTGGCGCCCAACGACCTTCAGGAGGATCGCGACGGCGACGGCGTGGGGGACGTCTGCGACAACTGCACGGCCCGGTTCAACCCCGCGCAGGAGGACGCCGACGCCGACGCGCTGGGGGATCGCTGCGACCCGGACGCGGACGACGACGGGGTCCAGTCCGGGGCCGACAACTGCCCGCTGGCGGCCAACCAGGACCAGCGGGACGCCGACGGCGACGGCCGGGGCGACCTCTGCGACAACTGTCCCGACCGCGCCAACCCGTCCCAGGACGACGCCGACTCCGACGGCGTGGGGGACGCCTGCGCCGGGCTGCCGGAGGGGTTCCTGTACGTGAACACCAACGGCCGCTTCAACTCCGTGGCGTCGTTCCTGGCGCGCCGCGACGGCAGCCTGCAGCCTCTGGCCGGCTCCCCCTTCCTGACGGGAGGGAGCGGCAGCCTGGGCTCGGAGCTGCGCCTGGCGTTCCCCGACGTGGCGCTGGCGCGGGGGGGCCGCTTCCTGTACGCGAGCAACGCCGACACCCGTTCTGTCTCCGGCTTCTCGGTGCGAGCGGACGGCACGCTGGCGCCGCTGCGCGGCTCGCCCTTCGACGTGGAGCGGCTCACCCCTTCGGCGCTGGCGGTCGCCGAGGCCAAGAGCATGCTCTACGTAGGCTTCGCCCGGGCCACCTTCGTGCACGCCCAGAGGATCGGTCCGGATGGCCGGCTCTCGCCGGCGCCGGGGGCGGTGGCCATACCGGGGATCGCCATCGACATGGCGGTGAGCCCTGACGAGCGGCTGCTGGCCATCAGCACCTCCTCCATCAGCTTCTACCAGCTCCTGCTCTACGCTCTGGACGAGCAGGGACGGATGACTCTGCTCCCCGCGCCCCGGTTCACGCTGCCGATCTCCAGCTTCCCCAGCGGCCTGTCCTGGGACCGGACCGGGCGGCGGCTGGTGCTCTCCGACGAGGACGTCGTCCACGTGCTGGACGTGGCGCCGGACGGCCGGGCGCTGCCGGCGCCGGGCTCGCCGTTCCCCTCGCGCGGCGACGGGGGCAGCACGCTGGCCCTCTCCCCGGACCAGCGGCTGCTGTTCGTGACCGACGGGGAGGGGAACCGGGTCTCCTCGCTGCACGCGGATCTGGACGCCGGCCGTGGCTGGCTGGCCGTGCACCGGGCGTCCCCCTTCCCCAACGCCCCGGGGGGAGACGAGCCCTCGGGTGCGGCGGTGTCTCCCTCCGGCCGGCGGCTCTTCGTGGCCAACGTGGGGGCGGACGCGATCTCCATCTTCAACGTCGGTGCCGACGGGGCGCTGCGGCGCAACCGGTTCTCCCCAGCGGCCACGGGAGCCGCCGGCGGCCAGGCCCGGGGGAGCCCTGCGATGCTTTCGATCGATCACGAGGGAGACGGCGTGCCGTTCCTTGACGACAACTGCCCCTTCGACGCCAACCCAGGACAGCAGGACGGCGACGGCGACGGCTCGGGCGACCCCTGCGACACCTGCCCGGGGCTCTCCAACCCGGTGGACGCCGACCTCGACCTGGACGGCACCGGCGACGCCTGCGATCCGGACGACGACGGCGACGGCGTGCCGGACGAAGCCGATCTCTGCCCCCGTGTCCACGATCCGCTCCAGGAGGACGCCGACCACGACGGCGCCGGCGACGCCTGCGATCCCTGTCTCATCGATCCGGTCGTGGACGCCGACGGCGACGGCTTCTGCTCGACCGACCGCTGCCCGCACCACCACGATCCCGGCCAGGAGGACGAGGACGGCGACGGGATCGGGGACCTCTGCGACCAGGACGCCGACGCGGACGGGAAGGCCGGCTCCGCCGATCTCTGCCCCACCGTCGCCGACGCGGGGCAGGGGGACTTCGACGGCGACGGCGTGGGAGACGCCTGCGATGTCTGCCCCTTCCAGTCCGACCCCGGGCAGCAGGACGCCGACGGGAACGGGGCGGGGGATCGGTGCGAGGACCTCCCGGCGGGTCTGGCCCTGGTGACCCACAACAACTTCGTGCACAACGTGGTCAGCGGCTTCCTCGTCTCCTACGGCGGTGAGCTGACCCCGCTCTCCGCATCCTTCCGCACGGGAGCTCCGGCCCTGGCCGGCGGGAAGACCGCCCCGCGCATGGCGCTGGCCCGGGACGGGCGCAGCCTCCACGTGCTCCACAGCGGCGCCGGCGGGAGCGTGGCCTCCATCCGCCTGGGGCCGGGAGGGACGATGGAGCACCTCCCCGGATCCCCCTTCTTTCTGCCGTCCGGCGCGACCCTGGAGGCGCTGGCTCTCGCCCCGGGCTCGTCCCGCCTGATCGTGGCGCAGCAGGATCCTCCCGGACTGCACGTGGTGCCGCTGGCGCCGTCGGGGGGCCCGGCCATGGCCGCCGCTTCGTTCGTGCCTTTGAGCCACCGGGTGAACGATCTGGCGGTGAGCCCGGACGGCCGCTTCGCCGCCGTGCCGCACGCCGGCTTCGACCTGGTCTCGGTGGTCGCGCTCGACGCGCCGGGCGGGCCGGCGCAGGCGCCCGGGTCGCCGGTGGCGCTGCAGCAGACGCTCATCTCCGGCTCCTGGAGCGCGGCGTTCGGCGCGGGATCGGATCGGCTCTACGTGGGCGGCGATCGGGAGAGCCCGCCCAGCACCGTGGCGGTCTTCGTGGTGGCGGCGGACGGCCGGCTCACCGAGCTCCCCTCCTCGCCGGCGCAGGGAGGCGCGATCGGGCCCACCCGGATCGGGCTGGCGCGGCACGGGACGATGCTGGTGGCGGGCAACGAAGGGACCAACAACTTGCAGGTGTTCCGGGTGCTGGCTTCAGGGTTCGCCCAGGAGGTGTCGCGGCTGGGGATCCATCCCGGCTCGCAGCGGCCGGCCGGGTTCGCCTTCAACGACCGCGGCGATCTCATCCTGGCCGCCTACGGCAGCAACGAAGTGGCCGCCTTCCGGCTGGGCCGCCACGGCGAGGTGTCGCGGCTGAGGCCGGCACCGGCCGAGGTGGCCGACCCGACGGCCTCCCTGGGCAACGGCATCGTCTTCACCGAGGGGGACCTCGACGACGACGGGCTCCCCTTCGGCCCCGACAACTGCCCTCTGGAGCCCAACCCCGGCCAGGACGACGCCGACGGCGACGGCGTGGGGGACGCTTGCGACGTCTGCCCGCACCTCGCGGATCCGAGCCAGCCGGACACGGACGGCGACGGTGAGGGGGACGGCTGCGATCAGGACGACGATGGAGACCGGCTGCTCGACGACGAGGACTACTGCCCGCGGATCGCCGGGGCGCCGCAGGCCGATCAGGACGGCGACGGCGTGGGGGACGCCTGCGACGCGGACCGGGACGGTGACGGGTTCGCCGACGCCGGCGATCTCTGTCCCGACGTCCCGGACCAGGGACAGGAGGACTTCGACCGGGACGGGACGGGGGACGCCTGCCGGCATCGGCCGGCGGGGCTCCTCTACGTCCAGACCAACGCCCCGGCCAACGCCGTGGCCGGCTGGCTGGTGCGCCGCGAAGGACGGCTGGAGCCGCTGCCGGGCTCGCCGTTCCCCACGGGCGGGGCCGGCTCGCCGGAGATGGTCCGCGGCCATCCGGGTCTGGCCTTGTCGGGCGACCTCATGCTGTCCGCCGAGGGGGGAAGCGGCGGCGTCTCGGTCCAGCGGCTCCTGCCCGACGGAAGGCTCGAGCTCGTCCCGGGCTCCCCCTTCCGGTCCCCCTCGGGCCAGGTGACCGGCGTGGCCGCCGACCGCGGGCGCGGCCTGGCCTTCTCCATCGGCGCGGACGACCCCGCCATCCGGCTCTACGGCATCGGCGAGGCGGATGGTCTGGGAGCCCTCGGCTCGCTGAGCCTGGACGAGGCCCCCGACGGGCTGGCCTACGATCCGGTCCACGGGCTGCTGGCGGCCGGCATGGAGGAGGCCAACCGCATCGCTCTGTTCCATATGACGGGAGCCGGGGCCTTCCTCCCGTCGCCCGGATCGCCGATCCCCGGCGACTCAGGAGGCTCCTCCGGGCCGGTGCTCTTCGGGCGGGACGGCTCGCTGCTGTACGCGGCCAACACCCTGTCCGATCCCGGGGCGGTCAGTCTCTGGTCGCTCCTCCCCTCGGGGATGGCCAGCCGCTTCCAGACATCGCCCTTCCTGTCGCTGCCCGGAGGGCTGGCGGCGCTGGCCGTCACCGGTCCGTCGGCGACCTCGCCCCGCCTGCTGGCCGTCCCCGTTGATGGCGATTCGATGGAGCTGATGCCGCTCGAGGCGGACGGCGCCCCGGACGGGGCGGTGCCGCTGAGAGGCCGCCTGGCCGCCTCCGGACCGGGAGCGGCCGTCTTCACCCCCGACGGATCCCTCCTCTTCGTGGCCAACGCCTCCAACGACGTCAGCGTCTTCCGGCGCTCGCCCGATGGGACGTACCAGCACGCGGGCCCGGCCCCCGTCCCCACGGGGTCCCAGGGCGGGATCCCCGCCGGGGGGATCGTCTTCACCGCGGGGGACGTGGACGGCGACGGCCTTCCCTTCGGCGCCGACAACTGCCCGATCGAAGTCAACCCCGGACAGGCCGACCGCGACGGCGACGGCGAGGGGGACGCCTGCGACCGGCGCCATCCTCCCGTCGCGTCGGCGGGAGGGGATCGCGAGGTGGCCTGCGCCCCGCGGCGAGCCGGGGAGGGGACGCCGGTGCTGCTCGACGGGCGGGGCTCGAGCGACCCCGATGAGGGCGGAGGGATCGTCTCCTGGGAGTGGTTCCTCGATCTGGGGCTTCCGGGAGAGACCTTCCTGGGCGAGGGAGAGTCGCTGGAGGCCTCCCTCCCTCCCGGCACGCACGCGGTCGCCGTGCGGGTCACCGATCGGGACGGCCAGACGGCGGTGGATCGCGCGCTTCTGTCGGTGGCCGACCGGGAGCCCCCCGCCGCGGCCGCCTCGGCCTCGCCGCGGACCCTCTTCCCCGCCAACCACCGGCTGGTGGAGGTCGCCATCGATCTCGCCGTTCAGGACGGCTGCGGGCCGGTTGCCGGCGTGGTGCTGGAGTCGGCCGTCTCCAGCGAGCCGGATGACGCCCCCGGGGGGACCGACGGCAGCACCTCCGGGGACATCGCGGGAGCGGCGGCCGGGACCGACGACAGGACCGTCCTGCTGCGCGCGGAGCGCGACGCCAGGGGCCCGGGCAGGATCTACACCCTCGTCTACAAGGTGACCGACGCCGCCGGCAACGTCACCCGCGTGCCCGTCACCGTGGAGGTGGTGGCTCGCCCGCGCTGAGGGATCTCCGGACTCCCGGCGGCTCCTCGCGCTCCGCGGTGCCGGCGGCGCCGCAGGCGACCGTCTTCAGGCCCGCCCGTGAAAAGGCTTCATTGGCGCGCGGACAGTCCCGGCCCTCGAGGTAGGCCCGCCCCAGCAGCTCATGGAGACCGGCCTCGGCCTGCATCCGCGGCCGGGCGGCCAGCAGCTCGTCGAGCGCCTCGGCATGGAGCCCGGCGTCCAGCAGGTAGGACGCCGCCAGCAAGGATCGGCTCAGCGCGGACGCCGCGATCGAGCGCAGCCGGGCGAGGTCCCGATGCACGACTCGCGACTCGCGCGACGTCAGGCGGCGTATGGTCACCGAGTCCTCGCATCCCTGCGACGCGATGGTCCAGCGGTGGTCCATGCCTCGGCGCATAGGACCCGAGCCGGAGGCCCCGTCGAAGCGTCGCCGGTCCAGGGGGCCCCAGGTTCCCAGAGTCGTCCCGTTCGCCGACAGGATCAGTGTCACCGGACCCCCGCCCGTCCATTCGAGGACGGCGCGGGAGGCCCTGGTGGCCTGCGATGCGGGGCCGAGGAACACGGCGCATGGTCCGCGCGTGGAGAGCCGGGTCAGCGGCCGGCCATGCTCCAGGAAGCGGAAGGCCCTCAGCACGGCGGCGGAGACCCGCTCGGGAAGACGTCTCGCCTCTTCTCCCACCACGCGGTAGGGAGAGTCGCCGGCCTCGAGCTGGACCGTCCTGGCCCGGTAAAGATACGAGATGGTCAGCCCCGCGCCTTCGGGGACTTCGATGGTGTCGCCGGCCGCCAGCCCGGACAGGAGCGCGGCCGGGCGGCGCCGCCGCTCCGGATCCACGATCTCCACCGTGTGCCCCGGCCGGATCATGGTGATGACGGCGACCGGGGCGCGATCCGTCGAGGCCAGGGCCAGGACTCCGGCGGCGAGCAGGGCGGCCGCGGCCATCTCAGGGCGACTCCGGGAGGAGCTCGTAGACGTGCACCGCCGCGCTTCGTCCCTTGACGTGGTGGGAACGCCGGTCGCGAAGAGGGTGGTCCTCCGACAGGTGCTCCCTCGTCGCTTCCGTCAGCAACGCCTCCGTGCCGAGCTCCTTGTTCAGCCCTTCCACGCGCGAGGCGACGTTCACCGCGTCGCCGATGACGGTGTACTTGCGGCGCCGGGCGGTCCCCACCTCTCCCGCCACGAGCTGTCCGGTGTGGATCCCGACGCCGAGAGAGAGCTGGGCCAGCCCTTCTCGCTTCAGCTCCTCGTTCAGCCGGCGCATCGCCGGCACCAGCCGGCGGGCGCAATGGACGGCCGAATCGGCGTGGCGCTCGTTGACCAGGGGGGCGCCGAAGACGACCATGACTCCGTCGCCGAGAAGATCGCAGACCGCCCCCTGATGACGGGTCGCTTCCTCGGTCACGATGGCGAAATAGCGGTTCAGGAGCGACACCACCTGCTCCGGAGCGATCGACTCGCTCAAGGTGGTGAAACCGCGGAGATCCGTGAACAGGACGGTGGCCACGGTGCTCCGCGGCCGGAGCGACTCCCCTTCGCGGAGTATGCGCCGGGCCAGCTCCGGACTGAGATATCCCTCGAGCAGCCGGCGGCGTCTTCCGCGGCGCACCTGCGCCATGACTCCTCCCACCAAAGCGGCCGACAGGATGGGCGTGCTCGCGTCGAACCACGCCTGCTGCCTGACCATGGACCAGTAGCCGAAGGGGAGGGCCAGGGTCGCGACAGCGGCCAGCGACGCCAGCAAGGCCTGTCCCGGCCTCAGCAGGGTGTGACAGAGGCCGGCGAGCACGCAGAGCGTGAGCTGGGCCGCCGTGCTCCAGAACGGGTGGACCGCCCCGATCCAGCCGTCGTTGGCGTAGGACGACACCAGATTGGCTTGCAGCTCCGCGCGGGACATCTCTCCCACCGGTGTCCGGACCGGCTCCCCCGATCCGGCGAAGGTGGCGCCGATCAGCACCCGGCGGCCCCGGAGGATCGGCGCCGGCTCCCGGGCCGCGGCGGCCCTGCCCGGATCGAGAAGCGGCCAGGCGGGGAGCGTGGGGATGGAGCCGGCGGGCCCGGCGAACCGGATCAGCGGGCCCGCGGTGATCCTGATTCCGCGCCCCTGCCGCTCCGGGGAGGAGCCGGCGGGGCGGCGGCCCAGTGCGATGGCCTCGGCGAACGCCTGCGCCGCTCCCCCCGTCTCCGGCGTGGCACGGACCACCCTGCGGACGACACCGTCCTCGTCCATCATCGCCAAGTCCACGGCGGCCAGCCGTTCGAGCCGAGCGGAGAACAACGGTGTCAGCGAGCAGGTGTCCCCTTCGCCTAGGCAGTCCGAGTTCCGAGCCAGGATCACGGGAGGCCCCTGTCCGCTCTCCGCCTCCCCAACCGCGGCCAGCAGAGCGGCGTCGGCCTCCGGATCGGAGGGATCCTCCAGCAGGATTCCGACGCCGATGACCCTGGGTCCCTGAGCGGCCACGGATCGGATCAAGTCCGCCAGGGCGCGGCGATCGACGGGCTGACGGCGTCCCATGCGGGAGAATGTCTCGTCGTCGATGGCGACGATCAGGACGTCGGCAGGGGGATCGGAGCCCCGCAGCTCGGAGAAGACGTCGAACACCGCCGCATCGAGACCACGCCAGAGTCCCAAAGAGGCCATGCCGATGACCACGCCGCTGGCGGCGAGGGAGACGGCGAAGGCCTGGAGGAACCTCTTGAGCATGTTGGGCCGTTCCGCCGCCACGGGGACCTCACAATGCCACCGCGGCACAGTATAGAGCCAAGCGAAGCGCAAGAGATGACAGTGGCCGCTGAAAGGGGACATTGTCGCCCAAGATTGACCCCCTCGCGCGGGTAGGAGTAGGATGGCCCGGTCCTCGCCACATCCTCTGCCCCAGCACAGCGCTTGTGCGCATCCCGGCGGATGGAGGCTCGCATGAATCGCTCTCGCCCCACGACGCTCCGGGCTCTGATCGCGCTGGCGATCCTCTGCGCCCAGGCGTCTCCGATGGCCCCGTCCGCCGGACATGCCGGCGGGGCGGACCCGGGCCGTGGACTCCGGACGATCCTCTGGCACGATGGACTGCGGATCCTGCCGGCGGAGAGGGATCCGTCGTGGAGGCTGGCCCTGTCTCCCGGAGACGCGATCGTGTCGGGGTCTCGCGCCGCGGCTCTCGGCGACAGGAGGCCGCTCGCTCAACGCTATGAAAGGACGGAGTCGGGGGCGAGTCTCGCCCTGGAGCTCTCTCTTCTGCCGGGGGATGAGGCCGTGGATCTCGACGTCCACCTCGACACCGACCTCGAGGTCGTCGTGGCGGCCGACGGATCGGAGGCGGGATTCTACTTCCAGGGAGCCAGGATGCTGCGGCTCCTGGTGCCGGCGGCGGGGGACGCCGCCGCGCAAGGGGCCGCCGCGACGCTGCGCGCCGAAGCGAACGGCGGACTCTCTCTTCGGCTCGCGCGGCGCGATGCCGGCGGGAAGGGCGAGTCGGATGATGCCGGCCAGGCCCTGTTCGATCCCCGGCTCGTCGCCGTGAGCCTGCTCCTCACGACCGGCGGCGGGGCGCCGGCGAGGCTGGGTCCGGAGGTCACGCCGGCGTGGATTGTGGCGGGGGATCGGGTGGAGGGGAGGCTCGGGAGCGAGGTGGCCACGGCCGGCGACGTCAACGGAGACGGCTTCAGCGACGTGATCGTGGGTGGCGAGATCGGAGCCCTGGTCTACCTGGGTTCCGCCTCCGGCCTCTCCACCGCGGCCGCCTGGAGCGTCCCGGACGGCGAGCACGTCACGGGGGCTGGTGACGTCAACGGAGATGGCTTCGACGACGTCGTTGTGGGCGGGATGGGAGCGCGGCTCTATCTGGGATCGGCCGAGGGACTGAAGGCCACGACCTGGGAAGCGGAAGCGGGCAGCCTGCCCGGCGCCGTGAGCGGCGCCGGGGACGTGAACGGAGACGGGCTCGGCGACGTCCTGGTCGTCGCCGGGACGGCCGCCCTGTACCTCGGCTCCGGCGAGGGGCTGTCGAGCACCCCCGTCTGGACGACGCCCCAGACCGTCTGGCGGGCCGCCACCGCCGGCGACGTGAACGGGGACGGGTATGCGGATGTGGTGACGGCGGCGCTGACCGGGCCGGCATCCACCTACCATGGCTCCCCGTCCGGGCTCACCGGCTCCGGCTGGACGACGCCCCAGAACGCCTTCGATGCGGCCACGGCCGGCGACGTCGACGGCGACGGATACAGCGACGTGATCGTGCGCGCCGGCTTCACGGCCGAGCTCTACCGTGGCTCCCCGTCCGGGCTCCTGGCGGGGTCCTCTCCGGTGGCGGGCGCCGACGTCCTCTCCGTCGCCACGGCGGGGGACGTCAACGGCGACGGCTTCGCCGACGTGCTCGTGGGCACCAGGTGCGCAGGCTGCGACCAGTTCCAGGAAGGCCGGGCGCTCCTGCATCTCGGGTCCCCCGGTGGCCTCGACGGCGAGGCCGACTGGGAGGCCCAGGCCGACCAGGCGGAGTCGGGGGCGGCGATCGTGGCCACCGCGGGCGACGTGAACGGCGACGGCTTCGGCGACATCCTGGTGGGACTCGAGTTCTTCGATGACGGCCAGATCGACGAAGGCCGTGCCGTCCTCTATCACGGTGGAGCCGGAGGGCCGACCCAGACGCCATACTGGCAGACGTTTGTCGGACCGGTGGTCCCCGCCGGCGACGTGGACGGCGACGGCTTCAGCGACCTCGCCGCCGGCGGCGACGGAGAATTCGCCATCCACCACGGCTCGCCGGCTGGTCCCGGCGCCCCCGTCGAGCGGGTGGTCGAAGCGAACTCCGTGGTCGCGGCGTCCGGCGACTTCAATGGGGACGGCTTCAGCGACATCGTCGTGTTCCACGTGATCGGGTCGGCTCTGTCCGTCTACCACGGCTCGTCCTCGGGGCTGTCGCTTTCCGCGGATTGGACGATGCCTGGCCCTCAGAGATACGGCCACACGGTGGCCTGCGCCGGCGACGTGAACGGGGACGGTTTCTCCGATCTGGCCGTGGGAGCGCCCAACTTCGACGATGACGAAGGCTCGCCCGACGACGGCGGCGTCTTCGTCTACCACGGCTCCCCTTCCGGACTCCCCGACGCGGCCAGCTGGATCGCCAGGGGATTCCGGCAGTACTTCCCCTTCTCCCTCGCCTCGGCCGGCGACGTCAACGGCGACGGTTTCAGCGACCTCATCGCCGGGGCTCCGGAGTACAGCAACGGCAATCCGGACGGCGGGGACGCCTACGTCTACCTGGGCTCACCGTCCGGGCTGTCGGCGTCGCCGGTGTGGACGGTCGGCGACGAGCGGTTGACGGAGGAGTTCGGCTACTCCGTCGCCGGCGCGGGGGACGTCAACGGCGATGGCTACGGCGATGTGCTGATCGGCGCCCCCGAGCTCGACTCCTACGGGCGGGCGGCGCTCTATCTGGGCTCGGCGACCGGGCTGTCGACCCGCCCGGCCTGGACCAGCATCGGCGCCCAGTTCAACGATCGGCATGGCGGCTCCGTCGCCGGCGCCGGGGACGTCAACGGAGACGGGTACGGCGATGTGGTCGTCGGAGCTCCGCGGAACCCGCTCGTCTTCTCCTCCGGGAGGGTCTCCGGCTACCTCGGCTCTCCCATGGGTCTCTCGGGCTCCGCGCAGTGGGTGGCCGGCGGATCGGAGATCGGATCGCTGGTGGCGGCGGCCGGAGACGTCAATGGAGACGGCTTCGACGACATCCTGGCCGGGAGCAGAGAGACAGGATGGATCTTCCTGGGCGGCGGAACGGATGGCGTCCACCGCTCTCCCCGGCAGCTCCGGAGCCAGGCCGACGAGCCGATCGGAGCGCTGGGGAGGTCGGACGCCCCCGATCGGTTCCGGCTCGGGATGAGGGCTCACAGCGCCGGTGGACGGGCGCCTGTCCGACTGGAGTGGGAGGCGGCGGGCCTGGGTCTGCCCCTCGACGGCGGCTCCATCGGAAGGGGCGCTGTCACGGATTCGGGACCGCCGGCGGAGTCGGGCAGCGGGGTGAGGCTGATCGAGGAGGTCACCGTCCCGGGCTCCGGTCTCTACCACTGGCGGCTGAGGGCGGCCTCCACGTCGCCGCTCTTTCCGCGCACGCCCTGGTTCTCCCTCCCCGGGCAGGTGGCGGGAGAATCGAAGCTCCGGGTGGGCGAGGCGGCCAGGCCCGCGTTCCAGGCCATCGGCCCGGTCCAGAACGAGATGTTCTTCCCCGATTCCCCGCCTCCCATCTGGTCGTGGCATCGTGGGAACAATGACAGCTTCCGTCTCGAGTGGTCCCGCAACCCCTCGTTCCGAAAGCCGCGCATGGCCGCGGACCAGGGCGTCAGCGGAGATGTCGGCACGTTCCGTCCCGATGCCGCCACATGGCTGAGGATCCTCCGGCTCGGCCAGTATCCCGATGCGCGGGCGGGGACCGTCTTCTGGCGCATCGCCGGCCGGAGCGCCGGGGGAGGCTCGGCCCGCAGCGCGGTGCGGTCCCTGAGGGTGGCGCCGGCCCAGGCACCGGTCGTGTCGGCTCCGGCGGAAGGAGCGATCCACCGCGCCTCCGACGTCCCTCCTCCGTTCCTCTGGGACAAGAGCCACAACAACAGGTTCCAGGTGAGGTTCTCGGCGAGCAGGTCCATCGCCAAGCCGCGGATCGTCGCGGGCGCCGGCTACACCATCACCACGGGCGAGTGGACCATGCCCGCCGGCATGTGGCAACAGGTGGCCGCGCTCTCCTCGGCCCATCCGGAGGGGAGGGTCTACTATTCCGTCCAGGCGAGGGATGCCCTGAACCGACCGACCTGGAGCAGCGTGAGAAGCATCAGGATCATTCCGTAGCGCCCGGGCGGTGTGGCCGATGTCGAAGAGAGGGCGGCTCCAGCGGTCCTTCCTGCTCGCGGTCTGCCTCTCCTTGTTCGCCGCCTGGGGTGAGCCGGGCCGGGGTCCGGAAGAGACCGTCCCCTTCCTCTCTCCAGGGCTTCTCGGGGCGCGCGTGGATCTCCCCGCGGAGAGGTTCGTCCCCGCTCCGGCCCAGATGGCGCGCGCGTCGTGGATACGCTCGCGATCCGACCCGTGGACTCCCCGCACCGGCCTGCAGGGCGGCCGCGGCCCGGCGGGCGGGATCTACCGCCAGATCGCCCCTTCCGTGGCCGTGGTGAGAACGGCCGAGGGCTACGGGACAGGTTTCCTGGTCGATGCGCAAGGGTGGGTCCTCACCAACCAGCACGTGATCGCGGGAGCGGAGACCGACCCGGGCACGGGCTCCCAGCGCGTCGCGCTCTACTGGGGGCGGTGGGAGGAGGGCAGGATGAGTCTCGTGCAGCCGGCGGCCGCCGCGCTCGTGTACAAGGAAAGCGCCGAGAAGGACCTGGCGCTGCTGAAGGTGGTGCAGGGCGCTCTGAATCCGGATGGCCCCCGCCCGCCGCGGCTGGCCGCCGCGCCCCCTGTTCCCGGCGCGCTCTGTGTCGCCATCGGGCACCCGCGGGCCGGGATGTTCTGGACGGTGAGGGAATGCCAGGTGTCCGCGGTCGGGACCTGGCCGCGCGACATGGTCGAGACGATGCTGCCGCTTCTGGGATCCCAGGCGGCGGAGGCCCGATCCGGGCTGCGACCCTACGAGCTGTTTCCCGAGCGCAAGGTGGTCGTCTCGTCCTGCGGGCTCAACCCCGGCGACTCGGGCGGGCCGCTGCTCAACGAGCATGGAGAGCTCATCGGCGTCTCCTACGGGATCCCTCTCTCCGACCTGCGGTCGGGAGTCACGCTGGACAAGTTCTCCTACCACGTCCACGTGGAGGAGGTCTCCGAGTTCATCGCGTCGCGCCCGGAAGCCCCCTTGCCCCACGTGCCCGATCCGTGGCCGCCCGCCGTCGCCGGTTCGGTGGCCGATCTGGATGGGGATGGGCAGTCCGACAGCCTGCTCTTCTCGCTCGACGGCAACGCCGTGACCGGCTTCCTGCTCGACCTGGATCAGGACTCCCGCCCCGCGCTCCCTCCGGCGTCCTCCTTCGACCGGGCGGGGAAGGACCGCTGGGATTTCGAGGTGGCCGTCCATCTGGTCCCGCCTCGGCGCGTGTTCTTCGACCTCGACGGCGTCCAGGGGATCGAGCGGGTCGAGTCTGACACTGACGGCGACGGCCGGCCCGACGCCGCGCTGGAAAGAGGCCCGGCCGGCTGGACGCGGGCGGCGCCCCGCCCGGAGGCCCTGTCCTCCGAGGCCCGGTTCGCCGACAAGGCGATGCACCGGCGCCTGGTGAAGATCCTGGACGCGCTCGGCGGAAGCTGAAGTGACTCTCATTCCCGCGGCCTGCCGAGCCGGCGTGCTGTTCGCCCTGCTCGCGTGCCCGGCGGCCTTCACGCAAGGGGCGGAGCGTCGCGCGCTGCTGGTCGCCATCGACTCCTACAGCGGCGAGCCGGCGCGCCATCCCGGTGACCGCGGCCATCAGCCGGAGCAGAGGCGGGAGCGCGGGCGGCGCGAGTGGACCGATCTGCAGGGCGCGGTCAACGACGCCGAGTCGATCCGGCAGGTGCTCGTCTCCCGCTACGGCTTCGAGCCGGGGAACGTTCACCTGCTGACCGACGCCGATGCCACTCGCGACGGCATCCTTCGTGCCATGGTGGAGCGCCTGGTCACGCCGGCGCGGGAGGGCGATGCGTGCCTGTTCTATTACGCAGGGCACGGATCGCGCGTCCCGAACAGGCTGTCACCCGAGGCCGATGGGCTGGACGAGACGAGGGTCCCCCATGACTCCAGGAAGGGGATCCCGGACATCAGGGACAAGGAGCTGGCGAGGATCTTCAACGACATCCTGGACAAGGGAGCCCGCCTCACGGCCATCTTCGACAGCTGCCACAGCGCCTCGGCGGCACGCGGGCTGCCGGTGCAGCGCGCGGTGCGTGCGCTCGCCGCCTCGGCGGCCGCCGAAGTGGAGGATGCGGGCGACCCGCGAGGTCCTCCGGAAGAACGGGGCGCCATCATCATCTCGGCGTCGCAGGAGTCGCAAAGCGCCGAGGAGCTGATCGACGAGAACGGCGTGGCGCACGGGGCGTTCACCTGGGCCCTCCTGAAGGCGCTCCGATCGGCCCCCGCTCAGGAGCCGCTCACGGAGCTCTTCTCGCTGGCCAGGAGCTACCTGTTGTCGCAGGGAGGGTCCCAGGAGCCGGTGCTGGCGGGCTGCCCGGCCGGCTGCAGCGAGCCGCTCTTCGGTCTCCATGCCGCTGTCCCCGACGGGAAGGTGCGGGCCATCGTGCACTCCGTCGCGGCAGGAGGGGAGGTGGAGATCCTGGGAGGCCGGGCCGCCGGGATCGCGGAAGGATCGGAGCTCGAGACGGACGCCGCGCGTGGAGGGCAGGGCAGCTACCGCTTGCGAGTGGTCCGCACGCTGGGCTTGACGCGCTCCCTGGGCGTGGTGGAGAGCGCGTCCGGGGGGCGGCCGGCGCCGGGCGACAGCCTGGTGATGGTCCGATGGGCCTCGGGGGACGGACCCCTGCTGCGGATCTGGATGCCGCCGCCGATGGCCTCGCGCGATGACGTCCTCGCCGCCGCCCGGGAGCTGGCCGAGCTCCGCTCGCTGGCGAACATCCGATGGGTCGTGGACCCCATCGCGGACTCTCCCACGCACACCATCCGCTGGTCGGGGTCGGACTGGACTTTGACGGGGGACGGCGCAAGGGACGTCCGGCTCGGTCGCACGCTGCGGGCGTCCGGCCTCGCGCGCAGGCTGGCCGGGCCTTCCCCGCGCCCCGTGTCTTTGTACGCGCATCTGCCTCCCACGAGAGGGATGGTCGAGGCCATGGCCCTCCACCAGGCCGGATCGGCCGGAGCCCTGCGTCTGGACGATGCTCCCCGCCATGCGGCGTTCGTTCTGGCCGGGAGGCTCGACGGAGCCGTCCTGTCCTACGCGTGGGTGCGGCCCAACGCCCCCCCTGGAGCCACGGGGTCATCGGGAGGTCTCCCGCTCAGGACCCACTGGGTCCCTCTGGGCGCCCCGGGGCGGAGCGAGGTGGAGGTGGCGGACGAACTGGCCATGCTGTCGCGGCGTCTGGCCAGGATCCAGGGCTGGCTCCAGATCGAATCCCCGCCGGCGACGGCTTCGTTCCCCTACAGGCTCCTGGTGAGGGGCGACGGCGTGCCGGAGCTCCGGGACGGCGCTTCGATCCGCGCGGGGACTTCCTTCGAGCTGCTCCTGTCCTCGTCCGGCCGCCCGGCGGGCCCGTTCACGCAGAGGCGGTATGTCTACCTGCTCGCGCTGGACAGCGACGGAGCCATCCGGATCGGCTTCCCCCCCCGGGGCCGGGGGAACGTGGAGAACCACCTTCCCGCCCTGGATCCCGGCGGTCGTCTCCCGGAGGAGATCCGGCTCGTCTCCGGCGTGGCCGGGCCGCCGTTCGGGGCCACGACGTTCATCCTGGTGACGACATCCGATCCTCTCCCCGACCCGGGGATCCTGGAGTCCCGCGCCGTCTGGAGCGAGCGGTCGGCGGCCGGTGCGGCGGGCGGGCTGGAGCGTCTGCTGGGAGGTCTGGCGTTCGGGGCGCGATCCGGGGGCCAGGTCACGCCCCTCTCCTGGTCCATTCAGCGGCTGACCTTCGACTGCCGGCCGTGACGCCGGCCATGGAGAGCCTTGACCGCGCGATATCTTCCGGGTATGATTGCGAACCACATTGACACAGGAGGCGGGCCATTGTCGGGCGCAGGGCGCCGTCGGCGTGATCGGCTGCGTGCGGTGACGTCGCTGGCACCCGGCTTGGCCGGCTGCGCGATCCTGCTCGTCCTTGCCGCCCCGGTGACCCCGGCCCTTGCGATCACCGACGAGGAAGTCTTCCGCCACTTCCGCTTCAACTTCCTCAACCCCGGGGCGCGCTCGCTCGGGCTGGCCGGCGCCTTCACGGCGGTGGCGGACGACGCCACCGCCGCCCAGGCCAACCCCGCGGGCATGACCAATCTGGGGTCGCCGCAGTTCTTCCTGGAAGTGCGTCACGCCCGTCTGGACTCGGTGGACACGCCCGTCAGCTTCCGGTTCCCTCTCAATGTGGACGAGGGATACAACGTCTCCGTACGGACTCAGTCGGACAGCGTCATCATCCCGTCCTTCGTCTCCTACGTCCGGCCTTTCGCCGGGGACCGGCTGTACATGGGGTTCTCACGCCAGGAGCTGCTGAGCAACCGCAGCCGCACGCGGAGCGTGTACGAGGTCCTGGAGGCTGGAACCGGAGACCTCCGGATCAGCGACGGGGAGATCGACATCGGGCTGGTGAGCTGGAACGCGTCGCTGGGCTGGAAGCTGCACGAGAACTTCCGGGTGGGTCTGACCGCCTCCTATGGCGAGCTGGACGCGCGCTCCGCCGTGGTCAACACCTACGTCGATCCGACGGGCAGCCAGATCGGAGATCCTTCCCTGGCCGGCGTCCCCATCGGGATGTACAGCACGGAGACGGACGAGCGGGACACCGACGTCACTCTCGGGGCGGGCTTGTTGTGGCGGATGGGCGGCGTGGTGATCGGAGGCAGTTACAGGCAGGGAGGGAGCTTCGATTTGGAGGAAGAGCTGCTGGCGCGCAACATCGACCCGAACCTCATCCCCGGCCAGATAGCGTCGCGCGTCTTCTTCAACGAAACAGGGACGTTCGTGACCGCGGACAACAACACGGGCCACCTGGGACTGTCCTTCCGCGTCCCGGACGTCTACTCGCTCGGAGTCTCGTACCGTCCCACGGGCAGTCTCCTCCTCGCCGTCGACGGGAGCTGGATCCGCTACAGCATGCTGCTGGAGTCGTTCAACGCCAGGCTCAACCTCCTGACGGTGTTCTTCGATCCCGAGAGCGAGGCCGCGTTCACGATCGACGACGTCCTGAACCTCCACGTCGGTGGGGAGTACCGGCTGCCCGCCATCCGCCAGGACCTCCATCTGGCCTTGAGAGCCGGCTGGCACCAGGACAAGGACAATCGCCTGCGCTCGAACTTCGAGGACGGGGGGATAGGCCTGGCCAGCAACGAGAACTTCCCGGGGCGCGAGTCCGAGAACCACTTCGCGCTCGGCCTGGGACTGGTCAAAGGGAACCGATTCCAGCTCGACATCGCGGCCGACCTGTCGGAGCCGGGGACCGAGCTGGTCATGTCGCTCACCTACATGTTTTAGAGGCGGTGCCGGAGTCTGAAACCTACCGTCCACCAAACCGGGGCAACCCCAGGAGATGGTTTCGGTATCTTTCGGTCCAGGGATCTGCAGTGGTTCCGTGGATCGCCTGCCGGACTGGAGCTCTCACGTGCTTGGCACATGAGCGAGGTGGCCGATGAGCGAGGGCTCTCTCTGGCAGGAGACGTGAACGGAGACGAAGACCACGTTCAGCGCCGTCCGCAGGGTGCAGGTCGTCGATTGAGCGCCAGGGGGTCGCATCTTGCGAGCCTGGTCCTGACGGCGCTCGGCCTCGCGTTCGCCGCGGACACGGCATTCCCTGCTCCGTCCCGGACCGTCCCGCAGCACGTCGCCAGCCGGTTCAGGTCGATCGTGGAGGCGATCGAGGCGGGTCGCTGCGGGGACGTGGAGTCCGAAGCTCAGGACTTGCTGGCACTGTACCCACGGTCTGGAGAGTACCTGGAGGGGATGTTCCGTCGGCCCTACCTGGCCGACTACCTGCGCGGGAAGGTGCTCCTCGACTGCCGCAAGCAGCTGGCCGAGGCCCGGGTGGCGTTCCTGGCCGAGAGAGAAGCGGGCATCGTCGAGGACCATCCCGAATGGGCTCAGCGGCTGGCGGGCGACGAGGCCCGGGCCAGGGAGGACCGCACGCCGCCCGAGATGGTCGTGTCGCAGGTCGAGCTGGTCGAGAGCCGGCTGGAAGGCGAATCCGAGAACGTCCAGGAGACGGCGTCGGTGCGGATCCGAGGCTACGCCCAGGACGACGGCGGTGTGCGCTCCGTCAGCGTGAACGGCCGGCCCATCGGGATCGCGCCTTCGGCGATCGAGCCCTTTCGCTTCGAGTTCGACGACACGATCGAGCTCCGCGTGCAGGGATCGAGGCCGGTGATCGAGATCGCGGCGCAGGACCAACACGGGAACTCCTCATCGCGGCGGGCCCAGATCGAGGATCTGCCTGCCTTGAAGATCCCCCGCGGAGAACGTGTGTCGGCCATCGTGGTGGGAGTGGACCGTTATGACCGGTCCTACGTCGGGGCGGGGGGAGAGTGCGATCCCAACATCACCCACCGATGCCCGGATGGAGCGCGGCCGGCTTGCAGCGGCATGACCGACCTCAAGGCGGCGGTGACCGACGCCCGGCGGATGGCCCGGCTCCTGAGGTTGAGAGGCGTGCCCGAGCGCAACATCCACCTGCTGATCTCGCCGAGAGACGAGCCGCCCGGCGCCACCCGCTCCTCTGTCACCCGGGCGCTGGAGACGCTGCCGTCCATGGAGGGGGACCGGCTCATCTTCTACTTCGCCGGCCATGGGATCATCTCCTCCCGGCAGAAGAACCTGATGCTCCTGACCGATTCCATCGTCGCGGAATGCCCGTCGGCCGCGGTGGGTCCGTCGCAGGCGGAGGCCACCTCCCTCGACGTGACCGAGATCAAGGAACGGCTCAAGGCGGGACGCTTCGCGGAGCGGTACCTGATCGTCGACGCCTGCCGCGTCGAGCGGACGGCCCGCGACGCCGCGGGGACCGGTCCATGGCGGGGCTTCCAGTTCCAGGAGCCGGCGTCGTCAGGCGCTGGCCGGGGGAGCCCGCCCGAGAGCGGGCTCAGCCGCGAGGTGCTGACGTTCTACGGCACCAGCCATGGACGCCGGAGCATCGAGTGGGGCGAGAAGGGCGGCTACTTCACCCACTTTCTCCTGCAGGCTCTGCGCAGGGACTACCCGCTCAACAGGCTGTTCGACTTCGTGAACCGGCGGGTGATCGAGGAGACGAGGCGAGCCTGTCCCGACGAGACCGACTGCTCGGAAGTCCAGCAACCCTACCTGGACATGCCGGAATGGCTCCGCGCCAACATCCCGTTCCAGGAGCGGATCTACATGCTGGGGGAGCGCCCTCGATGAGAGGGTCTCAAAGCCTTCCCTGGTTGGCCAGCGCGATGAACGATTCCAGGCTCACGATGCGCACCGCGCCGGCGTCCACCAGGTGGCCGCTCAGGCCGCCGCCGGTGAAGAACTCCCTCAGCTTCCAGCCGGGACCGCCCAGCACGAGGTAGGCGCCGTCGTAGCTTCCAGATCGCATCGCCTCCCCCAGGCAGATGACCTCGAAGGGGACCTTCTGCTCCGCGGTGCCGGGGACCTGCTGCCACTTCAGCGACACCAGGATGCTTCGCCCTTCCCTGCGGGCGACCGCGTCGACGCGGTGCCGGCCGCCGCCCGGACGCGTGCCGATGTCCACCTGGGTCGCCGCGTCGTAGCCCCCGCGCTGCATCGCCGGGACGATCATCCGCTCCAGAACCTCGCCCGTCCCCGTGTCCCGCACCGCTGCCGCCTCCGGTGAGCCGGAGTCCCCGGCCGCCGGCCACAGGATACACGAGCCGCCGTCCGCTGCGGCGCTCGGAGCCGGCGAGCGCGGGCCAGCAGGACCCTTCCGCGCCGTCCTAGCCGGGGACGACGAGGTGAGAGCGGTCGCCCGGGGAGATGGCGACCTCTCGGGCCCTAGTCCAGGTTCCTCAGGGCCAGCACCTCGCGGGCGCGAGTGCGGTCGCCGGTGCAACTGATGTTGCGGGGGGCGCTGAGGTAGCGCAGCCGGAAACCCAGCTTGGCGTACAGCGACACGATCCGATCGGTGGCCTGGTTGGACAGGACCACCGGGCCGCGGTGCCGGGCCAGCCGCTGCGCGGCACGCACCTGGTCGTCCCAGCCGAACCCCCCGCGGGAGTACTGGGTGAACGGGACGTCGTAGGGCGGGTCGGCGTAGACGAAGTCTCCGTCGTCGATCTCCAGCGCCTCGAAGTCGCGGCAGGTGAACTCCCAGTGCCGGAACGTCTCCTTGTAGGCGGCGAAGTCGCGCACGTAGTTGATGCGGGCGTACCGGCCGAACGGGACGTTGAACAGGCCGCTGCCGTTGAAGCGGCACAGACCGTTGTAGCAGGTGCGGTTCAGGTAATAGAAGAGGGCCGCGCAATCGGCCCGCCCGGCGGCGCCTCCCGCCAGCAGCCTGTTGAACTGGGCGCGGTGGCGGTAGTAAAGGGTCTCCGAGTTGCGCATGGGCAGCCCGACGGCGAGACCCTTCTTCAGCCACCGGTAGAAGTTCACCAGATGGGGGTTGATGTCGTTGAGCAGCGCCCTGCGCGGAGCGAGCCCCATGGCCACGGCCAGCCCGCCGCAGAACGGCTCCACCAGCCTGCGGTCCGCGTGAGGGCGCCACAGCGGCGCCAGCTCGGAGAGCTGCCAGCGCTTACCCCCCGCCCACTTGAGCGGGGGGCGGACGGCGCCCGCCGGCGCCGCGACAAGGTCCTGCCGGCGGCGCGCCCGGCCGGCCTGCGCCCTCACTCCTGCTCCACCTCCGCGTCCAGCCTGCGCAGCGCCTCCAGCAGGCGGCCGCGGGCCTCGGCGGCGAAGGGATTGAAGGCGTTGATGTCGCGGAACAGCTTCGGCGTGTCGCGCGACAGGGTGTCCACGACCCGCAGCAGCCGCTCGTAGGAGGGGGTCTTCATCTCCTGGTCCTTGGCACCGGCTTCGGCCAGCCCCCGCGCCACGAAATGGGTGAGGACCTGGGCCACGGCCATCTGGCGGTCGTGGGCCTCGGGGGTGGTGACGATCACGTTGAGCCCGATCTCCTCCAGGAAGCTCTGCACGGCCTGCGCCTTGGTGGTGCGGGCGGGGCAGAGAGCCACCGTCAATCCTCCGATCCCCGAGCGCCCGCTCTGAGGGCCGAACAGCGGATGCAGGCCGATGACCTCCACTTCGGGAGGGGCGGCGGCCAGCATCCATTCCACGGGAGCCATCTTGACCGAGCAGACGTCCATCAGCAGCGCTCCCGGCCTCAGGTAGGGACCGACCTGGGCCAGCGCGGTGGGCATCTCGGAGATCGGGACCGCCAGCAGGACCGCCTGACACGAGGCCGCCTCCTCCAGGGTCCCCCAGGCCAGCTTCAGGGAGGCGGCCCGCTTGCGCTGGTCGCGCAGGTCCCACACGAAGATCCGCACCACGTGGGGGCGCAGGTGGCGCGCGGCGAACTGTCCGAAGCGGCCGAAGCCGATCAGGCCCAGGTTCAACATGATCCCTTTCTCATGGAGGATCCCTCACGCGGAGGGGGACCTCGCCGCGCGGCGAGGCAAGAGGCGGCGGATTGTACCACAGCACTCCCGCGGCGCCCGCGCGCCGGAGGCCCTCGGACCGTGTGCTAACATGGCCGCGATCCGAGCGGTTCCTGCCTCATGAAGCTGATCCAGATCGAAGTCGGACCCATGCAGAACTTCAACTACCTGATAGGGTGCCCGCGCACGGGTCTCGCCGCGTGGGTCGACCCCGCCTGGGAGGCCGGGAGGATGCTGGAGGCCGCGGCCGGGGCCGGACTGAAGGTCTCCCGCCTGCTGATCACCCACACCCACCCCGACCACATCGAGGCGCTGGGCGAGGCCGCCGCGCTCACGGACGCGGTGACCTACGTGCACGAGCGGGAGGTGAGCGCGGCACGGGGAAGGCTCCGCCGGCAGGACCCGGTCTGCGGGGTGCGGGACAACGACACGGTGCAGGTGGGGGATCTGGCCGTCCGCGCGCTGCACACGCCCGGGCACACCCCCGGCGCCGTCTGCTGGCTGGTGCCGGGCGAAGGAGAGGCCCCGGCCGCCGTCTTCACCGGGGACACGCTGTTCATCGGGCGCTGCGGCCGCACCGACTTCCCGGGCAGCGACCCCGACGCCATGTTCGACAGCCTGGGCAGGCTCGCCTCGCTGGGCGACGAGACGCTGGTCTATCCGGGGCACAACTACGCCGAGCTCCCGGTCTCCACCATCGGACGGGAGAGGACGGACAACGTCCACATGTCGGCCCCCGGCCGCCGCGAGTTCCTGAGGCGGCGCATGGGGGAGGCATGGCTGGCGCGGCGGGAAGGGGGGACGGGATGATCCGGGCCGGGTCGTACGACGTGGGGGTGGCGGAGGCTGAGCGGTTCCGGCTGGACGGAGGGGCCATGTTCGGTGTGGTCCCCCGCACTCTCTGGGAGAAGAGCCACCCTCCCGACGAGAAGAACCGGATCCGGATGGTCACCCGCTGCCTGGTGGCGCGCGGGGAAGGGCGCCTGGTGCTGGTGGACACGGGCATGGGAGGGGAGTGGTCCGACAAGGAGCGGGCCATCTACGCCATCGAGAACGGGCACCGGTCGATCCTGTCCTCCCTGGAGGCGCAGGGGATCGCGCCGGAGGACGTGACCGACGTCGTGCTGACCCATCTGCACTTCGATCACGCCGGGGGCACGATGATCCGGAGGGAGGGGCGGCTGGAGCCGGCTTTTCCCAAAGCCCGCTATCACGTCCAGCAGACGCAGCTCGACTGGGCCATGCACCCCACGGAGAAGGACCGCCGCTCCTTCCGGCCCGAGAACTTCCTGCCGCTGCGCGAGGAGGGCCGGCTGACGACGGCCCGCGGGAGCCGCGAGGTGGCTCCCGGCATCTGCGTGGAGCCGACGCAGGGGCACACGGTCGGCCACCAGATCGTGCGGATCGGCGAAGGGGAGGGGAGCGTGGTCTACTGCGGCGATCTCATTCCCACGGCCGCCCACGTCCCGACCCCCTGGGTGATGGCCTACGACCTGGCCCCCCTCACCACCATGGACGAGAAGCGGTCGCTGCTCGGGAAGGCCGCCGATCAGGGCTGGATCCTGGTGATGGAGCACGACCCGGGCTTCCAGGCGGTGCGCGTGGGGCGCGAGAAGGACGGCTTCACCCCGGCCGGCGGCGTCGCCCTGGGGCCTCTGGCGGGGTGAGGGAAGACGCCGAGCCGATGCCTGGTTATGTGAGGGTGGCCGCCGTCTCCGAGGTCCCCGAGGGGACGGGCAAGGCGCTTCACGTTTCGGGCCGCCCGATCGCCCTGTTCAACGTGAAGGGGATCTTCCATGCCGTGGAGGGGCTCTGCCCGCACCGCGGCGGCCCTCTGGGAGAAGGGTACCTCTCCGGGTCGGTGGTGACCTGCCCGTGGCACTTCTGGCAGTTCGACGTGGCCACCGGGCGCGCGCCCGACGTCCCCGACGCCTGTCTGGCCACCTTCCGGGTGAAGGTGGACGGCGACGGCGTGTTCGTGGAGGTGTGACGTGGAGGCGGATCGGATCCACACGGGCGCAGCGGCCCCTCCCTTCACCCTCCCGCTCGCCGGCGGCGGCTCGCTGGCCGTTCCCGATCCGTCCGGGCGTCCGGTGCTGCTCGCCTTCTACAAGGACACCTGCCCCACATGCCGCTTCACCCTGCCGTTCGTGCAGCGCCTGCACGAGCGTGCCGCCCCCGCCGCCATGGTGGCGGCGGTGTCCCAGGACGGACCGGAGTCGGCGCGCGCCTACGCCGCCGAGTTGGGTCTGACCCTTCCGGTGGCGGTGGACGGCCCGCGCTTCCCCGTCTCGGACGCCTACGGGCTGGTCGCTGTCCCCACCCTGGTGCTGATCCGGCCGGACGGGTCGGTGGCGCGCGCGTCGCTCGGTTTCCAGCGCGACGAGCTGGCGGCGATGGCGGCCGATCTGGAGCGGATGGCCGGCCTGACCGGCGTGCCGCTCTACAGGGAGGGGGAGCACGTCCCGGCGTTCCGCCCGGGCTGAGGATCCCGCAACGCGGCCCCGTCGGGGCCGTGAGGCGGCGAGGATGACGAGGACGCGATGCCCGAGGTGGTGATCTACACCAAGACCGCATGCCCCTACTGCACCTGGGCCAAGGGGATGCTGGACCGCAAGGGGGTGGCCTACCGGGAGATCCCGGTCTCGGGGGATCCGGCTCTGCTCGAGGAGATGATCCGCCGCAGCGGGCGCACCACCGCTCCGGAGATCTTCATCGACGGACGGTGCATCGGAGGGTTCGACGAAATGAAGGCGCTCGACGATCGTGGGGAGTTGGATCCCATGCTCGCCCTGGACCGGAAGACCGCCGGAGATCCCGAGCCGGCCAACGTGGTGATCATCGGCTCGGGGCCCGCCGGGCTGACCGCGGCGCTGTACGCGGCGCGCGCAAACCTGGAGCCGGTGGTCATCGACGGCAGCCAGCCGGGAGGGCAGCTCACCATCACCACCGACGTGGAGAACTTCCCTGGGTTCCCCCAGGGGGTGATGGGGCCGGAGCTGGTCGATCTGTTCCGCAAGCAGGCCGAGCGGTTCGGCACCCGCATCCTCCAGGGCGAGGTGCGCTCGGCGGATCTGGGCAGCCGGCCCTTCCGCCTCGACGTGGAAGGGAGGACCATGACCGCGCGCGCCGTGATCATCGCCTCGGGGGCCTCGGCCAAGCTGCTGGGGCTCCCTTCGGAGAAGCGTCTGATGGGCCACGGCGCCTCGGCGTGCGCCACCTGCGACGGGTTCTTCTTCAAGAACCAGGAGGTCGTGGTGGTCGGCGGGGGCGACACGGCGATGGAGGAAGCCACCTTCCTGACCAAGTTCGCCTCCAAGGTGACCGTGGTGCACCGGCGCGACCGGCTGCGTGCCTCCAAGATCATGCAGGACAAGGCGCACAGGAACCCGAAGATCGCCTTCGTGTTCGACAGCGTGGTGGAGGAGGTCCTGGGCGGAGACAAGGTCACCGGAGTGCGGCTGAAGAACGTCAGGACCGGCGCGGTCTCCACGCTGCAGGCCGGGGGCCTGTTCATCGCCATCGGGCACCAGCCCAACACATCGCTGTTCAGGGGGCAACTGGAGATGGATGACGTCGGCTACCTGAAAGTGCAGCCGTTCAGCACCCGCACATCCGTGCCCGGCGTCTTCGCCGCGGGGGACGTCGCCGACAGCCGGTACCGCCAGGCGATCACCGCCGCGGGGACCGGATGCATGGCGGCGCTGGACGCCGAGCGATTCCTCGAGTCGGGAGAGTGACGGCCGGCGACGTCCCCCGGTTCGCGGCCGTGGCCCTGGCGGTGGTCTATGCCGGGCTCATCCTGGCGCTCCCCGCGGCGGGTCTCTTCTCTCCCCAGGAGGGGATCGTCTGGCGCCAGGCGGACGCGCTGGCCGCGTGGCTCCCGATGACTCCGGCCCCGAGCGCGCCCGCCTCCGGGGGCGGCGGGCTGGAGGGAGAGCCCCTCCCCGCCGCCCCGGCCTTGGCGGACGGGGAGCAGCCGGGGCGCGCCACCGGCCCGGGCCTGGTCTCCCTGCTGGCCAGCGTGCCCTACGCGATCGGCGGCCCGCGTGGGCTCTACCTGGTGCCGGCCCTCGCCGCGCTGGTCTGCATGCTGGCGGCGGTCAGGCTCGCCGCGCTCGCCCTCCC
>DATEEA010000092.1:0-9634 GCA_035281445.1 Candidatus Polarisedimenticolia bacterium
AACGGAGCCGCGGCCCCGCGCCTTCCCAACACCATCAGCCTGACCGTCCCCGGCGCGGCCGCCGACGCGCTGGTGATCGCCCTGGACCTGGCCGGCTTCGCCGTCTCCACCGGCTCGGCCTGCTCCACCGGGGCCGGCCGCCCCTCGCACGTGCTCTCCGCCATGGGCCTGCCCGGGGACGAGGCCGCCTCCACCATCCGGATCAGCCTCGGCCCCGCCACCACGGCGGCCGAGCTCGCTGACTTCGCCCAGGCGCTGCAGCGCGCCGCCGCGGCCGCCCGCGCCGGCGCCGCCCGGCTCGAGACTCCGGCCTCCGGCACCGGCGTCTCCGGGATCGCCCGCCGTTCTCCCGCGGGGCAGGCCTGATGGCCCGCGTCGTGGCCGGCATGTCCGGCGGGGTGGACTCCTCGGTGGCCGCCGCGCTCCTGGCCCGGCAGGGACACGAGGTCATCGGCGTCTCCCTCCAGCTCCACGACCTGAGCCAGGCGGGCCGCGCCGCGCGCTGCTGCTCTCCGGAGGACTTCCTCGACGCGCGCCGGGTCTGCTCCCAGCTCGGGATCCCGTACTACGTGGTGGACCGCGAGGAGCTGTTCGGCTGGCGCGTGCTCGACCACTTCGCCGGCGAGTACCGCGCCGGCCGCACCCCCAACCCCTGCGTGCGCTGCAACGCCGACGTCAAGTTCGAGGAGCTGGGCGCCCTGGCCCGCTCCCTGGGCGCAGGCGCCGTGGCCACCGGCCACTACGCCCGCCTCACCGGCCGGCCCGGACAGCCCGGGCGGGCGCTGCTGCGCGCCTCCGACCGCGAGAAGGACCAGTCCTACTTCCTGTTCGATCTCACCGACGAGCAGCGCGCCCTGGCCCTCTTCCCTCTCGGCGGGATGAGCAAGGCCGAGGTGCGCCGCGAGGCCGTCTCGCTGGGCCTGGCCACCGCCTGCAAGCCGGAGAGCCAGGACATCTGCTTCCTGGAGGGGACCGACTACCGCGGCTTCCTCCGGGCGAGGCAGGAGGAGAGCGGCGAGCCTCCGGAGGCTCCAGGCGAGATGGTGGACACCACCGGGCGCGTCCTGGGCCGCCACGGCGGCGTCTCCGGCTTCACCGTGGGCCAGAGGCGCGGGCTCGGCGTCTCCTCGGCGCGCCGGCTCTACGTGGTGCAGGTGGACGCCGCCTCCCGCCGCGTCGTGCTGGCGGAGGAGGACGCGCTGCTGTGCGGCGCCCTCGAGCTGACCGGCATCAGGCTGGCCTCGCCTCCGCCTGGTCCCGGTCCCTTCCCGGCCACCGTCAAGGTGCGGCACCGCCACCACGGCACTCCCGCCCGCGTGACCTGCCTGCCGGACGGCGGCGGCCTCGTCGAGCTGCTCGAGCCGGTGCGCGGCGTCTCCCCCGGGCAGGCGGCCGTCTTCTACGACCAGGACCTGGTGATCGGCGGCGGCTGGATCGCTGCCGCCCGCCCCGCCGGGAGCGTCCCGGCGGCAGCCGCGGCGGCGCTCCCGTGAAGGCCGCGGTCCTGCGCCGGGCCGGAGAGCCGATGACGGTGGAGGAGGTGGAGCTCCTCCCGCCCGGGCCGGGAGAGGTCCGCGTCGAGGTCGCCGCCGTCGGGGTCTGTCGCTCCGACTGGCACGTCATGACCGGAGCCACCCGCCACCCTCTCCCCGCCGTGTGCGGGCACGAGGGCTCGGGGATCGTGGGCGCGGTGGGGGAGGGGGTGACCACCGTCGCCGCCGGAGACCACGTCGTGCTGTCGTGGGCCCCCTCGTGCGGTGACTGCTACTACTGCCGCCACGACCTGCCCGCCCAGTGCGAGGCCTATATCGAGGCCGTATGGAACGGCACGCTCCGCGACGGCACCACCCGCCTGCAATCGGGCGGCCGGCCCCTCTACCACTACGCCGCGCTGGCCTGCTTCGCCCAGGCGTGCGTCGTCCCCGCGTCGTGCTGCGTGCGCATCCCGAGGGAAGCCCCGCTGGAGGCCGCCGCCCTGCTGGGCTGCGCCGTGGCCACCGGTGTCGGCGCGGCCCTGCGCCGCGCGCGGGTCGCCCCCGGCAGCTCCGCCGCCGTCTTCGGGTGCGGGGGCGTCGGCATGAACATCATCCAGGGCGCCCGCATCGCCGGCGCGTCGCTCATCGCCGCCGTGGACGTCAACCCGGCGCGCCTCGATCTCGCGCGCCGCCTGGGCGCAACCCACGCCGTGGACGCCTCGCGCGGCGACCCGGTCGCCGCGGTCAGGTCGTTCACCGGGGGGCGGGGGGCCGACCACACCTTCGAGGCGCTCGGCAGCCCGGCCGTCATGCAGCAGGCCATCGAGGCCGCCCGCCGCGGCGGCACCATCGTGCTGGTGGGCCTCGGCGGCCACGACGAGGATATCCGCCTCGGCGCCGGCACCTTCACCCGCTCCGACAAGGTCCTGACCAGCGCCTACTACGGCGGATGCGACCCCCACCGCGACATGCCCGAGATGATGGCCATGGCCATGCGGGGCGAGCTCCAGCTCGAGCCCCTGGTCGGCCGCCGCCGCCCGCTGGAGGAGATCGGGGAGGCGTTCGAGGACCTGCGCCGCGGCGACGTCCTGCGCACGCTGATCACCTTCCCGGCGGTGTCCCGCTCCTGAAACGGACTTCCGGGGCGCTCTCCTGTGCTAGGATCCGGCCGTTCCGGGCGGAGCGGGCATAACTCAGTGGTAGAGTGTCAGCTTCCCAAGCTGAAGGTCGTGGGTTCGAATCCCATTGCCCGCTCCAACTTCCAACCCGGACGGCCAGCGTCCTCGATTGATCCTCCCAGGCCGGCGCACGCCGACGACTCAATGCCGCAGCGGCGGGTTCGTCAAGCTAACTCACTGACGCAACAAGGCCTTGCCGTCTTGCGCGGGGCGTATTTGGGGACCTATGTTCCCGCCTCGGAGGAGATCAATGCAGGCAGCGCCCTTGCCCGCCGGGAACAGTCGGCCGCTCGATCAGCTGCTGGCGACGCGCCGTCTCGTCGAGGTGGTGCAGGAGCTCTCGCTCGCCCGAAGCCTCGACAGGGTGATGACGATCGTCCGCACCGCGGCCCGCGAGCTGACCGGCGCCGACGGGGCGACGTTCGTCCTGAGGGAGAACGGCTCCTGCTTCTACGCCGAGGAGGACGCCATCGCGCCCCTGTGGAAGGGACGCCGGTTCCCCATGGAAGCGTGCATCAGCGGCTGGGCGATGCTGAACGCCAGCCACGCGGTCATCGAGGACATCTACGCCGACCCGCGCATCCCCGCCGAAGCCTACCGGCCCACTTTCGTCAAGAGCCTGGCCATGATGCCGATACGGACCAGGGACCCCATCGGCGCCATCGGCACCTACTGGGCAAAGCGCCACCGCGCCACCCCCGAGCAGGTCGAGCTGCTGCAGGCGCTCGCGGACAGCACCTCGGTGGCCATGGAGAACATCCAGGTCCACTCTGAGCTGGAGCGGCGGGTGCGCGATCGCACCGCCCAGCTCGAGGCGGCCAACAGGGAGCTGGAGGCGTTCTCCTACTCGGTCTCGCACGACCTGAGGGCGCCCCTGCGCAGGCTCGACGGTTTCTGCCAGCTCCTTCTGGAGGACGCTCAAGGGAAGCTCGACGGCCGGAGCCTGGAGCACGTGGAGCGCATGAGAGCCGGAGCCGAGCGGATGGGACAGCTCATCGACGCCATGCTGGACCTCTGCCGGCTGTCCCGAGTCCCCATGACGATGCGCGAGGTCGACCTTGCCGCCATCGCCCGCCGCGCGGCAGCCGGGCTGCGCGAGCGCGACCCTGCCCGAAGCGTGGACGTCGCCATCGAGGACGGCCTGGCCGCCGTGGGCGATGAGCGGCTCCTGAGCATCGCCATCGAGAACCTGCTCGCCAACGCCTGGAAGTTCACTCGCAACACGGACCTTGCCAGCATCCGGTTCGGCCGGCTGAGCCAGGAAGGCAGGATCGTCTTCGTGGTGGAGGACAACGGCGCGGGGTTCGACCCGGACCATGCCGGCCGGCTGTTCCAGCCGTTTCAGCGGCTTCACTCGGAGAAGGAGTTCGAAGGGACCGGCGTGGGACTGGCCACGGTGCAGCGGGTGGTGAACCGCCACGGAGGGAGGCTCTGGGCAAGGGGCGAGCCTGGCTCCGGGGCGGCCTTCTACTTCACCCTCGCCTCGTGACGCGCGCGCCGGCGGAGAGGAGGATCGGAGGATGTCTCTCAGCTTCAGGCTGCTGATCGTCGAGGACTCCGAGGACGACGCCCTGCTGCTCCTGCGCGGCCTCCAGCGTGAAGGGCTGGATCCGGAGTGGGAGCGCGTGGACGCGCCCGAGGCGATGGCCGAGTCGCTCGGCAGGCGCCAGTGGGACCTGGTCATCTCCGACCACGGGATGCCCCGCTTCAGCGCCCCCGCGGCCTTGCGGATGGTGCGCGAGAGAAACCTCGACCTCCCCTTCATCATCGTGTCCGGCACCATGGGCGAGGAGGCGGCCGTGGAGGCGATGCGGGTCGGGGCGCAGGACTACATCCTGAAGGGGCGGCCGGCCAAGCTGGCCGCCGCCGTGCGGCGCGAGCTGGGAGAGCTGGACGTCCGCCGAGCGCACCTCCAGTCGCTGAAGACGCTCGAGCTGACCCGGGCGAAGCTTGACGCGGCCACGCGCCAGCTCATCCAGGCCGAGAAGCTCAGCGCGCTCGGCGAGCTGGTGGCCGGCGTTGCCCACGAGCTCAACAATCCCCTGACCGCGGTCCTCGGCTACGCGCAGCTCGCCCTGGCCATGGATGACATCACCCACGTGAGGCGCCGCCTGGAGACGGTCATCTCCGAGGCCGAGCGCGCCGGGAAGATCGTCCGGAACCTCCTCACGTTCGCCCGCCGCCAGCCCCCGGAGAAGAAGCACCTCGACCTCAACGCCATCATCGAAAAGACGCTGGAGCTGCGCGCCTACCACTTCAAGACCAGCCAGATCGTCCTGGAGAAGGACCTTGCCCCGGCCCTTCCCAGGACCATGCTCGACTTCCAGCAGATCCAGCAGGTGCTGCTGAACCTGTTCAACAACGCGGAGCAGGCGATGCTGGAGGCCCGCAAGGGAGGCCGCCTGCTGGTCTCCACGGCACGGGAGGAGGGCTGGCTGGAGGTGCGCGTCCGCGACGACGGCCCCGGCATCCCGCGCGAGCAGCAGCAGAAGATCTTCGAGCCCTTCTTCACCACCAAGTCGGAGGGGAAGGGGACAGGCCTCGGATTGTCGCTTTGCTACGGCATCGTGGAGGAGCACGGAGGGCGCATCTGGGTGGAGAGCCAGCCGGGCCATGGAGCCACGTTCATCGTCTGGCTCCCCATTCTGGACGCCAGCGCGGCGATCCGCCCCCCTGCGCCGCCCGAGTCCCCGAGCCGGGAGCCCCGGGCGCTGCGCGTCTGCATCGTGGACGACGAGCCCTCCATCCAGGCGATGCTGGCCGATCTGCTGGCCAGAGAGGGGTGCACCGTGGAGACGACTTCGGATTTCCCCCAGGCTGTGGAGATGATCGGCAGGACCGATTTCGACCTGGTGATCACCGACATGAAGATGCCCGGGGGCACAGGGCGGGATCTGTACGAGGAGCTGGCCGGCAGCCGGCCCGCCCTGGCCCGCCGCATCATCTTCATGACCGGCGACGGCGCCGGCTCGGAGACCCACAGGCTCCTCGAGGAGACCGGCAACCAGGTGGTGATCAAGCCGTTCTCCCTCGATGCCATGAGACGGGCCATCGCCGCCGCCATCGAAGACTGATCCCTCCCGATCCATTCTTTACATTCCGATCACACGCCCGTCCTGGCCGCGACACACCGCCTCCGTAACGTCCCGGTGAAGGTGGAGGACCCGGGCATGGCCGAGACGGTGCTGGTGGTGGACGACGAGAAGGACATCGTCGACCTGCTCGACTACAACCTCAGGCAGGCCGGCTTCCGCGTGCTGTCCGCGCTCAACGGTGAGGACGCCGTGGAGATGGCCCGAGCCCGCCACCCCCGCCTGGTCCTGCTCGATCTGATGCTCCCCGATCTCTCCGGGACCGAGGTGCTCAAGCTCCTCCGGGCCTCTCCCGCCACGCGCTCCATCCCGGTCATCCTGCTGACCGCGCGCAACGACGAGATCGACCGCCTGCTGGGCTTCGAGCTGGGTGCGGACGACTACGTCAGCAAGCCGTTCAGCGTCAGGGAGCTCATCCTGAGAGTGAGGGCCGTCCTCAAAAGGGGCGGGCCCTCGTCCCCCGGCGAGAACGAGCCCGCCGAGCAGACCCTCTCCGCCGGTCCGATCGAGGTGGATCCGGGCCGGCACGAGGTGAGGGTCGCCGGCCGGCCGATCGAGCTGACCATCACCGAGTTCCGGCTCCTGGCCGACCTGGTGAAGGCCCGGGGCCGGGTGCGCTCGCGCGACGTGCTGCTGTCGGAGGTCTGGGGCTACGACTCCGAGGTGATGTCCCGCACCGTGGACACCCACGTGCGCCGCCTGCGCGACAAGCTGGGGGCCGCCGCCGGGTGGCTGCACACCGTGCGCGGCGTCGGCTACCGCATCCAGGATCCACAGGCGGACTGACGCGGTCTGTCTCCCAACCCTTCACGGAACCTTCACTCCGGCTCCACGCGCCCGCCGCGGCGGGGGCGGATAAAGGAGGCGCACGATCCGGGGCGCGGCGAGCGCCGCTCCACCGAGTCGTCACACGAACGCTCCTTGCCCGCCACGCGGGCCGGGTACGGTGCGAGCGTCCGTCGCCACCGGCCCGCATCCATGGACCGCTTCACTTCGAGGAAGGAACCGAGGCTGATGAGATCCGAAGCAAGGTACCTGACCGTTCTGGCGCTGGCCGCGCTGCTGGGAGCGGGCCAGGCGCTGGCCGGGACCGTCATGGTGTCGGCCGACATCACGGCGAGCGAGACCTGGACGTCGAACAACGAGTACGTGCTGACGCAGGTGGTGTACGTGAGCAACGGAGCGACGCTGACCATCGAGCCTGGGACGGTGGTGCGCGGGGAGCCGGAATCGTCTCCCGGGGCGAACGATCCCGGGACGCTGGTGGTGGCCAGGGGGTCGAAGATCCGCGCGCTGGGGACGGCCGCCCAGCCGATCGTGTTCACGGACCTGTTCGACGACAACGTGCGAGGCAATCCCGGGACCTTCCCGTACGACACGCTGGACGGCGCGCTGAGCCTGACCGCGCAGTGGGGCGGCGTGATCCTGCTGGGGCGCGGGTACGTGGCCAACAACACGCTGTCGGGGCCGCTGTCGTCGCGTGAGGTGCAGATCGAGGGGCTGACGCCGGCCGGCGGCCTGGGGTTCTACGGCAACGGTGGGGACGATGACGACGACAGCGGGACGATGACGTACGTGTCGATCCGCTACGGCGGGTTCAACCTGTCGGCCAACAACGAGATCAACGGTCTGACGCTGGGCGGCGTGGGGCGGCAGACGGACCTGGACTTCATCGAGGTGTTCCAGAACAAGGACGACGCGTTCGAGTTCTTCGGCGGGACGGTGAGCGCCAAGCACCTGATCGCGGCGGTGGGCGGCGACGACGGGATCGACTACGACGAAGGTTGGAGAGGCAAGCTGCAGTTCGTGTTCCTGATGCAGGGGACGCCGGGCGCGGACAAGTCGGACAAGGGGGGGGAGCACGACGGGGGGAACAACCCGGACGGGAGCCTGCCGCTGACCATCCCCACCTTCTACAACGTGACCTACCTGGGGCTGGGACAGAAGAGCTACACGGACAAGGCGCGCAACACGGCGCTGCACTTCAGGGACAACGCGGGGGGCCGCTACTACAACAGCTTCTTCGCGGACTTCGGCGGCGCGCCGCTGTGCATCGAGGGGGGCAGCCTTCCGGGCGGCAGCTCCACGGCGGCCAACAGCAGCGGCGAGCGGTCGGTGACGCCCTATACGGTGGACGGGTTCCACCCCGGACCGGCGTCGGCGTTCCAACTGGAGCTGGAGGACAACGCGTTCTGGTGCTTCGGCAACGGCGGGACGGTGCCGGCGGGGGACGCGTCGGCGGCGGGGTGCGACAGCGGCAAGAACCACCACGACAACGGGGCGCTGACCAACGCCGCGCTGGACAACGCGTACCTGGGGTGCGCCACGGCGCTGCCGATCCGGGCGCTGAGCCGGATCCCGTCGGGCGCCAGCGCCACCCCCGACCCGATCGGGCTGGTGGACCCCCGGCCGGCCGCGGGCGGCCCCCTGGAGGCCACCAACCGGGCGGCCCCCGCCGACGGCTTCTTCTCCCCGGCCCCCTACAAGGGAGCCTTCTCACCGGCGGACAACTGGGCCGCAGGCTGGAGCACCCTGGCCCGCACCGGCTACATGGGCACCTGCGCGGGCGGCTCGGCGGCGTCGGTGCCGAACGAGGTCCCGGGGCTGTCCGCCGGCGGTCCGTTCGGCAACGACCCCTCGAGACTGACCTGGCTGGCCCCGGCCGGCGCGGACGGAACGGAGATGTACGACCTGCTCCGCTCAGACAGCCCCGACTTCACCGGGTCGATCTGCGTGGAGACCGACGACGGCATGGACACCTCGGCCACGGACGCGGACATGCCCGGCCTCAACCAGATCTACTTCTACCTGGTGAGGGCGGGCAACCCCTGCGGCGAGGGATCGCTCGGCTCGGGGACGGACGGCGTCATCCGGCAGGGAGCCGGCTGCCCGTGAGGACGGCGCGGGGGCCGGAGCAACGGCGGACGCCCGCCGAAAGGAGGGCCATGAGCACGACCGGCACCACCCGGAGCAGGGGAATGGCCAGGGGCGTTCTCGAAGTGGCCGCCCTGGCCCTGGTGCTCCTGGGCCCCTCCACGGCGGCGGGCTCCGCTCCGGCCCCCGCGACCGCATCGCAGGAAGCGGCGGGGGCCCCTGCCCCCGCCGCCCGCGCGCTCGACCTGGCCTTCCGGCTGGCCTCGGCGATCGCCTCCGACCCGGCGGACCGGGGGCGGGCGATGGAAGAGGCGGTGCTCGATCTGGCCCGGGCCGGCGATCCCGACGGCGCCGCCTCGCGCGCCGAGGCGATCGAGGGGTGGAGGAAGGGCACCGCCTTCGCCTCCCTGGCCGCCGAGGCCGCCCGGACGGGGCGGCCGGGACCCGCCTCCCGGCTGCTGTCCCGCGCAGAGGCCGAGCGCTCCAGGGCGGGTGGCTGGCAGGAGAGGCGGATCGCCGCGCGCATCGCCGAGGCCATGGCGGCGATGGGCCGGCGCGAGGACGCCCGGACGCTGGGGGAGGAGCTGGCCGCAGGCGACACGCAGTACGCGGCCATGGCTCCCTCGGCCACCGCGGCGGCGAAGGCCGCCGAGGGGGACGCCGGCGGCGCGATGGAGGCGCTGGCCCCGCTCGACGGCGCGCTCGATCTGGACACCGCCTGGGCACGGACTCGGGCCTACGTCGAGGTGGCCCGGGCCGCGCCGGCGGGCGGCGGATGGGCGCTGGAGTCCGCCCGCCGGTCCGCGGCCGGGCTGCCCGGGTGGAAGCGGGCCGAGGGGCTGATCCTGGTGGGGGAGGCGATGGCCGAGGCCGGCCACCCCGCGGTGCGCGAGGTCCTGGACGAGGCCGAGGCCCTGGCCCGCGCGCTGCCCGCCACGATGCCGGTCAAGCCGGCCCTGATGACCGCATTGGCGCGCACGCTGGCCTCCGCGCGCCAGCGCGAGCGCGCCCTGGC
>DATEEA010000093.1:0-21866 GCA_035281445.1 Candidatus Polarisedimenticolia bacterium
GGCCGGGCTGGCCGTCTCGGTCACCTGGCTCGGCGCGAGCGACGCGGCGGCCATGGGGCGGGCGGTCTTCCACGGCCCGGCCTACAGCCAGGAGATGCGGGAGTGGATCGCTTTGGGCGAAGGCCGGGAATCGGAGCCATCGAGGTTCATCCCGCAGCACCTGCTGCACGCGGCCGCCTTCTGCCTGCTGTCGGCGGCCACGGCAGGGGGGGGAGGGCTGGTGCTGGGGGCCGCCATGCTCTCGTACATGAGCTTCTACGCGGGGGACTTCGCCGCGCGCGCGCAGGCCTGCCCGGCGGTCTGCGCCGCGCTGCTGGCCTGGAACCCGTGGTCGATCGTGCGCGTGGCGTCGTTCATCGTCCTGGGCGTGGTGCTGGCCGAGCCGCTGGCGGCGCGCGGCTCCCTGCGCGCGCGTCCTGCGGGCTCCCCGCGGGCCTGGGTGTGGGCGGCCCTCGCCGGGCTGGCCGCCGACATCGTGCTCAAGAGCGCGCTGGCGCCGGCCTGGAGGACGATGCTGGCGAGCTGCCTCGGTTGACTTGGGTCGGGGGGGTCCCTAGAATCGAGGCGATCGCTCAACGTCCTTTTTTTCAGGGACTTCCGCAGGAGACGGGATGACTGCGCAGGAGGGTGGCAGGACGGCACGCAAGCACCTCCGCGCGGGCGGCCTGCGGTTCGCCGTGGTGGCCAGCCGCTTCAACGAGCTGTACTGCGATCGGCTCTTGTCGGGGGCGCAGGACTGCCTGGCCGAGCATGGGGCCGCGGCCTCCGACGTCACCGTGGTGCGCGTCCCGGGGAGCTGGGAGGTCCCCGTGGTGGCCCGGCGGCTCGCCTCGTCGAGCGCCTTCGACGCGGTCATCGCCCTGGGCGTGCTCATCCGCGGGGAGACGGCGCACTTCGATCTGATCGCCGCCGAGGTGGCCCGGGGGCTCGCCTGCGCGGCGGAGCAGACAGGGGTGCCGGTGGCCTTCGGCATCGTGGCCGCCCTCAACAAGGAGCAGGCGGAGGCCCGGGCCGGCGGGATCCTCGGCAACAGGGGGTGGGATGCGGCGATGGCGGCCATCGAGACGGCGCTCACCATGAAGACCCTGGGGCGCCCATGACGCAGAAGTCGGGGGACCGCCGCCGCGCTCGCGAGCACGCCTTGCAGCTCCTCTTCCAGCTCGACCTCTGCCCGTCCGACACCCAGAGAGCCATCGAGGCGTTCTGGGGCGACATCAACGTCCCGGACGCGGTGCGCGGGTTCGCCGACGAGATCGTGCGGGGGACCATGTCGTGCCGCGACGCCCTCGACGGCGTGATCGCCTCGGCCGCCACCAACTGGCGGATCGCGCGCATGGCGGTGGTGGACCGCAACGTGCTGAGGATGGCGCTCTACGAGTTCTTCTTCCAGCCCGACACCCCGCGCGTGGTGGTGATCGACGAGGCCATCGAGATCGCCAAGACGTTCGGCAACGACGAGTCCGGCCCGTTCGTCAACGGCGTCCTGGACGCGATCCGGCTCAAGCTGGAGGCCGGCGAGCTGTCTCTTCCGGAATCGCTGCGCCGTCCCCTGGAGCGCCGATCCACGGCCTGATCCTCCGCTCGTTGCCCGCCCCGAAACCGTTGTGTTACCATCGTCACGGCTCACCTTCGCGGGCCGCGCGGCGCGGCTCCAACACACGGATTCAGGTCATCACCCCTTGACCGACTTCGATCACAGCTCCATCGAGACCAAGTGGCAGCGGATCTGGGAGGAGCAGAGGGCGTTCCGGGCCCCCGATCGTCCCGAGGGACCCCGCTTCTACTGCCTGGAGATGCTCCCCTACCCGTCGGGCCGCATCCACATGGGGCACGTGCGCAACTACGCCATCGGCGACGCCGTGGCGCGCTACCAGCTCATGAAGGGACGCCACCTCATGCATCCCATGGGCTGGGACTCCTTCGGCCTCCCCGCGGAGAACGCCGCCATCCAGCGGGGACTGCACCCCAGGGAATGGACCGAATCGAACATCGCCGACATGAGAGAGCAGCTCCGGCGCATGGGCTTCGCCTACGACTGGAGCCGGGAGATCGCCTCCCACCGGCCGGAGTACTACCGCTGGAACCAGTGGTTCTTCATCCAGATGCACCAGCGGGGCCTGGCCTACAGAAGCCTGCGCCGCGTGAACTGGTGCCCGCAGTGCGAGACGGTGCTGGCCAACGAGCAGGTGGAGTCCGGGGCCTGCTGGCGGTGCAAGAGCCTGGTCGTGCAGAAGGACCTGGAGCAGTGGTTCCTCAGGACCAGCCGCTACGCCGAGGAGCTTCTGGCCGATCTGGACACCATGGGCGGCTGGCCGGAGCGAGTGCTGGCCATGCAGCGCAACTGGATCGGGCGGAGCGAGGGGGCGTTCGTGGACTTCGCCGTGGAGGGCGGCGGGCCGCCGCTGCGCGTCTTCACCACGCGCATCGACACCATCTACGGCGCCACCTTCCTGGCGCTGTCCCCCGATCATCCCGCGCTGGCGGAGCTGCTGGAGGGATCGGCGGCTCGAGGAGGCGTCGAGGCGTTCCTCCACGCGCAGAAGCAGGCCCCGGTCGGGGAGAAGCTCTCCGCCGAGCGGGAGAAGGAGGGGGTGTTCACCGGCCGCCACGCCGTCAACCCCTTCAGCCTGGAGCGCGTGCCGATCTGGGTCGCCAACTTCATCGTGATGGACTACGGCACCGGCGCCATCATGGCCGTGCCGGCTCACGACGAGCGGGACTTCGAGTTCGCCACCCGCTACGGGCTGGCGGTGCGGACGGTCATCGCTCCGGCGGACGGCTCCTCTCCGGCCCCTCCCTTCACGTCGGAGGAGGGGAGGACGGTGGAGTCGGGACCGTTCTCGGGGCTCTCCTGCGCCCAGGCCAGGAAGGCGATGACCGAGCACGCCCGCCGCCTCGGCTTCGGCGAGGGGTCGGTCCAGTTCCGCCTCAAGGACTGGGGGATCTCGAGGCAGCGCTACTGGGGGACCCCGATCCCCATGGTCTACTGCGCCCGGTGCGGCGTGCAGCCGGTTCCGGAGAGCGAGCTCCCGGTCGTCCTGCCCACCGACGTGACCTTCGCCGGAAAGGGAGGCAACCCCCTGGCCGGAAGCGCCTCGTTCGTGAAGGCCCGGTGTCCCGCCTGCGGCGGCGAGGCCCGCCGCGAGACCGACACCATGGACACGTTCGTCGACTCGTCGTGGTACTTCTACCGCTACCTCGATCCCGCCAACGACAAGGCGCCGTTCAGCCCCGAAGCCGCCGCCGCGTGGACCCCCATCGATCTCTACATCGGCGGCATCACCCACGCCATCCTCCACCTCATGTACGCGCGCTTCTGGAGCATGGTGATGCGGGATCTGGGGCTGGGGACCCCCGGCGAGCCGGTGACCCGCCTGCTCTGCCAGGGGATGGTGCAGCTCGGCGGCGCCACGATGTCCAAGTCCAAGGGGAACGTGGTGGCCCCCGACGAGATGGTGGAGCGCTACGGCGCCGACGTCACGCGTCTGTTCATCCTCTTCGCGGCGCCGCCGGAGCGCGACCTGGAGTGGAGCGAGGCGGGGATCGACGGCCTGCAGCGGTTCGTCCGCAGGGTGTGGCGGCTGGTGGACGCGCATGCCTCCGAGGCGGCCGGCGCGGGACCGCCGCGGCGCCCCGCCGGGACGGCCGCGCTCGACCTGCGGCGCAAGGCGCACCGGACGCTGGCCCGCGTGGGAGACGACATCGGCCGGCGGCTCCACCTCAACACGGCCATCGCCGCGATCATGGAGTTGGTCAACGCCCTCTACCTGTTCGCTCCGCTCGACGAGAACCGCTCCGACGGCCCCGATCTGTCGGGGGAGGATCGCGCTGTCCTCAGGGAATCGCTGGACATCCTGGTCCAGTGCCTGGCTCCCTTCGCCCCGCACCTGGCGGAGGAGGCCTGGTCCAGGCTGGGTCACGCCGGCCTGCTGGCCAGGCACCCCTGGCCGGAGCCGGATCCGGCCATGCTGGAGCGCGAGGAGGTGACCATCGTGGTGCAGGTCAACGGCAAGGTGCGAGGGAAGGTGGCCGTGCCACAGGGGTCGGATCAGGAGATGGTGCTCGAGGCCGTGCGGCGCGACGCCCGGCTGGGCTCGGTCGTGTTCCCGCCCGGAGCCGAGGGCCCCCGGCGCGCCGTGTTCGTGCCCGACAAGCTGCTCAATCTGGTGGTGGCCAGGCCATGAACCGTCCGGCGCGCGCCGCGGCCGCCGGGGTGGCTCTGTGGGCCGCCGCGGGAGCCGCCTGCGGCTACCGGCTGGCCGGGCGCAACCAGCTCCTGCCGCCGGAGGTGCGGGTGATCGCGGTGCCGCCGTTCGAGAACAAGACCCGCCGGCCGGAGATCGAGCAGCGCATCACCGAGCAGATCACGGCGACCTTCATCCAGCGCGGCGGGTACCGCACCACCGCGGCGGAGGCGGGATCGGACGCCGTGCTCCAGGGGGAGGTGACCGGCTACGACGTCACCCCGGTGAGCGTGGGGCCGGACGGGCGGGCCAACCGCTACGAAGTGGTGATCACCGCGGCGGTGGAGCTGCGCGCGGTGCCGGGATCCGAGGTCCTGTTCCGCAGCAGCCATTTCGTGTTCAAGAAGCAGTACGACGTGGAGGGGACGTCCGCGGACCTGTTCGATCAGGAGATCGTGGCCATCGAGGAGATCGCCCGCGACTTCGCTCAGTCCGTGGTGACCTCGATCCTGGAGGGGTTCTGAGCCCGCGGCCGTCCTCGAAAGGGCGCCCGGCGCCCCGCGGCCCGGCCGATCCGGCCGAGGTCCTGGCCGCGGCCGGGCAGGGCCGTGCCCCCGGCGTCCTGCTGGCGGGGGGCAGGGATCTCTTCACCCGGGACGCCTTCGTGGCCGCGCTGCGGGGGCTGCTGGTGCCGGAGGGGCTGGAGGCTTTCAACGCCGCCTCGCTGTGGGGAGAGGAGACCACCGGAGGCGAGATCGTCTCGATGGCCGAGATGCTCCCCATGGCCGCGACGAAGGAGCAGAGGCGCTTCGTCCTGGTGCGGCGCGCCGATCGGCTCCGGGAGGCCGACGCGGAGGCCCTGGCTGCCTACGCCGGCCGCCCCGCCCCGACATGCTGCCTGCTGCTGGTGTGCGATCATGGCAAGTCCCCGGTGGCCGGAGCCCTGAAGAAGGGGAGCGTGACCCTTCTGGACTTCCCCGCCCCGCGCGACTACCAGCTCGCGCGGTGGCTGGAAGCGCAGGCCCGCCGCCTGGGGATCGTGCTGGACGCAGGCGCCGCACGGGTCCTGGCCCAGGGGTTCGGCGAGGACTTCGTGGGGGCCGTCTCCACGCTGCAGCGGGCCGCCTTGTCGGCGGGGGGGGCCCGGCCCAAAGTGACCCGCGCGATGATCGAGCAGCTCGACGCCCGCGACCACGACGCCAACCGGTTCCACCTGGCCGACGCCATCCTGGGCCGGGAGCCGGCGCGGGCCGTGACCATCCTGCGCAACCTGGACCAGGCTGGAGACAGCGGCTACGCCCTGCTCGGGCTGATCGAGTCGCAGCTCCGGAAGTTCCTGGAGATGCGCGGGGAGATGGCGTCGGGCCGGCCGGCGGCCATGGCCGTTCAGCAGAAGTCGCCGACGCTGCCGCCCGACGTCCGCGCTCGGCTCGCCCGCCAGCTCGAGTCGTTCGACGAATCGAGGCTGATGGAGGCCTTCCGCATCGCCCGCCGCGCCGATCGCGCCCTGAAGGGGCACGGGTCGGGCAACGCCCTGGCGCACATGGAGGATCTGGTCTGGAGGGTGACCGCGCTGTGAGACGACACGAGACGATCCTGATCCTGGACTTCGGAGGCCAGTACACCCAGCTCATCGCCCGCAAGGTGCGCGAGCAGTCGGTCTACTGCGAGATCCTGGCGCCGGGGACCCCGGCCTCCGCCCTGCGGGACGCCCGCCCCAAAGGGATCATCCTGTCCGGCGGCCCCGACTCGGTCTACGCCGCGCAGGCGCCCCAGGCCGATCCGGAGATCTTCGCCCTGGGCGTGCCGGTGCTGGGCATCTGCTATGGGATGCAGCTCATGGTCCACCGGCTGGGCGGCCAGGTGAAGGGGGCGGGGCGCAGGGAGTACGGCCACGCCGTCGTCCGGGTGGTGAAGCAGGGGGATCTCCTGGCCGGCCTCGGCCCGGCCGAGCAGGTCTGGATGAGTCACGGAGACGAGATCACCGCCCTGCCGCCCGGCTTCCAGGAGCTGGCCCGGACCGAGGCCGTCCCCTTCTCCGCGGCCGAGGATCCCTCACGCCGGCTGCACGCGGTGGCCTTCCATCCCGAAGTGGCCCACACCACCTCGGGGCAGGCGATGCTGCGCAACTTCCTGTTCCGGATCTGCGGCTGCGCGGGGGACTGGACCATGGCCTCCTTCCTGGAGGAAGCCTGCGATCGGATCCGCAGCGAAGTCGGGCCCCGGGGGCGCGTGCTGTGCGGGCTGTCCGGCGGCGTGGACTCGTCGGTGGCGGCGCAGGTGATCCACAGGGCCATCGGCGATCGCCTGATCTGCCTCTTCGTGGACACCGGCTTGCTGCGCAAGGGCGAGGCCGCGGAGGTGCTCGACCGGTTCGCGCGGACGTACCACCTGCGGGTGCGGCACCGCGACGCCTCCTCCCGCTTCTACCAGGCGCTGCAGGGGGTCACCGACCCGGAGACCAAGCGCAGGACCATCGGTGAGGTCTTCGTGAGGGTGTTCGAGGAGGAGGCGCGCGCGGCGGCCGCCGAGGGTCCCATCCGGTTCCTGGGGCAGGGGACTCTCTACCCCGACCTGATCGAGTCGCGGTCCGTGCGCGGACCCTCGGCCACCATCAAGACACACCACAACGTGGGCGGGCTCCCCGAGCGGATGGACCTCGAGGTGGTCGAGCCGCTCAAGGAGCTGTTCAAGGACGAGGTGCGGCGGCTGGCCGCGGAGATGGGGATGGACCGGGAGCTGATCGTCCGCCATCCCTTCCCCGGGCCGGGGCTGGCGGTGAGGATCCTGGGCGAGGTGACCCCCGAGCGCATCGCCGTGCTGCAGGACGCCGACGCCGTCTTCCTGGACGAGCTGAGGACGGCCGGCCTGTACGACGACGTGGCCCAGGCCTTCGCCGTCCTCCTTCCGGTGCGCAGCGTGGGGGTCATGGGGGACGGCCGGACCTACGAGAACGTCCTGGCGCTGCGCGCGGTGGAGACCACGGATTTCATGACCGCCGACTGGTCGCGGCTGCCTCACGAGTTCCTGGCCAGGGTCTCCACCCGCATCGTCAACGAGGTGCGCGGAGTGAACCGCGTGGTGTACGACATCAGCAGCAAGCCTCCCAGCACCATCGAGTGGGAGTGAGGGGGAGCCCCTGGCCATGACCGACCGATCGTTCGTCCATCTGCACAACCATTCGCAGTACTCCCTGCTCGACGGGGCCAGCAGGCTGGACGACCTCATCGAGAAGGCCGTCGAGTTCGGCATGCCGGCGATGGCGGTCACCGACCACGGCAACCTCTTCGGCGCCGTCCGCTTCTTCGACAGCGCGCTGGCCCGGGGGGTCCGGCCGATCCTGGGGATGGAAGCCTACGTGGCACCGGGGGACCGGCGGGACAAGGCGGCGCAGGCCGAGGGGACGCAGGGAGCGCAGAAGAAGCCCTATTACCACCAGATCCTGCTGGCCGCCAACGCCGCCGGGTACTCCAACCTGGTCCGCCTCTCCTCGCTGGCCTACACCGAGGGCTTCTACTACAAGCCCCGCATCGACAAGGCCCTGCTCGCCGAGCACGCCTCGGGTCTGATCGCCACCTCCGCCTGCCTGGGAGGGGAAGTGGCGCAGCACCTGCTGGCCGGCAACGGCGCGCGCGCCGAGAGGGCCGCGGCCGAGATGGCCGAGATCATGGGGCGCGACAACTACTACCTGGAGGTGCAGGACCAGGGGCTGGACGAGGAGAGGATCGTCAACGAGGGACTGCTGGCCATCGCCCGCAAGCTGAAGCTGCCGCTGGTGGCCACCAACGACTGCCACTTCCTGACCCGCGAGGATCACTTCGCCCACGACGTCCTGATCTGCATCCAGACCGGGCGCACGGTGAAGGACGACTCGCGGATGCGCTACACCGACCAGCACTACTTCAAGTCGGCCGAGGAGATGTGGAAGGTCTTCGGCCATCTTCCCGAGGCCCTGGAGAACACGCTGGCCATCGCCCAGCGGTGTCATTTCAGCCTGGACAAGGGGACCTACCACCTCCCGCAGTTCCAGGTCCCCAGCGGACACGACGCCGAGTCGTACTTCCGGCATGTGGTCCGGGAAGGGTTCGGCCAGCGCATGGAGCTCTGGAAGCGGATGCAGGCGCAAGGACGGCTGCGTGCGCCGCTCGAGGCCTACGAGGCGCGGCTGAAGGAGGAGCTGGACGTCATCGCCGCGATGAGGTTCCCCTCCTACTTCCTGATCGTGTGGGACTTCATCAAGCACGCCCGCGAGAACGGCATCCCGGTGGGCCCGGGACGGGGCTCCGCGGCGGGGAGCCTGGTGGCGTACTGCCTCCGGATCACCGACGTGGATCCGCTCCAGTACGGACTGATCTTCGAGCGGTTCCTGAACCCGGAGAGGATCAGCTTGCCCGACATCGACATCGACTTCTGCATGAAGGGCAGGCCGCGCGTCATCGACTACGTCACCGGCAAGTACGGGCGGGACAACGTGGCCCAGATCATCACCTTCGGCACGATGGCCGCGCGCGCCGTGATCCGCGACGCGGGGCGCGGCCTGGACATCCCGTTCGCCGAGGTCGATCGCATCGCCAAACTCGTGCCCGCCGAGCTGGACGCCACCGTGGACAAGGCGCTGGCCTCGGTCCCCCAGCTCAAGGAGGCCCACGAGAAGGACGAATCGATCCGCACCCTCATCGACGTGGCGCGGCGGCTGGAGGGGCTGACCCGCCACGCCTCCACGCACGCCGCGGGGGTGGTGATCTCTCCCCGGCCCATCGTGGAGTTCGCGCCGCTGTACCAGGCCAACCCCGGCGAGCGGACCACCCAGTACGCCATGGGGGACATCGAGCGGATCGGCCTGCTCAAGATGGACTTCCTGGGGCTCAGGACCCTCACCCTGATAAAGGACGTGCAGGACCACCTCGCGCAGGAGCGCGGGATCGAGCTGGACGTGACCGCCGCGCCGCTGGACGACCCGGAGACCTTCCGGCTGTTCTGCGAGGCGCGCACCAGCGGCGTCTTCCAGTTCGAGTCGTCGGGGATGCAGGACATCCTGCGCAAGCTCCGGCCGGAGCGCTTCGAGGACCTGATCGCCCTCAACGCCCTGTACCGGCCGGGGCCGATCAAGGGCGGGCTGATCGACGACTTCATCAAGCGCCGGCACGGCAAGGTCAAGGTCTCGTACCTCCATCCCATCCTGGAGGAGACGCTGCGCGAGACCTACGGGGTCATCGTCTACCAGGAACAGGTCATGCAGATCGCCTCCCGCGTGGCGGGCTACTCGCTGGGAGAGGCAGACAACCTGCGCCGCGCCATGGGCAAGAAGAAGAAGGAGGTCATGGCGGCGGAGCGGGAGAAGTTCCTCCAGGGAGCGCGGGAGCGCAGGATCCCGGAGAAGACGGCCAACGAGATCTTCGACCTGATGGAGCACTTCGCCGGGTACGGCTTCAACAAGTCGCACAGCTGCGCCTACGCCCTGGTCGCCTACCACACCGCCTATCTCAAAGCCCATCACCCGGAGCACTTCATGGCCGCCCTGCTCACCACGGAGATGGAGAACTCCGACAACATCGTCAAGTACATCGGAGAGTGCCGGGAGATGGGGATCGAGGTCCTCCCGCCGGACGCCAACACCAGCCGGCTGGACTTCTCGGTGGAGGGGGCCGGCAGGATCCGCTTCGGCTTGCTGGCGGTGAAGAACGTCGGGGAATCGGCCATCCGCTCGGTCCTGGAGGCCAGGGCCAGGCTGGGACGCTTCCGCGGCCTGGGCGAGTTCTGCGAGAACACCGACGGCCGGCTGGTGAACAAGAGGGTGGTGGAGTCCCTGGTGAAGGCGGGAGCGTTCGACTTCCTCCGGGCGCCGCGGGCCCGGCTGGCCGCCGCGGCCGACGCCGCCCTGGAGCGGGCCGCCCGCAGGGCCCGGGAAAAGGAGAGCGGCCAGGCCAGCCTCTTCGGAGGGGCGGCGGGCCCGGCCGAGGAGCCGGAAGCGGCCGCCGACATCCTTCCCGACGTTCCCCCCTGGAGCGACAGGGAGACCCTGGCCTACGAGAAGGAGACCCTGGGCTTCTACGTCACGGGCCACCCCCTTGCTCCCCACGCCGAGGAGCTGGCGGAGCTCTGCTCGCACACCACCGCGGGGGTGGGGCCGGCCGCCGCCGGCTCGGAGGTGACGGTGGGAGGGATCGTGACCGCCCTGAAGAAGAAGAAGACCAGGAAGGGAGACTGGATGGCGACGTTCAATCTGGAGGATCTGGAAGGATCGTTGGAGGTGATCGTCTTTCCGGATCTCTACGGCAAGTCGGTCTCCCGGCTGGTGGAGGACGCCACGGTGCTGGTCACCGGCAAGGCCGAGGTGGAGGACCGCGCGCGGCTGCTGGCCACCACCATCAGCTCGCTGCAGCAGGCCCGGGAGGGGAGGACCTTGGGGGTGGCCATCCAGATGGTGACCACCGGGCTGAGTGACGAGACCCTGGCCCAGCTCAAGGCGGCGCTGGAGGAGAACAAGGGGAGCGTCCCGCTCTACCTGGAGCTCTCGCGCCCGGGTGGCTTCGTCATCACGCTGAAGGCCGATCCGTCGAGGTTCGGCGCCTCTCCGGGGAAGGACCTCCGCGCCTCGGTGGAGTCGATCCTGGGGAAGGGGGCGGTGAAGTACCGGTCCCGGAGCGTCCGCGCGGGGTCGTGAGGGCTCGACGGCCCGGGGGGCGGTGAGCGGCCTGTTCACCATCCGTTGACCCTGCGGATGGACCCAGCCTATACTGGCGCTTCTTCAAGGACAGGGAGAGGTCCGACCGATCGAATCCAGCCAGGCTCCATCGGCTCTGAGCAGCCGGCGCCCGTGTCCCGCCCGGACATCATGGACGCCGCGCGGAGGCATCGAATGGCACTGAACGGCAAGCACCTGTTCACATCGGAGTCGGTGACCGAGGGACATCCCGACAAGATCGCCGACCAGATCTCCGATTCGATCGTCGATGCCATCCTGCGCGACGATCCGTCCGGGCGCGTGGCCTGCGAGTGCCTGCTGACCACCGGATTGGCGCTGATCGCGGGGGAGATCACCACCAAGACCTACGTCGAGTTCACGGACATCGTCCGCAACACCATCCGCGACGTGGGCTACACCCGCGCCAAGTTCGGCTTCGACTACGAGACATGCTCGGTGCTCTCGGCGATCCGGCCGCAGTCCCCCGACATCGCCATGGGAGTGGACACGGGCGGCGCCGGGGACCAGGGTCTCATGTTCGGCTTCGCCTGCTCCGAGACACCCGAGCTGATGCCCATGACCATCATGCTCGCGCACAAGCTGGTGCGCAGGCTGTCCGAAGCCCGGCGCACCGAGGTGCTGCCCTACCTGCGGCCCGACGGCAAGTCCCAGGTGACCATCGAGTACCACGGCCACAAGCCGGTCAGGGTCGAAGCGGTTGTGGTCTCCTCGCAGCACGACGAGAAGGTGGGCATCGAGCAGCTCCGCGCCGACGTGGAGAAGCACGTCATCCGCCATGTCATCCCGGCCGAGCTCCTCGACGAGCGCACCAAGTTCTTCATCAATCCCACCGGGCGATTCGTCAAGGGCGGTCCGCATGCGGACACCGGGCTGACCGGGCGCAAGATCATCGTGGACACCTACGGTGGCGTGGGGAGCCACGGCGGCGGGGCGTTCTCCGGAAAGGACCCCTCCAAGGTGGACCGGTCGGCTTCCTACATGGCCCGCTACATCGCCAAGAACGTGGTGGCGGCGGGACTGGCCGAGAGGGTGGAGGTCCAGATCGCCTACGCCATCGGGATCCCCGAGCCGGTGTCGATCATGCTCGACACCTATGGAACGGGCCGCGTCCCCGAGGAGAAGATGGTGAAGCTGGTCCAGTCCCACTTCCCGATGAAGCCGCGCGACATCATCCAGCATCTCGACCTGCTGCGGCCCATCTACGCGCGGACGGCGGCCTTCGGACATTTCGGCCGCACCGAGCCCGAGTTCACGTGGGAGAGGACCGACAAGGCGGACGCGCTGCGCAAGGAAGCGGGGCTGTGATGGCGCCCGCTTCGGTGAAGCACGACGTCAAGGACCGGGCGCTGTCGGGCAAGGGGAAGCTGCGCATCGAGTGGGCCGAGCGCGACATGCCGGTGCTGGGGCAGATCCGGCGCCGCTTCGCCGCGGACAAGCCGCTCAAGGGGCAGCGGGTGACGGCCTGCCTGCACGTCACCTCCGAGACCGCCAACCTCATGCGGACCCTCAAGGACGGCGGGGCCGAGGTGGCCCTGTGCGCCAGCAACCCGCTGAGCACCCAGGACGACGTGGCCGCGGCGCTGGTGTCCGAGTACGGCATCTCCACCTTCGCCATCAAGGGGGAGAGCAACGACACCTACTACAAGCACATCCTCTCGGCCCTGGAGATCAAGCCGACCCTCACCATGGACGACGGGGCGGACACGGTCTCGGTGCTCCACTCCGACAAGCGCGATCTGCTCGAGGGGATCGTGGGAGGGACCGAGGAGACCACCACCGGCGTCATCCGGCTGCGCAGCATGGCCGCCGACGGCGTGCTGGCCTACCCCATCATCGCCGTCAACGATGCCTTCACCAAGCACATGTTCGACAACCGCTACGGCACCGGCCAGAGCACGCTGGACGGGATCATCCGGGCCACCAACGTTCTGCTGGCAGGACTCAACGTGGTGGTGGCCGGCTACGGCTGGTGCGGCAAGGGCGTGGCCCTGCGGGCCCGCGGGCTGGGGGCTCACGTCACGGTCACCGAGGTCGATCCGCTGAGGGCCCTGGAGGCGGTCATGGACGGCTTTCCGGTCAAGCCGATGAGCGCGGCGGCCACGGCCGGCAACGTCTTCATCACCGTCACCGGCAACAAGCACGTGATCCGGGCGGAGCACATCGACGCCATGCCCGACGGCGCGATCCTGGCCAACTCGGGGCACTTCAACGTGGAGATCGACATCCCCCACCTGGAGAAGAGCGCGGCCAGCCGGCGCATGGTCAGGGAGTTCGTGGAGGAGTTCAGGACGCGGGACGGCCGGAGGATCTACCTGCTGGGAGAGGGGCGGCTCATCAACTTGGCCGCCGCCGAGGGACACCCCGCGGCGGTCATGGACATGTCCTTCGCCAACCAGGCGCTCGCCGCCGAGCACATGGTGGTCCACGCCTCGACGCTGGAGAAGAAGGTCTACGGCGTCCCCGAGGGGATCGACCGGGAGATAGCCAGGCTGAAGATCGGCACCATGGGGTACCAGGCGGACACTTTGACCCCGGAGCAGGAGAAGTACCTTCGATCCTGGTCCGAAGGGACCTGAGCGTCGCTCCGGGGCGGGGGCCAAGTTCCTCTTGCCCGGGCCTGGGAATCACGGTATATGACCGTGTTGCAGAGGGGTCTCTCGGACCGGTCTTCCCAGCCCCCGGGTCTCCCCGGGTCGGACTCAGAGGTGTCATGACGCGCGGCCTGCGTACGGGGCGAGCGGCGGCGAGAGCCGCGACCCTGCTCATGGGGTTGCTGGGGTGCGCCTGGGGCGGGGCCCTGGCCGCCGGACCCGAGGCGCTGTCCATCGAGCCGGCCCACGTCCCCAAGAACACGGCGCCCGCGTCGGCCCCGGCCCGGATCCGCGGGATCGGGTTCACCCCCGCCACCACGGTCTCCTTCGACGGCGCGGCCGCCGCGGTCACCTTCGTGGACTCGCGCACTCTGGATGTCCAGGTTCCGACCTCCGCCACGGGGAAGGTCTCCACGGTGACCGTCGCCGATGCAGGCCTGAGCGACACACTCTACCCGTTCATCTACACCGACTTGGTGCTGCACGTCCGGCCGACCGGAAACGACGGATCCAACGGCTCCACCCCCGCCCTGGCCAAGCGCACGATCGGGGGGGCCCTGGACGTCACCTCGGTCTCCACCACCACCCTGATCAAGGTCTCCGCCGGAACGTACCCGGAATTCGATCTGGCCATCTTCAGCGGAGTGGTGCTCTCGGGCGGGTGGGACCTGGCGCACGCCCAGCGCAGCCCCGACCAGTTCGTCACGGTGCTCGACGCCGGCCGTCAGGGTTTCGCCATCCGGTCGGGGGGCCTCGACGCCGCCCAGATCATCGACGGCGTCACCATCGCCAACGGCCAGCGCGACGGCCTGGGGGGCGGCGGGGTGGTCATCTCCGGGGACAACACGGTGATCTCCAATTCGGTCCTGGTGGGCAACACGTCGTCCTCGCGCGGCGGCGGCGTCTACGCCGTCTTCACCACGTCCTACGGCGGCTCGCCGGTGGTCAGCGGCAGCGTGCTCCTGGGCAACCGGAGCTTCTCCAACAGCGGCGGCGCCATCGGCGTCTACCCCTTCTACACCCAGGGGCAGGTGGTGGACATGGCCATCAGCGACAACCACATCCTGGGCAACCGCTCGTTCAACAACCGCGGCGGCGGCGTCGGCCTGGGGACGCAGGCCCTCTACACCTACAACGTGCTTCGGATGCAGCTCGTGGGGAACATGCTGGGAGACAACAAGGCGGCGGCCGGGGCGGGGGCCGCGTTCGTGTCCGCGGGGGCCGGGGATCGCTACGAGGTCCTCCTCGACAACAACCTTCTGTTCGGCAACACCGCGTCGGGAGAGGGAGGCGGCCTCCTGTTCAGCGGGGTGGGACACTTCAGCGGGCGGGTCTCCGGATCGACGATCGCCGGCAACAGCGCGGGGCTCGACGGGGGAGGAGGGATCCGCTTCAGCCCCAGTCCGTTGTACGAGCCGGGCTTCGCCGCCGAGAACCTGATCGTCTGGGGCAACGCCAACGGCAATCTCTCCGGGGCGCCGCTGGCCACCTACTCGGACGTCCAGGGAGGGGCGGCCGGGACCGGCAACATCGCCGTCAACCCGGGCTTCACCGCGGGCCCCATGGGAGCCTACTACCTGGCCCAGGACGGCAACACCATCAGCCCGGCCGTGGACGCGGGGAGCGACCTGGCCGTGGCCCACTCCATGGAGGGGAGGACCACCAGCGCCTCGCTGACTCTGGATTCCGGGATGGTGGACATGGGATTCCACTATCCCGCGGACCTGGGCCCGTCTGCCGATCCGATCGCCTTCGGGCGCATCGATCCTCCGGCCGGTGACCTGGGAGGCTCGGACTGGGTGCTGGTCCGGGGCGCGGGCTTCGATCCCGGCGCGACGGTGACCTTCGACGGGCAGCCTGCCGCCGACCTCATCTACGTCTCGCCGCGGCGCCTGCTGGCGCGGCCGCCGTCGCACGCCCCCGGGCCGGTCGCCGTCACCATCACCAATCCCGACGCCTCCGCCGTCACCCAGCCGGCCGGCTACGCCTACGTGGACAACCAGCCTCCAGGCTGGACCACCACGGTCGGGCTGCAGTCGATCGGGCTGCGGCAGGACTGCGTGCGCAGCGCGGTCCTGAGCTGGAACCCCGCCGCGGACCTCAGCTCCCCCCCGGTCAAGTACACGATCCATCGCGAGGAGTGCGTGGCCAACACGGGGGACTTCCGGAACCCCTGCGCCAACTTCTCCTATTTCCCCACGGCCTCCAACCGGGTCACCACGACGACCGAGACCTTCTACGTGGACACCAACTTCGGCAGCGGCGGGGCGGATCCCCGCTACATCTACATGGTCCGCGCGGCCGATTCGGCGGTGCCTCTGAACATGGAGTTCAACTACTCCAAGCGGCTGGCCACGGTGGGACGGACCACCGGGGACCTCACGCCTCCGGCGCAGGTGGGCGGGACGCTGGAGCTCCTGTCGCTCAACGAGCTGGACTGGACTGGGGCCGTGGGCGCCGTGAGCTACCGGGTCTACCGCCAGGCGGCCGCCTCGGCCTACGCCACCCCGGGGCTGACCCCTCTGATCACGCTGACCACCGCCAACAACGACGCCGACGGCAACGGGATCACCGACAGCCGCTACGTGGACACGGCGATCCCCGCGGTGGACGCGGCCTTCTACTACAAGGTCACCGCTCTCGATCCTTGCAACAACGAGACCACGGCCGAGCTCCTCCCCTGAGCCGGCATCGCCCGCGGACGTGACCCCGGCGCTAGAATCACCTCTCCATGTCGCCGGACGGCTCCGTCTCCCGAAGCGCCGCATCGCTGCTGACCTCGCGGCTGGCCGTCGCCTGCATCGCCCTGGCCTTCCTCGGTGTCAGCACGCGCCTGCTCACGCTGCGCGAGATGGCGGTCTTCGCCGTCTACAACATCGCCTGCGGGCTGCTGACGGTGGTGTGCAGCCTGGGGATGCTGGCTTCCTGCGTGAAGCAGGTCCCGGCTCTTCGAGCGGCCGGGCGGCAGGGGGAGGCCGCGCGCCTCGTCCGGCTGTCGGCGGCCATCTACGCCGCGGGGGCGGCAGCGGCGACCGGGGCCGCCTGGGCGGCGGCTGAGCCCCTGGGAAGGCTCTTCCTGAAAGAGGAGGGGGCGGCTCCGCAGGTCCGCGCCGCGGCGGCGGCGGCCCTCTGCTTCGGGCTCTACGAGGCGGTCCAGCTCCTGCTCGGCTCGCTGCAGCGCTTCGCGCGCCAGTCCCGCGACAACGTGCTGGCGGCCCTCGCCCAGAGGATCCTGTCGCTGGCCCTGTTCTTCCCGTTCGGACTTCACGGCTACCTGGCCGGCTTCGCTCTGGGCTCGCTGGGAGGGGCCCTGTCCGGCTGGAGCGTGATCCGCTCCTTTCTCCGGGAGCACCGCGGCGGCGCAAGCCCTCGGGGTGGGACCAGGGAGGCGGTCGCCTACGCCGCGCCCCTGTACGCCGACGGCTATCTCCGGTATCTCTCCATGCACGCCGATCAGCTGCTGGTCGGGATCGTCCTTCCGCCCGCCGCCCTGTCCATCTACTTCGTGGCCAAGCGGTGCCTGCAGTACGGGCAGATGCTGGTGAGCAGCCTGATCGATCCTCTGGCCGGCAGGGCGGCGGAAATGAGCGCGGCCGATCCCCGGGGGGTGGCCAGGCTGTTCGACGCCTCGCTGCGCGGCGTGGTGCTGCTGTTCCTGCCGTTGTCGGTGCTCCTGGCCTGCTCCGCCCCGTTCCTGCTGCACGTGATCGGCGGGGAGCCCTATGCCTTCGGGGCGACCGCGCTGGGCCTGCTGCTGCTCTCGCTGCCTCTGTTCGCGGTCTTCTCCCACCTGGCGGCGTTCGTGTACATCCTGGGGAGGCCCCGGGACCGCCTCGCGGGCAACCTGGCGGCCTCCCTTCCCCAACTGGCGGCGATGGCCGCCCTGGCGCCGTGGCTGGGCATCGCCGGAGTGGCGGCGGCGCGCTCCATCGGCTTTGCCGCCGGGGCCGTGGCCTCGGCGCGGCTTGCCGCCCCGCGTCTGCCGGGCGCCCGCCCCTGGGCGGTGCTGCGCGGCGCCGCCCCCGCCCTGGCGCCCTCCGCCTTGATGGGCGCCGCCATCCTCCTGCCGTACGGTCTCACCGGCGAGGTGCTGCTGATCCCGCCGGCCGCGGCGGCCGGAGCGCTCATCGCCGCCGCTGGCTACGCCCTGGTGGTCCTGAGCCCCGAGGATCGCGGGATGCTGGCCCGGATGATCCCGGGGCGGGGGAGGGCCTCCCGGAGGGCGCGCGAGGCGGTCCTGAAGGGGGCCAGGGGGCGGCCGACCGGGTCGATCTGATATCCTCCGCTCATCGATGACCCGCCGCCTCATCCTCCTGGTCCTTCTCGTCCTGGCCCCTGCAGCGATCCTGGCGGCCGGGCTGCGCCGGGTGCCGGAAGGGGAGACCTTCCTGGTTCGTTCCTGGGCCTGGGGAGGCCGCCCCGCGACGCTGGAGCCGGGATGGACCCTGGCTCCCCCGCTGCTGTCGCGCGTGGCGCGATTCCCGGCGGGCCCCAGGGAGGTGACCGTGCGCACCGGTCTGGCCGGGAGCCGGCTGCTCCGGTCGCGCGAGGGGGCGGGCCTGATGGCCGCCGGCCGGCTGACGGTGTCGTGCGATCCGTCCCGGGCCGGCCGCCTCGCCGCGGCCTTCCCCCGGGGATGGGACAGCGGCGTCCCGGCCAGGATCGCCGAGGCGCTGCGCCCGGCGCTCGCCGCGGTGGCCGCCCGGGGAAGCTTCGTCGATCTGATGGGGCGCACGGGGAGCGCCGCGGTGGCTCTTCCCCCCGAAGCCGGAGCGGTCCTCGATCAGCTCGGACTGTCGGCCGGCGAAGGGAGCGCGCTGCGCTTCTACCCGGCCGGCGTTGCGGCGGACGGCGGCCGGGAGGGCGAGGCGGGCCGGGCCCCGGGCCGGCGCGTCCTGCTGATCGGCCTGGACGGGGCGGACTGGGACCTGATCGACCCTCTCCTGCGCGAAGGGCGGATGCCGAACCTGGAGCGGCTCGTGTCGCGCGGCGTGCGGGCCAGGCTCAAGACCATCAGCCCCGTCCTGTCTCCGATCATCTGGACCTCCATCGCCACCGGAGTCGGCCCCGACCGGCACGGCATCGTGGACTTCTTCGCCACCAGCCGCACCACCGGGAGCCAGATCCCGGTCACCTCCAACATGAGGCGGGTGAAGGCCCTCTGGAACATCCTCTCGGAGCGGGGCCGGAGCAGCGGGGTCGTCGCCTGGTGGGCCTCGTGGCCCGCGGAGCCGGTGGACGGGTTCATGGTGTCCGACCGGGTCGCGTACCAGCTCTTCGGCTACCAGGGGCAAGGAGACGACCTGCGCCGTCGCGCCTACCCCGAGGCCCTGGGCCTCGTGCTGCAGCCGCTGGTGATGGGGGCCGGGGAGGTTGCCGACGACGAGGTGCGGCGCTTCTTTTCCCCCGAGGCGGAGGGGGTCGCCGGGATGGAGGAGCATGTCCGCCGCATCAAGGAGAACATCGCCTCCGCCAGGACGTACCTGGGTATCGGCCTCGACCTGCTGTCGGCCTACGACCCGGACTTCAAGGCGATCTACTTCCAGGGGACCGACACCGTCGCGCACAACTTCATGCGCTACCGCCCTCCGGCCATGGCCGGGGTGACGCCCCGCGAGGTGGAGGTGCTGGGCCCCGTGGTGGACCGCTACTACGAGTGGCAGGACGAGATGCTGGGGGAGGTCCTGAAGCTGGCCGACGAGAGGACTCTCGTGCTCATCTGCTCGGACCACGGCTTCCGGACCGGGGCCAACCGGCCGCCCACGGACCCCCGCATCGAGATGGGTGGCGCCGCCGACTGGCACCGCAAGTTCGGGGTGCTCATCGCCTCGGGGGCGGGCGCGCGCCAGGGCGCGGTCATCGAGGACGCCTCGGTGCTGGACATCACTCCCACCGTGCTCGCGGCCATGGGGCTGCCGCCGGCGTCGGACATGGCCGGCAGCGTGATCAGCGGGATCTTCGAGCGACCCCCGTCTCTCGATCCCGTGGCCAGCTACGAGACCGGCGATCGGGGGCAGGGGAGCGACGAGCCGATCGCCTCCGCCCTGGACGAGGAGATCCGGGCCCGGCTGACGGCCCTGGGGTACGTCTCGCAGGAAGGATCCAACGCCCTGAACAACACCGGCATCACGCTGCTGGACGGAGGCCGCTACTCGGAGGCGGCCGACGCCTTCCGCCGGGCGCTGGCCCGCGAGCCCCGCTTCCTGACCGCCCGGATCAACCTGGGACGCGCCCTCATGCTCATGAAGGACTACGACGGCGCCGTGGCCGCGCTGGAGGAGGTGCTCGAGGCGGATCCAGCCCAGACCGAGGTCTACACTCTCCTGGGGAACATCCTGATGGAGAGGGGAGACCTGGCGGAGGCCGAGCGCCGGTTCCGGGAGGGGCTGGCCCGCCGGCCGGGGGACGCCAACGCGCACAACAGCCTGGGGCTCCTCTACGACCGGATGGGCAAGGACGACCTGGCCATCGCCGAGTACGAGAAGGTGGTCAGCGTCGATCGGGATTATGCCGAGGGCTACAACAACATCGGCCTCATCCACCGCAAGAGGGGAGAGCCCAGGCGGGCCATCGAGCTGTTCGCGCAGGCGGTCAGGGCGGACCCTGACTTCCCCGGCTCGTACAACAACATGGGGCTGGCCCATCAGGACCTGGGGGAGCTCGCCGCGGCTCGAGCCGCCTTCGAGCGCGGCCTGAAGGTGGACCCGGACAACGCGGTCATCCTGAACAACCTGGGCACGATCGACCTGGCCGAGCGCAAGCTCGACGACGCCCGGCGGCGCTTCGAGGAGGCCATCCGCGCCGATCCGGATTATCCGTCTCCCTACAACAACCTGGGCGCCGTCCTGGGGATGACCGGACACGGCGAAGAGTCGTTCGAGCAGTACCTTCGCGCCGTGGAGCTCGATCCGGCCTACACCGATGCCCGCTTCAACCTCGCGCGCAGCTTCCTTCTCGACAACCGCAGGGCGGAGGCGATCGACATGCTGGAGAAGGTGCTGGAGATAGACCCCGGCTACGGCAAGGCGCGCCTGCAGCTGGGGATCCTGATGGCGCAGGGGGGGGACCTGGAGGCCGCGGGCCGCCACGCGGCCGAGGCGCTGCGGCGGATGCCCGACTCTCCGGACGCGCACAACCTGATGGCCGACGTCTACCTGAACACCGGGCGTTCGGCGGAGGCGAGGCGGGAGCTGGAGCGCTCGCTGGAGCTGGACGGCTCGCAGCCCAGGGTCAGGGAGATGCTCGATCGGCTGCGCTGAGAGGCCTGCTCACCAGCGGGCCATGGCCACGGCGTAGAGGCCGGCCCCTCCGAACAGGATGTTGGGGGCCCAGGCCGCCAGCACGGGGGGGAGGACCGCGATCTCCCCCATCTCTCCGAACAGCTGCAGGACCGTGTAGTACACGAACACCAGCAGCACGCTCAGGGCGATGGCAAAGACAGGCCCCCTGCGCTCCACCCTGGCGGCGAAGGGCAGTCCGGTGATCACCATCACGATGCAGACCATGGGGATGGCGATCTTCCGGTGCAGCCCGACGCGCAATTCCCTGGTGTCGTAGCCTCTTCGCTCGAGATCTCTCACGTGACGCCTGAGCTCGGAGAAGTTCATCTGATCCGGCGCCTTCCAGTCCTGCACGAAGTAGCCGGGGGGATCGACACCGGAGACATCGTGCGTCCCGAAGGGCCGATAGCGCTCGCCCGTCCCGCCGAAGGTGCGGACCCAGCCCTCCTTCAGACTCCACGACTCCTGCTCCCAGATCGCCTTCTCCGCGAAGAGCCTCTCCTCGATGTCGAAGGTCCCGGGCCGGAAGCGGAAGATGGAGAGATCCTGGAGCTCGCCGCGGCGGGGGTTGAAATCGCTGAAGTTGTACAGGAGTCCCTGGCTGCCGAAGACCCATCGGCGCGCGGGCTGCCGGTAGCTGCGGGGGCTGCGCCGGCGGATCTGATCCAGAACCTCGTTGGCCTTCTGGTTGGTGACCGGCAGGAGCCGGTCGTGCCCGATGAAGGCGGTGAGCGCCAGAAGGGTGCTGGTCAGCAGGAACGGGGCGGCGACGCGGAACAGGCCGATCCCCCCCGCCCGGATGGCCACCAGCTCGTGGGTGCGGGCCAGCAGCGCGAAGGTGACCAGCGTCCCGATGCAGAGGCTGATGGGGGCGACGTAGTTGAGCAGCGCCTGCGGCTGCACGTAGAGCAGGTAGACGAAGAGGAGGCTCACAGGCCGCTCCCCCCGGGCCAGGTCGTCGATCAGGTTGATGGCGTAGAACAGGGTGAAGACCACCATCAGCGACGCGGCGATGGAGCCGGTCAGGACGAGCAGATGCCGGAGCAGGTAGCGGTCGATGGTGGGGAGGATCCGGCGCCCCCGCCGGGCCGGCAGCGGCCCGGCG
>DATEEA010000094.1:0-7460 GCA_035281445.1 Candidatus Polarisedimenticolia bacterium
GGCCGGGGGCCACGGTCAGCTCTCCTGCGGGCAGAAGCTCGGGAGCTTCTTGCAGAGCCCCTTGTCCAGCACCTCGACCTTGGCCTGAGTGGCCAGGGACTCCGACTCTCCCAGCGGATCGGAGGAGGGGAAGCGGATCAAAATGTTGCGCACGCGCACCCGCTTGTCCTTCCCCTCGCTGGGGCTGGCCGGGAAGACCTGCTCCACCTTCAGCACGTGGTAGCCGAAGACGGTGAGGAACGGCTCGCTCACCTCCCCGGTCTTCAGGCCGAAGGCGATGCGGTTGAAGGGGAAGGTGAGCTGGTGGAACTCCTTCTCGCCGAGGTCCCCGCCGTTGGGCGCCGATCCCTGGTCCTGGGAGTGCTTCCTGGCCAGCTCGGCGAAGTCCCCTCCGCCGGCGATCTGCTGGTGGATCGCGTCGATGGCGGTCTTCATGGCGCCCAGGTCGTCCTTGTACTTCTGGGCCATGGCCCGCACCTTCACCACCTCTTCGCGGAAGAAGAAGTCCTCGTAGGGCTTCCCCTGCATCTTCTCGTTGAATCCAGGCTGGCGCTTCAGAACCGGCGCCTGCCACTGGTCGGCCTTCCAGATGGCCGACCACTCCGACTTGGTGACCGGCTCGCCGTTGACCGTGGCGACCACCGGAGAATCACCCTTGGCCTCGTCCTTGGCGGCCAGCACGGGGGACAGCAGCGCCGCGGCGGCCAGCGGCGTGATGAGTGCGCTCCACTTCATGAAACGTCCTCCGATGGTGCGCCCGGAGGCACCGGGTCCCGGAGTCGTGCACGCGCGAGGCGGGGCCGGTGCGGGCGGTGCGGGCGATTGTAGCACAGGGGGCGGGGACCGCCTTCCCCGCGGAGCTTGCCGGGCGGCGGCTCCCCTTCTATACTGCCCACGCTTTCGCGCGGACCCTGACCGGAGGAAGGGCGCGCCCTGGGGGGATCGTGTCGACTCCGGCAAGGAGGGCGGGTTCGAGGCCGGTTCGCTGGATCCTCGTCATCGCCGTCCTCGAGATCATCAACGCCTCGTACCTCGCAGCGTTCAACTCCGCCACCATCGTCTACCACGTCAACGTGGTGTTGCACGTCGTGCTCGGCGTGCCGCTGGCCGCGGCCATCCTGCTGCGCAGCGTCCCCGCCCTGCTCAAGGGGGCGCGCCGCTCGGGCGGCCCGCAGGGCCTCCTGCTCCGCGTGCTGGCGGCGACGGCCATCGTCTTCGTGGGTTCGGGACTGATCCTCACCTACACCGGGACCGCGCGCCCCTACTACGCGCTGCTGCGCCTGCACGTGGCCTCGGCCGTGCTGGGGGGGCTCCTGCTGCTGGCGCTGGTGTGGGCCTGGGCCCGGCGCCCCGCCGCGGGGCCCAAGGACGCCTCGGTGCTGCGATGGAACATGGCGGTGCTGGTGGGCGCGGCGCTGTTCCCCCTCGCAGCCCACGGCTACCGGGCCGCCTTCCCCTCCCACGTCTCCACCATCGTGAACCCGCCGTCCCCGCCCCTGTCCGCCGCGCAGGAGGGGGGAGGAGAGGCCAACCCCTTCTTCCCTTCCTCCAACGAGACGGTGGGGAACAAGCTGCTCCCGTCGGACTTCTTCCTCGACTCGCGGTCTGCCTGCGGCAACAAGACCTGCCATCCCGACATCACCGCGCAGTGGGAAAGCTCCATGCATCATTTCTCCTCGTTCAACAACCAGTGGTACCGCAAGTCGATCGAGTACATGCAGGACACCATCGGGACGAAGCCCTCCAAGTGGTGCGGGGGGTGCCACGACATGGCCATCCTGCTGACCGGCCGCATGGACACCCCCATCCGGGAGCAGATCGACACCCCCGAGGCGCAGGCCGGCATCGGCTGCCTGGTCTGCCATTCCATCGTGCACGTGAAGGACACCATGGGACAGGGCGGGTTCGTGCTGGAGTATCCGGAGATGCACCGCCTGGCGGCCAGCAAGTCGCCGTTCATGAAGCTGCTGCACGACTACATGACCAGGCTCGACCCCGCGCCGCACCGCGCCACCATGATGAAGCCCTTCCACAGGGAGAGCACGCCGCAGTTCTGCTCCTCCTGCCACAAGGTCCACCTGGACGAGCCGGTGAACAGCTACCGGTGGTTCCGCGGCTTCAACGAGTACGATCCCTGGCAGCAGAGCGGCGTGTCGGGAGAGGGGGCCAGGTCCTTCTACTACCCGCCCGAGTCCAAGACCTGCGCCCGCTGCCACATGCCGCTGGTGCCGTCCGACGACGCGGGCAACATCGACGGGATGGTGCACTCCCACCGCTTCCCGGGGGCCAACACCGCCGTCCCCTTCGTCAACGGCGACGCCGAGCAGCTCGCCGTCACCGAGAAGTTCCTGAAGGAGAACAGCGTCTCGGTGGACATCTTCGGCGTGGTGGAGCTCGCCGCCCAGGCCCCGGCGGGCGCGCCGGGCTCGCCGCGGGAGGCAGCCGCGGAGCCGGAGACGCCGGCGGCGGCCAGCCTCTTCGCCGGGGAGGAAGGGGTCTCCGGCGCCGCCGGGGAGGCGCTCCTTCCCGCCGGGAGAAGACTGGTGGCGCCCCTGCCGCGCTCGAGCACGGCCGCCCCCGTCCCGCTGGAGCGGGGGAGGGACTACCTGGTGGAGGTGGTCACCCGGACCCGCAACGTCGGACACATGTTCCCCGGAGGGACCGTGGACGCCTTCGACGTCTGGGTCGAGCTCAAGGGGGAGGACGAGAACGGGAAGGTCGTCTTCTGGAGCGGCTGGGTGGAGCAGGAGCAGGGCGGGCGCAAGGGGCCGGTCGATCCGGCGGCCCACTTCTACCGGTCCTTCCTGCTCGACGCCCACGGCAACCACATCAACAAGCGCAACGCCTGGTCGGCGCGCGCCATGCTCTACGCGCGGCTGATCCCGCCGGGAGCGGCGGACACCACCCACTTCCGGGTGAGCATCCCGGAGGACTGCGGCGACCGGCTGACCTTCACCGCCAAGGTCAACTACCGGAAGTTCTCCTGGTGGAACACCCAATGGGCGTACGCCGGCGTCCGGGACCCGTCGGACGTCGACCCGGCGGTGACCGAGCACTACGACGACGGCCGCTGGGTGTTCACCGGCGACACATCGGGGGTCTCGGGGGGGCTCAAGCAGATCCCCGACCTGCCGATCGTGGAGGTGGCCGCCGACGTCCGGTCCTTCGCCGCGGTGGATCCGGGGCAGGCCCCCCCCGCCGACATCGAGATGAAGGAGGAGGACCGGGCGGTGGCCAGGGAGCGGTTCAACGACTATGGTATCGGGCTCCTGCTGCAGCGCGACCTGAAGGGGGCGGTGGAGGCTTTCCGCACGGTGACCGAGATCGACCCGCGCTACGCCGACGGCTTCGTCAACGTGGCGCGCGCCCAGATCGAGGAGGGGAACCACCGGGCGGCCCACGAGACCCTCCAGAAGGCGCTGGAGATCGACCCGGCTCTGCCCAAGACCCACTACTTCTACGCCCTCACTCTCAAGACCTTCGGACGCTACGACGAGGCGGTGGAGCATCTGCGCACCACGCTGCAGAGCTTCCCGCGCGACCGGGTGGTGCTGAACCAGCTCGGCAGGGTGCTCTTCCTGCAGCGCAAGTACGAGGAGGCGATCGGCGCGTTCCAGAGAGTGCTGGCCATCGACCCCGAGGATCTCCAGGCGCACTACAACCTGATGCTCTGCTATCGGGGCAAGGGGGACCTGGAGTCGGCCAAGCGGGAAGAGGCGCTCTACGCGCGGTTCAAGGCCGACGAGTCGGCGCAGGAGATCACCGGCCCCCGCCGCCTCCAGCATCCCGAGGACAACAACGAGCGGCAGCTCATCCACGAGCACCGCTCCACCTGGAAGGATCCGGCCGCCGGGCGCGCCGCCGGGTACGCCGGGCAATGAGGCGCTCCACGCACTTTGCGGCGGCGGTCCCCGCGCTGCTGCTCGCCGCGGCCGCGGCGGGGTGCGGCGGCTGCGGCGCCCCCTCCGAGACCACGTCCCCTCCGCCGGCGACTCCCCCCCGCGCGGAGGTCCGCTTCCAGGATGTGACGGCCGAGGCCGGCATCTCCTTCCGGCATGTCAGCGGGGCCTACGGCCGCAAGTACCTTCCCGAGACCATGGGCGCCGGCGTGGCCGTGCTGGACTACGACGGCGACGGGCGCCAGGACCTCTACTTCGTCAACGGAGCGCGCTGGCCCGACGCCCCGGCCGAGGCGCGCGGGCCGGCGCCGCTGCCGGCGCTGTACCGCAACGAGGGAGGGGGCCGGTTCTCCGACCGCACCGCGGAGGCCGGACTGGACCGCTCGGTGTACGGGATGGGGGCCACCGCGGCTGACTACGACAACGACGGCGACACCGATCTGTTCGTCACCGCCCTGGGTCCCGACCTGCTCTTCCGCAACGACGGGGGCCGGTTCACCGAGGTGGGGCGGCAGGCGGGCGTGGACGATCCCGGCTTCGGCAGCAGCGCCGCCTTCCTGGATCACGATCACGACGGCGACCTGGACCTGTTCGTCTGCAACTACGTCGAGTGGACCATGGCCAACGACATCTTCTGCAGCCTCGACGGCCAGGCCAAGTCGTACTGCACCCCGGAGTCCTACAAGGGACAGAGCAACCGGCTCTTCCGCAACGAAGGAGGCGGCCGGTTCTCCGACGTCTCGCGCCAGGCCGGGGTGCACAACCCGGGGGGCAAGTCGCTGGGAGTGACCACCCTGGACTACGACGACGACGGCTGGGTGGACATCGCCGTGGCCAACGACACGCAGCCCAACTACCTCTACAGGAACAACCGCGACGGCACCTTCACCGACCTGGGACGGGAGGCCGGCGTGGCCTTCTCCGAGTCGGGCACCGCGCGCGGGGCCATGGGGATCGATTCGGCCGACTACGATGGGACGGGACGCGACAGCCTGGTGATCGGCAACTTCTCCAACGAGATGGTCGGCCTGTACCACAACGAAGGATCGGGACTGTTCATCGACGACGCGGCCCGCGCCGGAGTGGGGCTCCCCAGCCTCCTGACGCTCGCCTTCGGCTGCTTCTTTTTCGACTACGACCTGGACGGGCGCCTGGACATCTTCGTGGCCAACGGCCACGTCGAGGACGACATCAACCGGGTGCAGAAGGACATCCATTACGCCCAGCGTCCCCACCTGTTCCGCAACAGGGGGGACGGCTCGTTCGAGCCGGCCGTCCCCGCGCAGCCGCGTCCGGGTGACGCGCTGCAGCGCGCGGTGGTGGCGCGCGGGGCGGCCTACCTCGACCACGACGAGGACGGCGACCTGGACGTGGTGATGACCACCAACAACGGCCCGGCCTACCTGCTGCGCAACGACGGCGGCAGCGAGTCCTCCTGGCTGCGGGTCAGGCTGGTCGGATCCCGCAGCAACCGCGACGGCGTGGGAGCGCGCATCCGGGTGACCGCCGGGGGGCGCACCATGGCCTGGCTGGTCAAGACCGGCGCGAGCTACTGCTCCCAGTCGGAGCTGATCGCCACCTTCGGGCTGGGGAGCGAGCCGGCCGCCGCCCGGGTGGAGGTGGCCTGGCCCTCGGGGACGCGGCAGGCGCTGGAGGGGGTGGCGGCCCGATCCCTCCTCGTCGTGCGGGAGGACGCCGTCGCGGGCTCCGCGCAGGCCGGAGGCGGGCCCTAGCGGCGCCTCACCCGCCACCGGGCTTGCGCAGGTGGTGCACCACGGCCGGGGGGATGTTGAGGAAGACCGCCTCCCGCCGGAACTCGTACCGATCCAGGAAACCAGCCGTCACCTTGCCCACGCGCCGCAGCCGCCGGCGCTCCCTGCGCCCGGTGGTCAGCGACTTGATCTCCCGGATCAGCAGGTACTCGAAGTAGGTGAGCACGCCCCCCGGCCTCAGCGCGGCGAACAGAGACTCCAGGATCCTGCGCACCAGCGCCGGGGGGAAGTTGTTGAGCGGGAGCCCGGAGACGATGCCGTCGTAGCGGGGCCCGGGGGGCAGGTCCTGAACGTCGCCGTGGTGCACGTGCACGGTGATCCCCTGCCCCACGCGCCCGTTGCCGCCCCCCTCGCGCGCGAAGCGCTCGCGCAGGTGCCGCGCGAAGTCGCCGTTGATCTCGTAGATGGTCAGGCGGGAGCCGGGGGGCAGCCGCCTCACGATCTCCAGGGTCAGCGCCCCGGTCCCCGCACCGGCCTCCAGCAGGCTCACCGGCCCGCCGGGGATCCCGCGCGTGACCGCCCGGGCCAGGAACCGCGAGCTGGGAGCGATCGCTCCCACGTGGAAGAACTCCTCGCGCGCCTGCTTGAGGAACAGACGGGTGCTCGACGATCGTTGCGGCGTGGCCATGGGCTGGGTGTCCTGCGAATCAGCGGGGATTAGAGCAAACGGGGCGGGGGGTGTCAATCGAGAGGGCCCTGGCTTACAATGCGCGGCCCATGACCTTCCCGTCCCTTCTCCTGCTCGCCGCCCTGGCCGCCCCGCCGGCGGGGGCGTCCTCCGGACCGGATCGGGATCCGGCCTTCGCCTCGATCCTGGAGCTGGAGGATCGGCGCACGGCGGGAGGCGGAGCGCTGGCCTCGTGGCTCTCCCCGCAGCAGCCCGAGGATGTGCGCGAGCGCGCGGCCCTGGCCGCGGGCCGCATCGGCGCCCCGGCCGCGTCCCCCTACCTGCTGCTGGATCTGCTGCGGCATCGATCGGCCGCTCTCAGGCGGGCCGCCGTCTTCGCGCTGGGCGAGATGGACGACCCGCGCGGCGGGCCCCTGGCGGCGGCCGCGCTGTCGGACCCCGACGCGGGGGTGCGCGCGCTGGCCGCGGAGGCGCTGGGCAAGCTGAAGGACCCCTCCTCGGTCGAGCGGCTGACGGCGCTGCTGGGAGACCGGGACGAGGAGGCGGCCGGATCCGCGCTCCTGGCGCTCTGGAAGATCGACCCGGGCCCCTTGCTGGGCCGCCAGATCTCCTCGGCGTCGGCCATCGCCGCGTCGGGCAGGGGGGAGCTGCGCAGGCGGGCGGTCTACTTCCTGATGCGCGCCCTGATGGCCCGCCCCGGCGACGCGGCCGCCGAGGAGGCGCTGGCGCGCGCCGCCGGCGACCCGGATGCCCTGACCCGCTCGTGGGCGGCCAGAGGGCTCGGCGCGTCGTCCACCGCGAGGGCGACCGGGGCGCTCCTGGACCTGGCCGCCGACGGCGACTGGCGCGTGCGGGTCAACGCCTTCAACGGGCTGCGGGCCAGGCCGGTCGAGCCCTCTCTGCCGGGGGGCGGCCCGGCCTGGCCGATCTACGAGGCGGCGCTGCGGGATCCCCGCTCCGGCGTGCGCCTGGCGGCCCTCGGCGCGCTGGAGAGCCTCCGCGACGAGCGGGCGAGGGAGGGCCTGGCGCGCGCGCTGTCGGATCCTCATCCTCGATGGCGCGAGGTGGCCGCGGGGGCGCTGGCCGCCCGCGAGAAGGAGGCCTCGGCCGGCCTTCTGACCCCCCTGGCCGGGGACCCGGTGTGGTCGGTGCGGGCCCGGG
>DATEEA010000095.1:0-13532 GCA_035281445.1 Candidatus Polarisedimenticolia bacterium
CACGGAGCGGCGGCCGTCCCGGACGCCGCGGACCGCGCGGACCCCGCCAGCAGGGGCCGCAGCTCCAGCGCCGCGAGCATCGCCGCGGCCGGGAACAGAGGCATCAGGTACCGCGTCTTCTTGCCTGAGATGACCGTGAAGAAGAGGAAGGTGAACAGGAACCAGGTGACCCCGGTCCTCGCGAAGAGGTCTTTCCGCCGGGCCGCCAGGGCCGCAGCGATCCCCCCGGGCAGCAGAGCGACCCACGGAAGGAAGGTGGGCGGGAAGACGCGGAAAAAGTAGTCCGCCGGCTGCTTGTGGTGCCAGGCATCGTAGGCTCGGCCGAGGTTCTGCTTGATCAGGATGGTGTCGGCGTAGTCCCACCCCCCCTGGGCCACGGCGGGGATGAGCCAGGCCGCCGCCACCAACGCGGCCACCGCGGCTCCCCACGCGGCGTGCAAGGCCCACGCGCGGCGCCAGCCGTCCTCTTGCAGCGCCAGCAGCAGCATCGTCCCCGCCGGCACGGCGAAGGCCACCGGCCCCTTGACGATCAGCCCGAGCCCGGCCAGCAGGTAGAACGCGCACCACAGCACCGGCGAGCTCGCCTGGCGCGCCTTCAGCCCGACCGCCACGCACGCGGTCACCAGAAAGGTCAGAGTGGCGTCGATGACTCCCGACGACGCGTGCAGGACGAACAAGCCCGAGGTGGCGAGCACCAGCGCGGCCAGCCAGCCGGTCTCCGGATCGCGCAGCCTTCTTCCCATGGCAAAGGTCAGGATCAGCGTTCCCAGGGCGGCCGCGACGGAGACCAGGCGAGGGCCCGACTCGAAGGGAACGCCGGGGATCAGGCCGGCCAGGGCGCCCAGCCAGAAGTAGAGCGGCGGCTTCTCGGCGTACATCTCTCCGTTGAGATGGGGCAGGGCGTAGCGGCCGTGCTGGACCATCTCGCGCGCCACCTGCGCGTAGCGCGGCTCGTCCGGGCTCCACAGATCGCGCAGCCAGACCGACGGCAGGTAGAGGAGGCACGCCAGCAGCGCCAGCGCCAGGACCGGCCGGTGGGGCGCGAGCAGGCGTCCGGGAAGGGAGGGCTCAGGCATCCCCGGAGCGGCCCCGCTCCCACAGCCGCGCGTACTTCACGAAGACCACCCAGGTGTCGATGCCGGTGATCATCAGCCCCGGCACGCCGTCCAGGAAGCCGAGCTGCAGGACGTACCTCTTGAGGAATCGCGCCGGGGGCCGGAACACCAGATCCAGCAGGGTGGCCCGCCGTCCCCTGCGGATCAGGTCGTCCGCTCCCCAGGAGGTGTAGCGATCGATCTTCCGCAGGTACGAGTCCCAGGAGCGGAAGGTGATGTGCAGCAGCGGGTGGCGAAGCTCGCGCACGCGGCCGGCGATGTCCACGTCGGCATGGACCTCCTTGTCCTGGTACCGGCCCTTGGTCCTGTCCCAGAAGCGCAGGACGCGGTCCCTGGCCCAACCTCCATGGCGGATGCGCCGGCCCAGGAAGTGGTTCACCCGGCGGATGACGTAGCCGTCGGAGTCGGGGCCGCTCTCGAGCAATCCCAGGATCTCGTCGCGCAGCTCGGGAGTCACCCTCTCGTCGGAGTCCACCACCATCACCCAGCGGTGGGCGGCCTGCGGGATGGCCCAGTTCTTCTGCGACGCCGAGTTGACGTACTCGCGCTGGAGGATCCGGACGGTGAACCGGCGGGCGATGTCCAACGTGGCGTCGGTGGAGAAGGAGTCCACCACCAGGATCTCGTCGGCCCACTGCACCGAGCGGAGACAGTCCTCGATGTTCTCCTGCTCGTTGAAGGTGGGGACGATGACGGTGATGGGCAGCCGCGTGGCGGCGGGAGCGCTCACAGCAGAGGGTTCCTCCCCCGCGTCCGGGGGAGATCCTTCTTGCGGTTGAGCGGCCACAGCCGGCGCAGCCTCTTGAAGCGCCGGTGCGAGGCGAGCTCTTCGGGGGTCAGCTCCTCCGGCACCAGCGCCACCTTCCACTTGAGGAGCGCCCGATCCTCGGCCCGCTTGAACCGGGGGAAGAGCACCCTGCCCGGCCAGCGATCCAGGTCGAAGACGGCGGCGGACGAGAAGTCGATCAAGTACAACTCTCCGGTGGACGTCACCAGGAAATTGTCACGGCTGCGCAGATCGCCGTGGATCACCCCGCGGGCGTGCACCGCGTCCAGCAGCGCCCGGAGCCTCTCCGCCACCCTGGGCACCCTGGCGTGCCGGTGATGGTACTTGGGGAGCCGGATGCCCCCCACGTACTGCAGGACGATGGCGTAGCGGTCCAGGGCTCCATGGTACGAAGGGATGCCCGGCACCCCGGCCAGGCGGCCGTAGGCGCGCCGCTCCCGCCCCAACTGCAGCGCCCCCGCCCACCGCACCGGCGCCGACTTGGCCGCGTAGTCCTTCACGGCGAAGCTCCCTTCCGCCAGCTCCACCAGCAGCACGTCGGCCTTGTTCCAGGCCCCCTTCTTGACGTAGCCGGCGGTGACCGCGGGCAGGTGGGCGCGGGTGAGGGCGGAGACGCCGGGCGGGGGCTCCATCACCCCTCGATCTCGACCTCCTGATCGACCTTGCACTCGTTGCACAGGTCGACGGTGTGGATCTGACCGCAGAGGAACCGCCGGCGGATGTCGACGGCCTTCGGCCCGTTCCACACCTCCGCGATGGAGGAGCCGGTGATGTTGCCCAGGACCTGCTTGCGCGAGTAGTCGGTGCAGCACAGCACCATGTCCCCGTTGAAGTTGATGTACCCCTGCTTGAACAGCCGGGTGCACGTGGAGAAGTACTGCATCTGCCCGGAGATGGAGAAGGACTCGGCGTCGGCGATGTTGCCGCCGCGGTTCTCCAGCGCCGTGTACTTGGAGCGGACCCCCCGCTTCTTCCAGTAGGCCACGGCCTTCCTGGCGTCGATGACGTCGGTGGAGACCATGGTGATCCAGACCTTGGGCCACTCGGTCATCCTGCGGCGCTGCTGCTCCAGCAGATGGTTGATGTTCTCCATGGTGTGCTCGAAGTGCATGGCGCCGCGCATCGACTTCTCGTAGGCGTCCTTCTCGATCCCCTGGAAAGAGACGTAGAGCGCGTGCAGGGCCTCTCCCACGTCCAGCATCTCCTGGACCCGCTCGCGGGTCAGGAGCCCGCCATTGGTGGTGACCACGACCTTGCTGTCGGGGATCTGCTCGTGGATGTAGCGGATCTTGCGGAAGAGGTCCTTGTCGATGAACGGCTCGTTCATCAGATAAGGGCTGATGCGGCGCACGCCGTGCTGCCTGGCCTCGGCGATGATCCTCTCGAAGAGTCCCTGGTCCATCCGGCCCTTGGGCTGGAAATCGAACGTCGAGCCGAAGGGGCAGAAGATGCAGTCGGCCTGGCACCCGGTCACCGTCTGGATCTGCAGTGTCCGCGGGAAGCGCGGGATCGGCCTGCGGGTGGCCTTCTTCCGCATGATGGAGAGGAGCCCTTCGCCCGGCTCGTCGATGTAGTACTTGTTGATCTTGATGGACTTCACGTTGTCCGGATCTCCGGGGGGGAGCGCGGCGGCGATCCGCCGCGTGGGGCCAGGGTGGCGGACATTATAGGGGCCGCTGTCCGGAGGGTCAACACGGCCCCGATCGGGCCGCGGGCGCGCTCCTGTGGTAAGGTCCGCCCCCATGCTGTTCCTCTACTTCTACCGGGTCCCGCTGCCCGATCCCCGCGCCGACGCCGTGCAGATCATGAACACCTGCGCCGGCATGGCCCGCGCCGGAGCGGACGTCGCCCTCCACGTGGAGACGGCGCGCGCTTCGGCCGGCGAGACGCTCCGCTTCTACGGGATCCAGCCCCCTTCGGCCGGCGAGGGGCCGGGGAGGCTCACGCTGCACGCGGTGGGCCGCCGCTGGTCGTGGCCGCTGTTCCGCTGGAGGACGGCGGCTCCGCTGGCCTCCGCCGCGGCGGGGCCGGCGTGCCTCTTCGTGCGCGAGGTGCGGCCCTACGTGCCGGGGCTGATGCGCCGCGCCCGCGCCGCCGGCATCCCTGCGCTGTTCGAGGCGCACAATGTCTCCTCGTCGCTGGTGAGAGAGAAGCAGGACAAGGGAGAAGGGGGGGCCCGCCTGGCGCGCAAGGCGGCGCAGCGCGCCGCCTTGGAGGAGGAGATCCTCGCTTCGGCCGACGGGCTGGTCTGCACGCAGCGAGCCACGCTGGAGGCGCTCCGCCCGCTGCTGCGCTCCGGGCTGCCGGCCACCGTGCTCGGCAACGGCACCCAGTTGCCCACGGCCCGCGGGCGGGACGCGGGCGGGACGCCGATCGATGTCCTTTACTGCGGCTCGCTCAAGCCGTGGAAGGGGGTGGACACGCTGGTGTCGGCCCTTCCGGCCTTCGCTCCGCACCGGCTCACCATCGTCGGCCCGGCGACCCCGGAGGATCTCCGGCGGGTGGCCGCCGCGGCCGCCGCCTCCGGCGCCGCCGCGCGTCTCGAGATCCTCCCTGCTGTCCCCCCGTCGGAGGTCTGGCCTCTCTATGCCCGGGCCAGGGTCGGGGTCATCCCCCTGCCCGGCAGGGGCTCCATCGAGGCGCGGCAGTTCACCTCCCCCCTGAAGCTCTTCGAGATGATGGCCTCCGGACTCCCGATCGTGGCCAGCAGACTCCCCTCCCTGGAGGAGTACCTGACCGACGAGCGCGAAGCCCTGCTGGTGCCGCCGGACGATCCCCAGGCGCTCGGCGCCGCCGTGGCGCGCCTGCTCCGGGACGAAGGGCTGCGCCTCGCTCTCGGCTCAGCGGGCCGCGCGCGCGCCGCCGAGTTCTCCTGGGACGCTCGCGGCAGCAAGCTGGTCGCCTTCGCCGGGCAGCTTCGCGCGCCGGGATCCCGGTCCCGCTGACCCGGCTCTCCGTCCCGGCGGGCGGCGCGGGCCGCGCCGCTACCGCGCCCGGGCCAGCTCGATCCGCATCGGCTGCTCCTGGCGCCCCACCTGGTGCACCCACTCCTGGGTGACGTGGTCGGCATCGTTGAAGGTGATGGTGAGCCGGCGCATGTGGGCCTGGTCCGGATCGGCCAGGTTGCTGATGTCGTGGAAGCGGAAGCGCAGAGTCCTGCCGTCCGCCTCCAGGCCGCTGGCCCGCATGCGGGGCTGGTTCTTCCCGGCGCAGTAGTGGGTCATCATGATCTCGTCGCCGTCCATGTGGTACATGGTCACCATCCCGCCGTAGCTCAGCTCCTCCACCAGCACGCTCCCCTGGGCCATCACCTTGTAGGAGACGGTCAGCGGGGCGCCGTCCGGCCCCTTGGCCTCCCAGCGTCCTTCGAGCGCCCGGAGGCGGTCGAAGGCGGCCGCGGAGCCCGCCGCCCCGGGCGCGGCAGGGGCCGCCGGGGAGGCGGCGATGAGCAGAACGGGGAACACGATGGCCAGCACCGATCGAACCGGAATCGCGCTCATGATCAGGTCCCTCCATGCCCGGGAGATCCGGGCCTCGTGATTCCATTACACGCGGACGCCGATTCCTCGCGCGCCCGCGGCCGGCGCGGACGCCCTCTCCAGCGCCAGCCACGACTGGAACGCCACGATCTGCCACACCTTCCCGTCCAGAGCCGGCGGGGTGGGGGCCGCCTCGAACCGGCGGCGCAGCCGCGACAGAGCCTCCGGATCGAAGATGCCCTGCGACGACACCGTGCCCGTGTCGAAGGCCGCCTCGGTCAGCGGACGCAGCGGCCCCCGCAGCCAGCGCCCTATCGGCACCTGGAGCCCCTGCTTGCGGCGATGGATCAGATCCCGGGGGAGGAGTCCCGCCGCGGCCTCCTTGAGCAGCCGCTTGCCGACGCCTCCCCGCAGCAGGAGATCCATCCCCAGCGCGGCGCACCACTCCACGAAGCGGTGGTCCATGAAGGGGCTGCGGGTCTCCAGCCCGTGCGCCATGCCCATCTTGTCCCCCTTCATCAGGAGGTCCTCGGGAAGGCCGTGCCGCGCGTCGAGCCGCATGGCGGCGTCCACCGAATCCCCCGGCCGCCACACCACGCCGGAGTCCAGGTACGTCGCCTCGGCGGCTGACGGATCGACCCTTCGCCCGAGCTCCGGCGCGTACACCGCGCGGCGCTCCTGCCACGTCCACTTCTCCCGGATGCTGAGATACCGGACGGCCTGCGGCAGCCCGGCGAGCGCGGCCAGCGACGCCTCCTTGCGCCGGCGGGCGGGCCCGGCCAGGGCCGCGGCCCCCCACCGCAGCAGCCGCAGCGCCCGGGGGAGGCGCTCCAGACGGTCCAGCGAGCGGACGCGGCGGAACCAGTGGTCGCCCGCCAGAAGGGCATCCGCGCCGTCGCCGGTCAGGGCCGAGGCCGCTCCCGCGCCCGCGGCCTCCCTCGCCAGCATCCATGTGGGGATCACCGCCGCGTCGGCCATCGGCTCGTCCAGATGCCGGAGCGCCTCGAGCACCATCTCCGGCTCCACGTCGCGCAGCAGGATCTCGCGGTGCTCCGCCCCGGCCAGCGCGGCCACGCGGCGGGCGTGATGGGACTCGTCCAGGCGCTCCTCGCGGAACGCCGCCGACCAGCAGCGCAGCGGGCGGCCGGGACCGGCCAGGCGCGCGGCCAGCACCGCCACCACGCCGGAGTCGAGCCCGCCGCTGAGAAAGGCGGCGATGTCCCCTCCCCTGGGGAGCCTGCGGGCAAGGGCCTCCTCCAGCCGGCGCAGCATCTCGGCGGGGGAGGCGTTCTCGCCGATGCGGGCCGGAAGGTCCCAGTACCGCGAGGCGCCGGCGGCATCGGGAGAGCCCGCCGCCAGCGCTTGCAGGTCGATCGTGACGCAGTGTCCGGCGGGGACCTTCCGCACCCCGGCGAAGATGGTGCGGGGCGCCGGGACGTAGGTGAACGCCAGGTAGGCGTCGAGCGCCTCGGGATCCAGGGAGGGATCGTGCGGGAGGCCCGCCGCCCTCAAGGCCTTGATCTCGGAGGCGAAGCCGACGCCGGAGGGGGACGCGGCGTAGTAGAGCGGCTTCTCGCCGAGACGATCCCTCGCCAGCACCAGGCGCCCCCTGCGCCGGTCCAGGGCGGCCACGGCGAACGAGCCGTCCAGGCGCGAGGCGAAGGCCGCGGGGTCGCTGGACCATCCGGCCCAGGTCCTCTCCAGCTCGGCCGGGGGGTTGTACGCGGTGTCGGCGGCGATCGGACCGGGCTCGGCCGAGGGGGTGGGCCAGGCGAAGGAGGCGATCGGGCCGCGGTGGCTCAGGGCCCGCGTCATCACGTCCAGCGACGCGCCCGGCCCGGCGGCGGGCGGCTCTCCCGCCGCGGCCCTCACCCATCCGCAGACACCCGTCACCGTCTCCTCCCCTCCCGGCGCCGCCAGACTAGGCCACCCCCCGCGCCGCGTCCACTACTGGCCCCGGGACGGCTCAGGTAATATGTTCTGCGACGCTTCGATCCACGCCCTTCCGGGGACGCCATGCTCATCCACATGATCGGGATCTGCGGCACAGGCATGGGTTCGCTGGCGGGCCTGCTGTCGGAGGCGGGGCACACCGTGCGCGGCTCCGACGAGAACGTCTACCCGCCCGTCTCCACCCTGCTTCAGGAGCGAGGCATCCCCATCCTGCAGGGGTACAAGGCGGCCCACATCGCCGGGGACGGCCCCCGGCCGGACCTTGTCGTGGTCGGCAACATCGCCAACCAGGCCAACCCCGAGGTGCAGGCGCTGCTGCAGAGCGGCATCGAGTACCTCAGCATGCCGCAGGCCATCGCCCGCTTCTTCCTGGCCTCGCGCCACCCCGTCGTGGTCGCCGGGACTCACGGCAAGACCACCACCACGGCGATGATCGCCCGCATGCTGATGGAGTCGGGCCGCGACCCGTCGTTCCTGGTGGGAGGGGTGCTGCGCGACCTGGGCTCGTCCTACCGCCTGGGCAAGGGGTCGCCGAACGAGCCGTTCGTCATCGAGGGGGACGAGTACGAGACGTCCTTCTTCGACAAGGGCCCCAAGTTCCTCCACTACATGCCGCGCACGGCCGTCCTGACCAGCGTGGAGTACGACCACGCCGAGATGTTTCCTTCGCTGGAGGCGGTCCAGGAGGCCTTCAGGAGCTTCGTGGCGCTGGTCCCGCCCGCCGCCGGCGGAGGCTGCCTCGCCGTGTGCGCCGACGACCCCCTGGCGGCCGAGCTGGGCGCGGCCTGCCGCGGCAGGATCATCCCCTACGGCATGGGGCCGGGAGCCGAGGTGGCCGGGCGCCTGATCCAGGCGGGTCCCGACGGCATGTCGTTCCTGGTGACCGTGGACGGCGGCGATTTCGGGCGGTTCAGCATCCGCGCGACGGGAGACCACAACCTGCGCAACGCCCTGTCGGCGGTGGCCGTCGGGCGCGTGCTCGGGCTGGGACCCGAGGAGATCGCCCGCGGGCTGGCCGCCTTCGACGGCGTCCGCCGGCGGCAGGAGGTGCGCGGCGCGGCCGGGGGGGTCACCGTCATCGACGACTTCGCCCACCACCCCACCGCGGTGCGGGAGACGATCCGGGCCATCAAGGCGCGTTTCCCCGGCCAGCGCCTCTGGGCGGTCTTCGAGCCGCGCACCAACACCACCCGGCGCGACGTCTTCCAGAGGGACTACGCCGCCTCGTTCGACGGCGCCGACGAGGTGCTGGTGGCGCCGGTGGATCACCCCGAGCGCGCCCCCGAAGGCCGCCGCTTCAGCGTGGAGCGGCTGATCGCCGACCTGCGCGCACGGGGCGTGAAGGCGTCGGCCCAGGAAGGGGTCGAGGCCATCGTGGCCTCGGTCGCCGACCGCGCCCGCCGCGGCGACGTGGTCCTGGTGATGAGCAACGGCGGCTTCGGCGGGATCCACGGCAAGCTGCTCTCCGCGCTGGAGAGCCGCGCCGCGGCCGAAGCCGGGGGCCGCCCCGGCGCGGCGCGCTAGTCCGGCATTGTTGCGGATCGAGCGGACACGATCGCGAGTCTCCCGATCCGTTCAGCGCCGGCGCTTGCCTGAGTGGCCGCGGATCTTCAGTGCCTTCTTCGCCTTCGACTTGCCGGCGGCGGCCTCGGCCGGACCCAGAGTGCGGCCGGCGTTGACGAACCCGTTTCCGTTGGCTTCACGGCACTCGGCGGGCTGCGCCGGGCCCGGCTGGCCGAACGGACCGAAGGCCGCCAGCGTGTCGGGGGAATGGTTGAAGGCGTCCAGCCTCTCGATGCAGCCCGACGCTCCCAGAGCGGACGCGGCCGCTCCGCTGGAGCAGGCGGCCACGGGGCCCGTGCAGCACTCGGCGACGAGGTTGTTGATCCCGGCGAACGACGATTCGCAGCTCCCCCCGGCCGATGCGGACGCCGCGATGTTCAGCGCCGCCGCGGTGCACTGGCGGATGAGCTGGAGCTGCTGCGGAGAGGTCGAGGCCGCCTTGAAGTCCCTGCCGCCGAAGCAGAGATCCTCGGTCGTGGAGCCGGCCGCGCCGGCCTCGGCGTGAGTGAGGCTGATGCCGCAGACTTCCACGGGGAGGAACCCCTCGGCCACGTGGGGGTGGGTGCCCCAGAATCCGGGAGTGCGCGTCAGGCAGCCCTCCCCCGCCTCGCAGACGTCGTCGGCCACCGCGGTGATGGTCTTGTCGGAGCCTTCGATCCCGCAGTGCACCGACACCTTGTTGCAGGCGTCGGTCTGCAGGCCGGAGATCGACGCCTCGATCTCAACCGCTGCGCCGCCGGCGGGCAGCGAAGCGATGGCAGTCAGGCTCGGGGCGACCGGGGTGGCCAGCCCGAAGTCGGCCGGGCAGGACGGGTCGTCGAGGAAGATCTCCTCGGTCACGGTGCAGTCCTGCAGCCAGGCATCGCCGCTGTTGGCGACGGTGATGAGCACCTGAGATTCTCCCGGCCCGGAAGGCCGGCAGACCTTGTGGACCATCAGCCCGGGAGTCTGGCAGTCGAAGTCGGCGCTGTCCGTGGCGGAGACGGGAAAGTCGAACGGATTCCCCTCCGACGGGCAGAAGCAGACGATGGCGCCGGTGTCCGGCTCCAGGTCGTCCAGCGCCTCGGTGCACACCTGGTCGTCGTCCACGACCACGATCTCTCCTCCCGCAGGGAGGCTCCCCAGGCCCACAGAGTCCCTGAGCGCCGTGTTGGTCTCGTGCAGGATGCAGCCGGTCACACCCACGCCGCCGACGTTGCTGGCCACGTAGCGCAGGATGATCGGCTCGGGCCCGTGACCCGGGTGCGCGTTCCAGCCGACGCACCCATGCGTGCCGTCCTCGTTCATCTCCACCAGATCGACGTCCACGAACGTGATGCCGCCGTCGCACGACACCTGCTTGTCCAGACGCAGCTCGGTGCAGCCGGGCCCCTCGGCGGACGCCGCGTTCAGGCAGAACAGGGGCAGGGACAGGGACAGACCTGCGCGGAAACACCTCATGAGCGGCCCTCCGGATCCCGTCTCCCGCGACGGTCGTTGACGCGATGAGGGGAACCCCTCCTCCGAGGCAGGACTACAGCACGGTCCCACCGGGCCGTTCCATAGGGGAGGCGCTGATTGTCAGGTGGGAAAGCCCCCGATCGCTCCGGGGGAGAGGCCGGCGGGCGGGTCCACCGGCCGCGGATCACCCGCCAGGACGGCGTAGAGGACCATGTCCTCGGGAAGGCCCCACTTGAACATGAACCCTCTTTGCACCCCCTCCCGGGTCATCCCCAGCTTCTCCAGCACCCGGATGGAGGCCGGGTTGCGCGCCATGGCCCGCGCCTGGATGCGGTGCAGGCCGAGCGTCCCGAAGCCGAAGCGCATCACCGCGAGGGCCGCCTCCGTCGCGTACCCGAGGTTCCAGAAGGGGACTCCGATCCAGTACCCCAGCTCGGCCCGGCGGTGCTCGGGAGTGAGCTCCAGGCCCGCCGCGCCGGCCAAGGCGCCTCCTGCCGCCTCGGTCACGGCGAAGACGACCGCCTTGCGCTCCTCCCAGCAAGGAGCCAGGGCTTCGATCCACGCCATGGCGGCGCCGCGGGGGTACGGATGGGGGATGCGCAGCGTCGTGTCGGCGATGGCCCGGTCCCCCGCCAGGCGCTCGACGTCGTCCGCGTCCGCCGGGGCGAAGGGACGCAGCAGCAGCCGCCGCGTGGCGAGGACAGGCTGGTCCACGATCAGGCCCCGCCGGAAGAGCGGAACAGATCGGCCAGCGCCCGTCCGCTCGCTTCGATGCCGAACAGACTCTCCGCCACGGCCCGCCCTTGCCTGGAGCAGCGGCCGCGCAGGGCCGGGTCGTCGATCATCCGCGCGATGGCGCGGGCCAGCGCCGGCGCGTCCCGCTCGGGCACGAGCAGTCCGGACTCCCCGTCCCGCACCGCCTCGGGGATCCCGGAGATGGCCGTGGAGACGACCGGCAGCCCCGAGGCCAGAGCCTCGATGATGGTGTTGGGGATGCCGTCCCGGTCCTGATTGGGAAGCACCACGCAGGGGAGCACGAAGACGTCCGCTCCGGCCAGGACCGAGGGGATGCCGTCGTGACCGATGGCGCCGTGCAGCGTCACCAGGCCGGCCAGCCCCAGCCGGCGGGCCGTCTCCTCGATGACCGCACGCTGATCCCCCTCGCCGTAGATGTCGAGATGGAAAGCGCGTCCCTCGGCATGCAGCCGGCCCAGCGCCTCCAGCAGCCAGGGGAACCCCTTCTTCTCCTTGAGCCGCGTCACCGTCACCAGACGGGCGGGGCCCGGGCCGTTGGACCGACTGGACGCGCGCGGCGCGAAGCGCTCCAGATCCACGCCGTGGTAGACGCGCCGGATCTTGGAGGGGGCCATGAGCGGGTCGCGCTCCGTCAGGCACAGGTCCCGCAGATGCGACTCGTTGAAGCCGGTGCACGTGGCCACGAAGCGGGCGGCGCGGATCTTCTCCTTGAGCCGCCCGGGGTTGGTGTAAAGATCGTTGGCGTGCCCGGTGAAGGAGAACGGCAGCCGCAGCGATCGCGCCGCCGCCAGCGCCGCGTCGGCCAGATAGTCGGCGTGCTGCGCGTGGACGTGCCGGGCGCCGGCGGCGCCGATCCTCTCCGCCAGGAAGAACACCTCCGCCATGTGCGCGCCGCGGGCCATCCGCCCGCCGAGCGCGGCCGCCGTCCGGATCCCCCGTTGGAACCCGAGAGGCGACCGGACCAGGCGGCGGCCGGCGGCCGCGAGGCACGCGGCGGACGAGCCGCGCGGCACGTACGTGGTGCGCTGGACCCATGCCGCCATGCCCGGCTGGCCGGACACGTCGGCCAGCGGCGGCTTGAAGGAGAACACCTCCAGATCGATCCCCGCTCCCAGGAGCCCGCGCACCTCGTTGAGCACCCACCCGCCCCCCCACCGGGGGAACCGGTTGGCGACGTAGGCGACCTTCACGTCAGGCCTTCAGGACGGCGGCGGGGCGCAGCCTGGCGGCGGGTACGGCCAGTCCGCAGGCGGCGGCGACGGCGACCACCTCGTCGATCCCCTCGTCGGAGAGGTGCTGGAGGAGCTCCGGCTCGGGCCTCTGGTAGGTGTACTTGCGGGTCACCGCCGGCCGGAGCGCGAGACGTCCGGCTTGCTCGAAGCGCTCCACCGTGCGCCCCGCGCCGTGGTCCACCGAATGCAGCGAAGCGACCGAGCCGTCGCGCCCCACCATGACGAACGAGGAGGTCCTGTTGGTGCCGGGGAGCATCAGCGGCTGCCCGATGGCCCGCCAGGGGTGGCCGGCGGGAAGACCGGACGGCCCGACCACCCGCGCCGCGTTGTGGCGGTGGACCCAGAGATCCTTCCCTTCGATCCTCTCGCGGTCGATGGTGTTGTGGGACAGATCGGCCAGCAGGCGCAGCCCGGCGGAGGGGGCCCCCAGAGCCTTCCTCAGCGCCGCCTGGATCAGGCCGGCCACCGCCACGCGGTTGGCGTATCCGAAGTTCGCCGCCATCCTCAGCGTGAGCAGGAGCCGCCGGCCTTCGGGGGACCCGGAGGGGACGGGGATGAAGTCCCGCCGGCGGAAGTGGTACTGCCAGCGGCGGCGCAGGTCCGCCGGGCCGCGCACACCGGTCAGGTGCAGCGCGACTTTCCGCCAGAAGAGCTTCCTGCGCCGCCGGGGGTCCGTCTTGCGGCGGAAGGCATAGAGCCGGCCCAGATCGTGGCCCAGGCGCTCGGAGCCGGTGTGGAACATCGCCACCACCCGACCCTTCTCCAGTCCCATCGCCCGGCAGGCCGCCGGGTCGAAAGTCTCGGTCACCACCTGCAGCTCCAGGAAGTGGTTGCCTCCGCCGATGTAGGCGAAGGAATAGCGTCCCGCCTCGAGGCTGCGACGGTCGGCGGCCCGCAGCACCTCGTCCACCGGCGGCTCCTCGCCGGCCAGGGCGTCGCCCCCCCACTCCATCGTCTCGCACTGGGATGGGTCGACTCCGAATCGCGCGGCCGCGGCGGGGGCGCCCTTGCGGCACATTTCGACGACCTCGGGGCGGAGCAGCACGGGGCTCCTGCGCCGGCGCGGCAGCTCCTCGCGCAGCACGGCCATCAGCGCATCGAGGAACCGGGGGGAGAGATCCTGCTCGGTCAGCGGAGTGCCGAGCAGGTTCATGCCGCAGTTCTGCGAGGGACTGGAGAACGACAGCACGATCTCCTCCGCCGTGGC
>DATEEA010000096.1:0-4242 GCA_035281445.1 Candidatus Polarisedimenticolia bacterium
ACCGCGGCGGCGGCCGACTCCAGGGAGCTTCGGTCCCCGGAGAAGCGTCCGGCCCCCGCCAGGCGGGCCGCCCCCGCCGCGGCGGCGGCGAGCCTGCAGGCCAGGCTCTCCGGCCCGGTGCCGGCCCGCTCGACGTCCAGCGCCACGGGGAGGACGCCCCGGGCGGCCAGCCTGGCGGCGGCCCTGTCCAGAAGGACGCTCTTGCCGGCGCCTCGAGGGCCCTCCACGATGATCATCGGCGGTCCCGGTCCGTCCCGGTCCGACAGGCGCTCGACGAGGCGCTGCTCGATCTCCGCCCGGTTCACAGCATCGGCACCTGGACGCCGCGCTCGCGAGCCGCGCGGACGGCTTCGGGGTAGCCGGCGTCGGCGTGCCGCATGATCCCGGTCCCGGGGTCGGTGGTCAGGACGCGCTCCAGGCGCCTCGCCGCGTCGCGCGTCCCGTCGGCCACCACCACCATCCCGGCGTGGATGGACAGACCGATGCCCACGCCGCCCCCGTGGTGGACGGAGACCCACGTGGCCCCGGCCGCCGTGTTGAGGAGCGCGTTGAGGATGGGCCAGTCGGCCACGGCGTCGGTGCCGTCGCGCATCCCTTCGGTCTCGCGGTTGGGGGAGGCCACCGATCCGGCATCGAGGTGATCGCGTCCGATGACGATCGGCGCCTTGATCTCCCCGCGCGCCACCAGATCGTTGAGGAGCAGCCCGAAGCGCGCCCTCTCGCCGTACCCGAGCCAGCAGATGCGCGAGGGGAGCCCCTGGAAGGCGACCCTCTCACGGGCCATCCGGATCCAGCGGCAGAGCGGCTCGTCGTGCGGGAAGGTCTCCAGGACGGCGTCGTCGGTGCGGTGGATGTCGGCCGGGTCCCCCGACAGCGCCGCCCAGCGGAACGGCCCCTTGCCTTCGCAGAAGAGCGGGCGGATGTACTCCGGCACGAACCCCGGGATCTGGAACGCCTCGGCCACTCCGGCCGCCCTGGCCTGCCCGCGGATGTTGTTGCCGTAGTCGAAGACCACCGAGCCCGCCGCCTGGAAGGAGAGCATGGCCCTCACCTGGTCTGCCATCGAGCGCATGGCGCGCTCCACGTAGGCGGCCGGGTCCGAGCGGCGCAGCGCAAGGGCCGCCTCGTAGGGCATCCCCGCGGGGACGTACCCGTTGAGGTTGTCGTGGGCGCTGGTCTGGTCGGTGACCAGGTCCGGCGCCACGCCGCGCCGGGCCAGCTCGGCGAACACGTCCGCCGCGTTGCCCAGGAGCGCGATGCTGACCGGCTCGCCCTTCTGCCTGGCAGCCGTTGCCGCGTGCAGGGCGCGGTCGAGGTCGGTCTCCATGCGGTCGCAGTAGCGCGTGGCCAACCGGCGCTCGATGCGCGCGCGGTCCACCTCCACCGCCAGCACCACCGCCTCGTTCATCGTCCCGGCCAGGGGCTGGGCCCCTCCCATCCCCCCCAGTCCCGCCGTGAGCAGGAGCCGCCCCCGCAGCGAGCCGCCGAAGTGGCGGCGGGCCGCCGCGGCGAAGGTCTCGTACGTCCCCTGCAGGATCCCCTGGGTCCCGATGTAGATCCAGGAGCCCGCGGTCATCTGCCCGTACATCATGAGGCCGCGGCGCTCCAGATCCCTGAAATGGTCCCAGGTCCCCCAGGCCGGCACCAGCATGGCGTTGGAGAGGAGCACGCGCGGCGCGTCGGCGTGCGTGCGGAACACGCCCACCGGCTTGCCCGACTGCACCAGCAGCGTCTCGTCCGACTCCAGCGCGGCCAGCGAGCGGACGATGGCGTCGTAGCAGCTCCAGTCCCGCGCCGCCTTGCCCGAGCCGCCGTAGACGATGAGGTCCCCGGGACGCTCGGCGACATCCGGATCGAGGTTGTTCATCAGCATCCGCATGGCCGCCTCCTGTCCCCACCCCTTGCAGGTGAGAGAGCTTCCCCGCGGAGCCCGGATGGTCCTCTTGTCGTCCACGATCTCCTCCTCAGCTCAGCGGGCCGGCCACCGACTCGGCCGCCCGGCGGATCTCCCCGGATCGCAGCAAGGCCGCCACCGCCTCGATGTCGGGGGTGAGCACCCGGTCGGAGTCCAGCGGAGGCACGCGCCGGCGCACCGCGGCGTGCACCGCTTCCAGGGCAGGTGAGGTGTTCAGGGGACGGCGCCGATCGACGGCCTGCGCGGCCGCCAGGATCTCGATGGACAGGATGTCGCCGAGGTGGCGGACCGTCTGGGACGCCTTCAGGGCCGCGGTGACTCCCATCGAGACGTGGTCCTCCTTGCCGGCGCCGGTGGGTATGGAGTCGATCCCGGCGGGGTGGGCCAGCACCTTGCACTCCGACACCAGCGCCGCGGCGGTGACCTGCGCCATCATGAACCCCGACTCAAGCCCCGGCTGGGCGGCCAGGAACGCCGGCAGCCCGCTGAGCGCCGGGTTGACCAGGCGCTCGGTGCGCCGCTCGGAAATGCTCCCCAGGTCGCACACCGCCATCGCCATCAGGTCCATGGCCTGCGCCACGGGCTGTCCGTGGAAGTTGCCCCCGGGGACGGCGGTCCCTTCGTCGGGGAAGAAGATGGGGTTGTCGGTGACGGCGTTGATCTCGATCTCCAGGACGCGGCGCGCGTAGACCAGGGCGTCGCGGGCGGCGCCGTGGACCTGGGGGATGCACCGCAGCGAATAGGAATCCTGCACCCTGCCGCACGACGAGTGGGAGTCCATGATTTCGCTTCCCCGCAGCAGGCGCCTCATGTTGGCCGCGGCCGCGGCGTGCCCGGGGTGAGGGCGCAGCGCCGCCAGACGTTCGTCGAAGGGGCGGGCGCTGCCGAGCAGCCCCTCCAGGGTGAGCGCCCCGGCCACGTCCGCCTGCACCGCCAGCCGCTCGGCCTCCAGGAGCGCCAGCGCTCCCACGGCGGTCATGGCCTGCGTTCCGTTGACCAGCGCCAGCCCCTCGCGGCTGGCCAGCCTGACCGGCGCCACCCCCGCCTCGGTCAGCGCGGCCGCCGAGGGGACCTTGCGTCCATCGCGGAAGACCTCTCCCTCCCCCATGAGCGTGAGCGCCAGTTGGGCCAGAGGAGCCAGGTCCCCGCTGGCCCCCACCGAGCCGCGCGACGGGATCACCGGGGCCAGCCCCGCGTTGAGCATCCCGAGCAGCGCCTCGATGATCTCCACCCGCACCGCGGAGTGCCCGTGGGCCAGGACGTTGGCGCGCAGCAGGGCCATGGCGCGCGCCGCCTCCGGTTTCAGCGGCTCGCCCACGCCGGCGCAGTGGCTGCGGATGAGGTTCTCCTGCAGCCGCACGGCATCCTGGCGGGAGACCCGGACGTCGCTCAGGAGCCCGAAGCCGGTGTTGGCGCCGTAGAGAGGCTCGTCGCGCTCCAGCAGGCGCTCCAGGGCCTGGCGGCAGGAGGCCACCGCCTCGCGCGCGCCCGGGTCGAGCGCCGCGCGCGCCTCGCCGCGCGCCACCCGCTCGAGCTGCGGGAGGGTCAGGTGCCGGCCATCGAGGACGATCGTTTCCATAAGGTGAGGAAGGAGCCCGCCGCCCGGCGGCGCGTGGCCGCCATGCTACCACACGACGCGCGCGGCCCAGGGCGGGGCGCGGTTGTGCGCCCCTGGCTGTTCTGGTATCGTCGCAGCGCTTTGGCGCCTCGCGGCGCACCAACGCGGCCGCAGCCGCGCGGCGGAGCCCATGCCCAACATCATTCTGATCGGCGGACAGTGGGGAGACGAGGGGAAGGGGAAGGTCGTGGACCTCCTCACGCCCCACTTCGACGTCGTCGCCCGCTACTCCGGAGGCCCCAACGCCGGCCACACCGTCCGCCGCGGCGCGACCAAGTACGCCCTGCGGCACATCCCTTCCGGGATCCTGCGCCCGGAGGTGCAGTGCGTGATCGGCAACGGCGTGGTCATCGATCCCCGCTCCCTGCTGGAGGAGATCCGCAACCTCGGCGCGTCGGGCGTGGCCGTGGCCGGGCGGCTCTGGATCAGCAGCCGGGCGCACGTGATCCTCCCTCCCTACATCGACTGGGAGACGCGCCGCGAGGAGTCGGCCGCCGGATCGCGGATCGGCACCACCCGCCGGGGGGTGGGGCCGGCCTACGCCGGCAAGATCGCGCGCACCGGGGTGCGGGTGGTGGACCTGTATCATCCCGAGTCGCTCCCGGCGAAGCTGGCCGCCGCCACCGGTCTGTTCGGCGGCCCGGGCCTGTCCGGCGGGCCCGGGGAGCCGGCGCCCGGCGCCGGCGAGGCCGGCGCGCTGGCCGAGGCC
>DATEEA010000097.1:0-16987 GCA_035281445.1 Candidatus Polarisedimenticolia bacterium
TGGCGGCTGCGGCGGCCCCGCCCGCCGACGGGACCCTTTCCCTCACGTCGGTCACGGTGGCCCCCGAGGGGCGCCTGCTGGCGGTGCGCCTCAAGGCGGCGGAACCGATCGAGCGCTACACGCTGGCCCGCCAGGGCCCTCCCGAGAAGAGGGACCTCGTGGTGCGCCTGCCGGGAATGGCGGACCGGACAGCGGGACCGGCCGACACGGGGGATTTCCTCCTCCCGATCACCCTGTCCCGGGAGGGGGAGGGGGACGACGGCGCCCTGGCCATCGTGCTGGGAGGCGTGGGGGACTCGCTCGTCTCGGTGACCCACGACCGGACCGACTTGAGCCTCGTGATCATCCCGCCGGTCAGGCGCTCGGAGGCGGCGGAGGCCTACCGCGTCGGAATCAACGACGTCCTTCAGGTGGACGTCTTCGGCCACGAGGAGCTGAACAAGACGCTGAAAGTCTCTCCGCGCGGCTCGATCAACTTCCCCATGATCGGACCGGTGAAGGCCGACGGACGGACGGTGGACGACATCGCTTCGGAGATCACCGAGAGGCTGGCGGCCGACTACCTTCACGATCCCAGGGTGAGCGTCTCAGTCTGGGAGTACCTCAGCCAGTGGGTCAACGTGATGGGGGAGGTCTCGCAGCCGGGACGTTACCCCCTCACCGGACCGACGCGGCTGATCGACGCGCTGTCTCAGGCCGGCGGCCTGACGGAGCGGGCGGGAGGGGAGATCCTGGTCATGCGCCGCCCCGAGGAGGTGGACCCGGCCTCCGCGGGCGAGGTGTTCAAGGTGGACGTCAAGGCGCTGTTCGGCGGCGACGGAGACAAGCTCAACGTGAAGCTGAGGACCGGCGACGTGATCCACGTGATCCCCGGGGATTCGGCCAGGGCGGTGCGCCCGTGAACGGCGTATATTCTCCGGCGATGAGCCCCGACCGTCCCGAGTCCGAGAGGCAGGCCCACCTGCGCGACTACTGGCGCATCGTCTGGGCCGGCCGCCGCACCATCGGTTCCGTCTTCGTGATCGTCGTGACCATCGGCATTCTCGCCACCTACCTCGCCACCCCCGTCTACCGCGCCACCGCCACCCTGGAGATCAACCCGCGGACGCAGCGCGTGGTGAAGGTGGACGATGTCTCGCAGATCGGGGCGACCGGGATGGGCTGGTCGGCCGAGGATCGCTACTTCAGGACGCAGCTCGAGGTGCTGCGCAGCCGCGACGTCGCGCAGAGAGCCTTCGAGTCGCTGGGCCTGGACGGCCATCCGCTCTTCCAGGGCACGGGCGATCCCGTGGCGCGCTTCATGGCGCGCCTGGACGTCGAGCCGACACCCGACACCCTCATCGTCTCGGTGAGCGCGGAGAGCTCCGATCCCGCCGACGCCGCGCTCTGGGTGAACCACGTCGCCGAGAGCTACGTGCGGCGCAACTTCGAGCAGGCGCGCAGGGCCACCGCCGACGCCATCGCCGCGCTGGACGAGCAGATGAAGCCGCTGCGCGAGAAGCTCCTGAGCCGCGAAGCGGAGAAGTTCGACTACGCCCGATCCCAGCAGGTGTTCGTCCCCGACACCCAGAAGCTGGCCTACAACGAGCGCCTGATCTCGCTGGGCAAGAGCTACACCGAGACCAAGCTCCGGCGGCTGGAGCTGGAGGCGGTGTTCCGGAAGATCGAGGAGATCGACCGCGCCGGCGGCGACTACTTCGTGATCCCGCAGGTGGCCAAGGACGATCTGCTCAGGGGCCTGCTCAGCGAGCGTGGGGAGATCGAAGCCGAGCAGCGCAGGATCCTGGTCTCGCTCAAACCGGGGCACACCAAGGTCAAGGAGAACGAGGCGGCCTTGCAGAAGGTGAACCAGCGCATCCAGGCGGAGACCAGCCGCATCATCGGGGCCATCCGGACCGATTACGCGCTGGCCGAGTCCAAGGAGGCCGACCTGGACAGCGAGATCCGCCGCACCTACGACGAAGCGCTCACCATGTCGCAGAAGTCCTCCACCTACGACATCCTGAACCGCGAGTCGGAGGAGGCGCGCAAGGTCCTGGACCTGGTCATGCAGCGGCTCAAGGAAGTCGACCTCAACGCCAGTCTGCTGCGCAACAACCTGGACATCCTGGACCGTGCCATCGTCCCCACCTCGCCGGTCCGGCCACGGCCCATGATCAACCTCATCGTGTCGGTGCTCATGGGGCTGGGGCTGGGGGTGGGGCTGGTCTTCTTCCTGGAGTACCTCGACGACACCATCCGCGGGGTGGAGCATCTGGAGACGGAGCTCGGGCTCACCGTCCTGGCGGTCGTCCCCCGGCGCTCCGAGGCCTCGGAGGCGGCCGTGCGCGAGGCGTTCAGCTCCTTGAGGACCGGCGTGCAGTTCTGCAGCATGAGCCGAGCCCGCCGCGTGCTCCTGGTGACCAGTCCGGGGCCGGAAGAGGGCAAGAGCCTGACCGCCTTCCTCCTGGCCGGCGCCATGGCCCGCGCCGGCGAGCGGGTCTGTCTCGTGGACGCCGACCTGCGCCGGCCGTCGCTCGATCGGCTGGCCGGGCTGCCGGCGGGCCGGGGGCTCTCCCACCACCTGGCCGATCCGGCCGAGGTCCCTCTGCGCAGCGTGGTGCGGGGGGGCGGTCCGGGAGAGCCGCACGTCATCACCGCGGGAGCCTTGCCGCCGAGCCCGGCGGAGCTGCTGGCCTCGGAGCGCTTCGGGCTTCTGATCGGCGAGCTGAAGGGCTCGTACGACTGGGTGATCGTCGACTCGCCTCCCGCCGCCGGCCTGGCCGACGCCGTGCTGCTGGCCGCGCAGACCGACATGGTGCTCCTGATCGCCCGCCAGTCCAGGACCCGTCGTGACGCCCTGCGCCGGGCAGCCGAGGCCGTGCGGGCGGCGAACCCCAACATCATCGGTGCCGTCCTCAACGACGTGGACCTGCGCCGCGCCGAGAACCGGGAGCTGTACTATCCCGCCATCCGTTCCAGGGCCGCCGCCGCGCCGGCTCCGGAACCTCCCGTCCGGCAGCGCCCCGCGGCGCTTTGATGCTTTGCGCGGCGCTGGGGCTCGTCCTGGCGCTGGCCGGCAGGACCGAGCCGGCCTGGCTCGGCGCGTGGAGCTACGACCTCTGCCACGAGGACCGCCTCGCCGATCACGACAAGGATTCCTTCTGCCGGCAGGGCAAGGACCGGATCCTGGTGTCGCGCCGGGGCGACGGGGCGCTCGACATCACGCTCTGTCCCGCCGATCCCTGGGGTGAGCGCTCCGCGCGCCTGGAGCAGGGAGGGCGCGTTCTCGCCTTTCGCACCCGGGACGGACTCGATGTGCGGCTGACCCTGGGCGAGGACCGGTCGCACTTCAGGGGCCGCTTCCGGGGCAAGGGCGGGCACGGGGGGCGCGTCTGGGGGCGGCGCCTCGCCGGCTGCGGAGCCTGAGGCTTCCGGCGGCCCCCGCGCCCTCCCTCCCTAGGTCCGGGCCACTCCGTAGGCGATGTCCTTCGGGGTGGCGGCCCATCCGCCCAGCGCCCCCGCCGCCCCGCCCAGAAGCAGCATCACGAACGCCGCGATGGAGGCGGCGGCGACGCCTTTCGCGGCGGCCTCTCCAGCCTCGCGGAGCTGCTGCTCGGCGCGCGCCTGCGCCTGCTCCCAGTCCTGCATCACCCGCTGGTTGTCCTGCTCCCACTGGGCCACGCGCCCATCGGCCTCCTGGCGGCTCATCCCCGTCCGGGCCACGAGGATCTCCACGAGATCCTGCCGATCGGAGGGGTGGATGCCGTCGGTCCCGCTCTCGTCGATCCGGTTGAGGACTTTCTCCAGCGCCTGGTCGGAGTAGCGCGGATCCTCGGCCCGTGTCCCTGCCTGCTGGACCGCTTCCTTGGCCTGGCTGTGGAGGCTGTCCGGACGCGCGCGGGGATGATCGGTCTGCCGAAGCATCTCCTCGGCCCGCCGGCGGATGGTGGTGACCGCCCCCTGGCCGCCTCCCTGCTGATCCTGCGAGGGCCGGCCCCTCTGCGCCTCGGCCGCCGCCGGACCGGCGGCCGCCGCGGCCTGTCCGGCCAGCTCGGCCCCGCGGCCCACCAGGGCTCCGGTGCCGCTGATGAGGCTGCCCACCGCGGTGGTGAGGAGCCAGAAAGTGGCCAGGGTCGTCACCCCCCAGGTGACCAGCCCGTGCAGCAGGCTGTCCGTGCGCCTGGGGACGCCCGCGAGCCTGCCGGCCACCCAGCCTCCCGCGAACAGGGCGGCGATGGTGCTGACGGCCAGCCAGATGGAGGCGCCTATGGTGAGACCGGAGCCGGGGCTCTCCTCGCTGAGAGGATTCACCGTGGCGGCCCCGATGCCGAGCCCGAGAAGGTTGAGCGTCACCTGGGTGATGAGCGCGACGACGACGCCTGCGAACACCGCCGACCACGAGACGCGCTTGAGCGAGGCCGGGGGAAAGTCGACCACCGGCTCCCGGGCGTTGTCCCTGTCCATGAGATCCCTCCACGGAATGGGTGCAAGCCGCAGCTTGTGCGTTGACGGGGGACGGCCGAATGGGAACGGTCTGTACGAGGTAGGGTCATTCTAGTGCGGCGTGAGCGTTTGAGGAAGGATCTCGGCGTGGCCGGGCCAAAGAGGGCGCGGGACGCGTGCGTGCGGCCGGTGGCCGTGGAGGGCCTGCTCCCGGCCGCCGGGCCGCGCGCGGGGCCGGGCTCCACCCCGGGGGTCCCCCCCGGCCTACGGGGGGAGGCGCCGCCGGAAGTCCTCCATGGTGCGCTGCAGCCCGTCCTCCAGATCCACCTTCGGCTCCCACCCCAGCAGGCGCCTGGCGCGGGTGATGTTGGGCTGGCGCACCTTGGGGTCGTCCTCGGGGAGAGGCCGGTGGACGATGCCCCCTCGGCCTCCGGTGATCCGGACCACCGTGCGGGCGAGGTCCATGAGCGTCATCTCGGCAGGGTTTCCGATGTTCACCGGGTCGTGCGTGTCGCTGCCGAGGAGCCGGTAGATGCCGTCCACCATGTCGCTGATGTAGCAGAACGAGCGGGTCTGGGAGCCGTCTCCGAACACGGTCAGGTCCTCGTTCCTGAGCGCCTGCGCCAGGAAGGTGGGGATGGCCCTGCCGTCGCGGATCCTCATCCTCGGACCGTAGGTGTTGAAGATGCGGACGATCTTGGTGTCCACTCCGTGATAACGATGGTAGGCCATGGTGATCGCCTCGGCGAAGCGCTTGGCCTCGTCGTACACTCCCCGTGGGCCGATGGGGTTCACGTTCCCCCAGTACGTCTCCTCCTGCGGATGAACCAGCGGATCGCCGTACACCTCGGACGTGGAGGCCAGCAGGAACCGGGCCTTCTTGTCGCGGGCCAGGCCGAGGGCCTTGTGCGTTCCAAGGGATCCCACTTTCAGCGTCTGGATCGGCAGGTCCAGATAGTCCAGAGGGCTGGCCGGGCTCGCGAAGTGCAGGATGTGATCGACGCGTCCCGGGATGTGGATGTAGCTGGTCACGTCGAGCTTGATGAACGTGAACCGATCCTTCCCCATGAGGTGGGCGACGTTGTCGGGGTTCCCGGTGAGGAGGTTGTCGACGCAGACGACGTCGAAGCCCTCCTGGAGGAAGCGATCGCACAGGTGGCTCCCGATGAAGCCAGCGCCCCCCGTGATGACCACCTTCTCGGCCATGGTGTCTCCGCAAGCCGTGGGAAAGCGGACATTATAATACCGGCATGTCGCCGCGGCGCATGGGGATGCTGGTCGTTCCTCCGCTTGCCTCGCTCTTCATACGGGCCCTGCGCCGCACCATGAGGATCCGGTTCGTCGGCGGGGAGGCGCTCGACGGCCTGCGTCGCTCCGGACGGCCCTACATCCATGCCTTCTGGCACGGCCACCTCCTGATGATGCCGTACTCCTATCCCGGCCGCCGCATCGGCATCCTGATCAGCTCCCACGGCGACGGGGAGCTGATCGCCAGGACGATGAGCCGGTTCGGCCACGAGACGATCCGGGGCTCCACCACCCGGGGAGGCGCGTCGGCCCTGCGGCAGGCGGTCCGCATGCTGCGCGCGGGAGGGGACGTGGCCTTCACTCCCGACGGCCCGAAGGGACCGCGGCATGTCGTCCAGCCGGGGGTGATCGAGGCGGCCCGCCTGGGAGGCGCTCCCATCGTGCCGGTGGGCTTCTCCGCTTCCCCCCGCCGGGTGCTGGGCTCGTGGGACGGCTTCATCGTCCCCTACCCTTTCTCTCGAGGGGTGTTCGTCTACGGAGCACCGCTGACGGTCCCATCCCGCGCCGGGGAGGCGGAGCTGGAGCGGGCCCGGCGCGAGCTGGAGGCCGCGCTCGCGCGGACGGCCCTGGAGGCCGAGGCCCTTGCCTCGGGCCGGCCGATCGATGCCGGCGAGACCGGTGAGCGCCATGCCTGAAGCGCACGGCACCCTGCCGCGCGCCGACTCGCGCCGCATCCTGGTGGTGGCGGGGGAAGCCTCGGGGGATCGCTACGGGGCCGGACTCATGGAGGCGGTCCGCCGGGCGGCGCCCGGAGCGGCCTTCACCGGCATCGGAGGCCCGCGGATGAGGCAGGCCGGCCTGGAGACGCTGGTGGAGGCCGAGTCGATCGCGGTGCTCGGCTTCTTCGAGGTCGTCTCCAGCCTTCCCGTCATCCGCCGGGCCTTCCGTCGCTGCGTGGCGGCCCTGCCGGGCTGCGACCTGGTCCTCCTCATCGACTACCCGGGATTCAACCTCCGTCTGGCCCGCGAGGCCCGGCGGGCGGGCGTGCCGGTGATCTACTTCATCAGCCCCCAGGTCTGGGCCTGGAAGCCCGGGCGGGTGAAGGCCATCGCGGAGACGGTGCACCGCATGCTGGTCATCTTCCCCTTCGAGGAGGAGTTCTACCGGCGCCACGGCGTGGAGGTGACCTACGTGGGGCATCCCCTCGTCGAGATCCTGTCGCGCGAGGGCCCCCGCCTTCCGCGGGAGGAGGCCGCCGCCCTGTTCGGCGCCGACCCCACCCGCAGGATCATCGGCCTCATGCCTGGAAGCCGCCTCAAGGAGGTCCGCCGCAACCTGCCTCCAATCCTGGGCGCCGCGCGGCTGCTCTCCGCCAGGCACGGCGACCTCCAGTTCCTGCTTCCCGTGGCCTCCACCCTCCAGCGCGGGCAGATCCTCGATCTCACGTCCGGCGTCCCCGTCGTGCTGGCCGAGGGAAGCTTCTACGAGGCCGTGCGGCTGTGCGAGGCGGTGGTGGTGTCGTCGGGGACCGCCACGATGGAGGTCGGGCTCCTGGGGGTCCCCATGGTGATCGTCTACCGGCTGCACCCTCTCACCTACGCCGTGGCCAGGAGGATGACCCGGCTCGACACGTTCGGGATGGTGAACCTGGTGGCGGGGCGGCGCGTGGTGCCGGAGTTGATCCAGTCCGACTGCACCCCCGGACGGATCGCCATGGAGGTGGAGAAGCTGCTCTCCGACCGGGTCCTGCGCGAGCGGACGCGGCGGGAGCTCAGGGGGCTTCGGGACAGACTGCAGGGAGAGGGGGCGTTCCAGCGGGCGGCCGAGGTGATCGCGGCCTGCCTGCGCGAGCCCGCCGCGCGATGACCATCCCGCCCCTGCCGGCGTCCGTGGCCATCAGCGACACGCGGGCCGCCGGCTACCCGGCCGAGCCCCCGTTCGATCCGCCGGAGCGGTACCCAGAGCTCCCGTCCGACCTGTGGCACCTCGACCCGGACAACGTCGTCTACGCCGGCGTGCGCCGGGCGCTCATGCTGCTCGGCCTCGACGCCGGGCGGTTCGGGACGCCTGCCTGGAACCCGCTGGGCGAGATCATCCTGCCCGGAGACAGGGTGGTGGTGAAGCCGAACCTGGTGCGGCACTTCCATGGAGACGGGCGGAGCCTGGAGTCGCTGGTCACCCACGGATCGGTGACCAGGGCGGTGCTCGACTACGTGGTGATCGCCCTCCAGGGGAAGGGCGAGATCGTGGTGGGGGACTCCCCGCTGCAGTACGCCGACCTGGCGTCGGCCCTGGCGGCGTCCGGGACAGACCGGGTGCTGAAGGAAGTCTCCTCGTACGCCGGGGTCCCTCTCAGGGCCGTCGACTTCCGCAAGGAGCGCTCCGAGAAGCGGGGAGGGGTCATCGTGTCCAGGGTCGCCAACGCCGGCGACCCGGAGGGCTACCGGGTGGTGGATCTGCACGAGGCCAGCCGCTTCTCGGGACTGGACGAGTCGCGGATGCGCCGCTTCCGGGTGACGCAGTACCATCCGGCCACCATGCGCAACGCGCACGGCCCGGGGCGGCACGCCTATCTGTTCCCGGCGACGGTCCTCCGATCCGACGTGGTCATCAACCTCCCCAAGCTGAAGACCCACCGCAAGGCGGGCGTGACGGCCTGCATGAAGAACCTGGTGGGAGTGAACGGCTCGAAGGACTGGCTGCCGCACCACGCCGCCGGCGCGCCCCCGGCGGGCGACGAGTACTTGCGCCCCAGCGTGCGCAAGAAACTGATGTCCTCGCTGCGGGATCGCATCGAAGGGCTGAGATCGCCGCTGCTGCGCCGGAGCCTCAAGGCCGTGGATCGCGCGGTCAGGGCGACGGGACGGATACGCCCCTTCCCCGATCCTTACTGGGAAGGGTCGTGGCACGGCAACGACACTCTCTGGCGGATGGTGCACGATCTCCACCGGGTGCTCTTCCATGCCGACGCCACGGGCGTGCTCCGGCCCGAGCCGGTCCGCCGCTACTTCGCCCTGGTGGACGCAGTGGTGGCCGGAGAGGGGGAGGGGCCGATGCGCCCCAGCCCGCGGCCCACGGGGCTCCTCCTGGCCGGCTTCAACCCCGTGGCCGTGGACTTGGTATGCTGTCGGCTGATGGGTTTCGACGAGCGCAAGGTCCCTCTGGTGCGGGAGGCCCTGGGACGCGAGGGGATCCCGGGGCTGGTGTCCGCCGCGGACGTCCGCCTCGCCACCAACGAGCCCCGATGGGAGGCGCTGTTCGAGCTCACCCGGCCCGGGACGCTCGAGTTCAGGCCGCCCGCGGGCTGGGCCGGCGCCATCGAGCTGCTGCCGTGATCACCGGAGAGCGCGTGCCATGAACACCGCCAACGTGCAGGAGGGCGCGGCCAGGGGGCCGGGAGGACTCCGGCAGGGGCGGGCCACGCCCCACGGGACGGCCCGGTACGCCTCCCGGTTCGCCGGCTCGGTGCACGCCGGGCACTTCCGGGCGGCTCCCGGAGGTCTGATCCTTTCCTCCATCGGCATCGGGACCTACCTGGGCGAGCCGGACGACGCCGACGATCGTCTCTACCGCGACGCCGTGGTGGCCGCGGTGCGATCGGGATGCAACGTCATCGACACGGCGGTGAACTACCGCTGCCAGCGCTCGGAGCGGAGCATCGGGCAGGCTCTCTCGGAGCTGATGGGGGCGGGAGGGGAGGGGGAGTTCTTCTCCCGCGAGGAGGTGGTCGTCGCCACCAAGGGAGGCTTCATCCCCTTCGACGGCGGCTTCCCCGCCCGGCCCGCGGAGTGGTTCCGCTCGGCGCTGCTGGCGCCCGGCATCGCCTCGCCGCAGGACGTGGTGGCCGACTGCCACATCATGACACCGCGCTACCTGGACGCGCAGATCGAATGGAGCCGCCGGAACCTCGGACTGGAGACCCTGGACATCTACTATCTCCACAACCCGGAGACGCAGCTCCAGGAGGTGAGGCGCGACGAGTTCCTGGTCCGGCTGAGGGCGGCCTTCGAGCTGCTGGAGCAGAAGGTGGCGGCCGGCGCCATCGGCGTGTACGGAGTGGCCACGTGGGACGGTCTGCGCCTTCCGCCCGATCACCCGGGTCACCTCTCCCTGCGCGAGCTCCTCGGCGCGGCGGAGCAGGCGGGGGGGCGATCGCACCACTTCAAGGCCATCCAGCTTCCGGTGAACCTGGCGATGGGAGAGGCGTCGCTGGACGCCAACCAGATGTCCGGAGCACGCCGGGTCAGCCTCCTGGAGGCGGCGTCGGAGGCCGGCCTCACGGTGATGGCGAGCGGCTCGCTCCTGCAGGGTCAGGTGATTTCCGCCCTGCCGCCCTCCTTCGGGGATCATGTCCAGGGGCTGCGGACGAGCGCTCAGAGGGGGCTGCAGGTGGTGCGCTCCGTCCCCGGCGTCGCCTGCGCGCTGGTGGGGATGAAGCAGTTGGACCACGTCCGCGAGAACCTCGGGGTCGCGGCCATCCCGCCGATGGCCGGCGAGGAGGCCCGGCGGCTGCTGCAGGCCTGCCGCTCTCCCCGGCGCTGATCCCCAGGGCTCCGCGGTCACGCCGGGGCGGTTGGCTTTCCGCCGGATGATGGGGCATAATGGCGCGTCTCGAAACCTCAGGCGGTCCTCCGCCCCGCGGCCGTTCGCGGGAAGCGGTGTCGCCCGGCTCTCCCTCTCCGGGGCGGATCAACAGATGATCAAGAGCATGACCGGATTCGGCCGGGGGGAGGCCTCGGCGGGGGGGGTGCGCGCCACGGTGGAGCTGCGGAGCGTGAACCACCGGTTCGCCGATCTCAAGATCAGGGTTCCTCCGGAGCTGGCCGAGGTCGAGCCGCAGCTCCAGCAGACGTTGCAGCGATCGATCGGCCGGGGACGCGTGGAGGTCAGCGTCAGCATGGCCCGCGACGGAGCACCGGCCCCGTCGTTCGACATCAACCGCGGGCTGGTGGCCTCGTACGTCGAGGCGGCGAGGAGCCTGCGCCAGGAGTTCGGACTCCACGGGGATGTGTCGCTGGAGGGTGTCCTCTCGCTTCCCGACGTGGTCCGGCCGAAGAGCTCCCACCGCACCGCGGACCCGGAGGAGCGCAGGGCGCTCGTCGAGGCCTTCGATCGCGCGGTGTCCGCGCACGACGCCATGCGCCGCAAGGAGGGCCGGATCCTGGTCCGGGACGTCCGGGCCCGGGCGGCCGCCATGAAGAAGCTTTCCGCGTCCATCGCCAGGCGGGCCCGGCGCGTGCCGGCGCTCTACGCCCGCCGGCTGGAGGGACGCGTGCGCGAGCTGCTTCGCCCGGCGGCGAACAAGAAACAGCCGCTGCCGATCGAGGCGTCGAGGCTGGCGCAGGAGGTGGCTTTGCTGGCGGAGCGGTCCGACATCACCGAGGAGCTGGTCCGGTTCGACGGCTACCTCGAGCAGCTCGGCGAGCTGCTGGACGCGCCGGCCGAGCCGATCGGCAAGAAGCTCGACTTCATCATGCAGGAGATGAACCGGGAGGCCAACACCATCAACTCCAAGGCGGTCGATCTGGCGATCTGCCAGGCGGCGATCGAGATGAAGGCCGAGGTGGAGAAGATCCGCGAGCAGGTCCAGAACATTGAGTAGCCCGGACCTGTTCGTCGTGTCCGGACCCTCGGGGGCCGGCAAGACGTCCCTGATCCGGAGCCTGCTCGGCTCGCTGGGCCATCTGTCGTTCTCGGTCTCCTACACCACGCGCCCGCGGCGCCAGAGCGAGCACGAGGGGGTGGACTACCACTTCGTGGACGAGGAGGCCTTCGAGCGGATGGCCGCGGCAGGAGCGTTCCTGGAGTGGGCGCGCGTGCACGACCACCGGTACGGAACCAGCGCCCGGCTGGTGGATGAGGAGCTGGCGGCCGGCCGCGACGTGGTGCTGGACGTCGACACGCAGGGGGCGGCCAGCGTCCGGCGCCTGCGTCCGGAGGCGGTGCTGATCTTCATCCTTCCGCCCGGCGCCGACGCGCTGCGGCGCAGGCTGATGGGAAGGGGGCTGGAGACCGCCGATGAGGCCCAGCGGCGGCTCCTCAAGGCCCGCGCGGAGATGGAGAAGTGCGGCCAGTACGACTACCTGGTCGTCAACGATGACTTCGCGCGGGCGCTGCGCGAGCTGGAATCGATCGTGCTCGCCCAGCGCGCGCGCAGACAGCGGCGGATGGAAGCGTGCCGCGGCATCCTCGACGGGTTCGGGGTGCCCGGAGCGCGGGACACTGTGGAGGGATGATGAGACTGCTCCAGTACCCTGACGATATGGGCGATCGGTTCGGCGGGAAGTTCCGCTTCATCGCCGTGGCGGCGCTGCGGTGCCGGCAGCTCCAGAAGGGAGCCAAGACCCGGGTCACCTCCCGCTCCAAGAAGTTCACCACGGTGGCTCAGGAGGAGGTCCTGGCCGGCACGGTGCAGTACAGCGAGGGAGAGCTGGCGGCGGCGATGCCCGCCGGCGGCGCGCCGGCGGACGAGCAGGTGATCGGCCTGCCCGAGTGATCGCCGGGCCTCCGGGAGGGGGCCGCAGGGAGGAGAGCCGGTGCCGCGCGTGGTTCTGGGGATCTGCGGCGGGATCGCCGCCTACAAGGCGGCGGAGATCGTGCGGGCGCTGGTCCGCGAAGGGGCCGACGTCACGGTCATCCTCACCGCCAACGCAGCGCGGTTCGTGACCCCGCTGACGCTCCGGACCCTGTCCGGGCGCCGGGTGATCACCTCCGCGTTCGAGCCTCCCGACGACGGCCCCGATGTCGAGCACGTCGGCCTGGCCCGCGATTGCGAGGTCCTGCTGGTGGCGCCGGCCACGGCCAACGTGCTGGCGAAGATGGCGGCGGGGATCGCGGACGACTTCCTGACCACGTTCTGTCTCGGCGTCACCTGCCCCGTGATCGTGGCCCCCGCCATGAACACCCGCATGTGGGGCCACCCGGCGGTGAGATCCAACGTCGCCACGCTGGCCTCCCGTGGGGTCCAGGTCATCCCTCCGGCCGAGGGGCCGCTTGCCTCGGCAGGGGAGGGTTCGGGCGTCGGGCGGCTTCCGGAACCCGCGCTGCTCGCGGCCGCCGCCCTGTCCAGGGTCCGGGAAGCCGGAGGGAGGAGGGGGGCCCTCGCCGGCAGGACGGTGCTGATCACCGCGGGGCCGACACGAGAGGAGATCGACCCGGTCAGGTTCCTCTCCAATCCGTCGACCGGCAAGATGGGGTACGCCGTGGCCGGGGCGGCCCGCGACCAGGGCGCCCGCGTCATCCTGGTCAGCGGGCCGACGCACCTGCCCGATCCTCCCGGCGTGGAGATGGTGCGGGTCGTCAGCGCGCAGCAGATGCACGACGCCGTCCTGGCGCGCCTGGAGGAGGCCGACATCGTGGTGAAGGCCGCCGCCGTCTCGGACTTCAGGCCGGCCCGGAGGGAGGCGTCCAAGGTCAAGAAGGACGCCGCGGCGCTCGAGCTCCGGCTCGAGCGTACGCCCGACATCCTGGCCGAGATCGGGCGCAGGAAGGGCCGGCGCTTCGTGGTGGGCTTCGCCGCCGAGACCGACGACGTCGTGGAGAACGCCAGGAGGAAGCTGGACGGCAAGGGGCTCGACCTGATCGTCGCCAACCGCGTGGGGGACGGCAACGGCTTCGCCGGAGACGACAACCAGGCCGTGCTGATCGGACCCGGGCTGCACGAGGAGCTCCCGCGTCTGAGCAAGGCCGCCCTGGCGGAGCGCATCGTGGCGCTCGTCGCCGGCAGGGTCCGCTGATGGCGGAGATCCCGGCCGACGTCGTGGACCAGGCCCGGCGGCATCTCGACTTCTGCCGGGAGATGGGAGTGGAAGCGCTCGATCTCTCCGCCCCGGCGGCGCCGCCGGCGCCGGCCACGGCCCCGCCCGCTCCAGAGCGGCCGGAGAGGCCCGCCGTCCCCGCGGAGGCCGCCGGCGACCCGGCCTCTCGTCTTCAGCGCCTGAGCGCCGAGGAGATCGGCGACTGCCGGCGATGCAAGCTGGCCGCGGGGCGCCGGACCATCGTCTTCGGCACGGGGGATCCCGGGGCGCGGCTCATGTTCGTGGGGGAGGGCCCCGGGCACGACGAGGACGTGCAGGGTCTTCCCTTCGTGGGGCGCGCGGGACAGCTCCTCACCAGGATCATCGAGGCCATGGGCCTCCGGCGAGAGCAGGTCTACATCGCCAACGTGGTGAAGTGCCGTCCGCCGGACAACCGGACGCCCCAGCCGGACGAGGTGGCGTCGTGCTCCCCCTTCCTGATGCGCCAGATCGACATCATCCAGCCCGCCGTGATCGTCGCCCTCGGCTCTCCCGCGGCCCAGGCGCTGCTGGGCACCTCGGCCGGGATCACCAGGATCAGGGGGACGTTCCGGAGCCTCGGCGGCATCCGGGTCATGCCGACGTTCCATCCCGCCTACCTCCTTCGCAATCCGGCCGCCAAGAAGGAGGTGTGGGAGGACATGCAGCAGGTGATGGCCTTTCTGAAGGGGGACTGATCGGTGTTCGGCTTCCTGTCCAACGACAAGGCGTTCTTCGGCATCTTCAGGGACCTCGCGGAGCGCATCGACGAGGCCGCCGGTCTGCTGCGCACCATGGTCTCCACCGGGGACAACCCCGAGGAGTACGCGGCGCGCATCAAGGCGGTGGAGCACCAGTGCGACGAGCTCACCCATGACCTGGTGCGGAAGCTCAACTCCACCTTCATCACTCCCCTGGATCGCGAGGACATCCACGACCTGGCCGTGAAGCTGGACGACGTGGTGGATCTGATCGATTCCACCGCGGACCGCATGGTGGCCTTCAGGGTGGCCTGGACCTCCAGCGAGGTGCACGGGCTGACCGACGTGCTGCAGCGCCAGACGCAGGTCATACGCAAGGCGGTGGCCCACCTCGGCAAACCCGACTCGATCCTGGACCGCTGCGTGGAGATCCACACGCTGGAGAACGAGGGGGACAGGCTCTTTCACGCCGGCCTGGTGAGGATCTTCGAGGAGGTCAAGGACCCCATCGAGCTCCTCAAGCAGAAGGAGATCATCGAGAAAGTGGAGCACGCCACCGACCGGTGCGAGGACGTGGCCAACGTCCTCGAGGCGATCATGCTCAAGAACGCCTGAGCCCCTGGGGTCAGGCGGGGAAGTAGCCGATGCGGTGCAGGAAGAAGTAGGCCACCGCGGCCATGGCGGCCGAGGCCGGGATGGTCAGGATCCAGGCCCAGACGATGTCGCCGGCCACGCCCCATCTCACGGCCGAGAGGCGCTGGGTGGCTCCCACGCCCAGGATCGATCCCGTGATGGTGTGGGTGGTGGAGACGGGGATCCCTCCCACCGCCGATCCGATGATGGTGATGGCGCCGGCGGTCTCCGCGGCGAAGCCTCCCACCGGCTTGAGCTTGGTGATCCTCTGGCCCATCGTCTTGACGATGCGCCACCCTCCCGAGAGGGTGCCGGCCGCGATCGCGGCATGGCAGATGAGGACCACCCAGTAGGGGACGTCGAACGTGTCCAGGTGGCCGTTGGCCACCAGCAGGCCGGTGATGATCCCCATCGTCTTCTGCGCGTCGTTGGTGCCGTGCCCCAGGCTGTACAGTCCGGCGGAGACGAGCTGCAGGCGGCGGAACCATCGGTCCACTCTTCCCGGACTGGAGCGGAAGCACAGGATGTTGATCAGCATCATGAGCGTCCAGCCCAGGATCATTCCGATGGCCGGGGAGAGGAAGATGAAGAGCACCGTCTTGGTCCATCCTGAGGGGATGATGCAGGCCACCCCGGCCTTGGCCACCGCCGCGCCGGCGTACCCGCCGATCAGGGCGTGGGAAGAGCTGGACGGGATCCCGTAATACCAGGTGATGAGGTCCCAGGCGATGGCGCCGATCAGGCCTCCCATGATGACGTGGTTGTCGATCACGGTGACGTCGATGAGCCCCTTGCCGATGGTCTTGGCGACCGCTGTCCCGAAGGTGAAGGCGGCGACGAAGTTGAAGAACGCGGCCCAGACCACGGCGACGCCCGGAGTCAGCACGCGGGTGGAGACCACGGTGGCGATGGAGTTGGCGGCGTCGTGGAAGCCGTTGATGTAGTCGAAGATGAGCGCGACGACGATGGCGAGCAGGAGGAACGTGGTCGGATCCATGGCTCCCGGGTTGTTTCCAGGTTGTGAACGACTGGCCGGCGAGTATAGGAGGGGACCCGGCGCGGGTCAACCGCGCCCGCGGGACGCCCGGCCGGCCTGGTGGACGATCCCTTCCAGCATGGCCAGCTCACGCTCCGTCAGGAGCGCCCGCTGGAAAAGGCGCCGCAGCTCGCGCATCATGTGGGCCCCTGAGCTCCCCTGGAGGAACCCGATCTCCGCCAGCCAGGGCTCCATGCGCCCGAAGAAGGCCTCCAGACGTTCCTGGGAGGGCGCTTTCCGGCCCGGGGAGGGGCCCGGCGGCGCCGCGCCGTTCAGCAGCGCCCGCCGCGTCTCGTACAGGAAGAGCATCGCCGCGTGCGAGAGGTTGAGGGAAGGATAGGCGTGCGACGCATCGATCCGCGCCAGGACGTGGCAGCGCGCGAGCTGCTCGGAGGTCAGGCCGATGTCCTCCTGCCCGAAGAGCAGGGCGGCCGAGGACCCGGAGGACGACCGCAGGTGCGCGGCGGCCTCCGAGGCCGCCTCCACCGGCCCGAGGGTCCGGAAGCCCGTGGGCGGCGCCGAGGTCGTGCCGATGACCAGGGTGAAGGGGGCCAGCGCCGCCTGCACGGTCGGCTCCTCCCGGCGCGCCGCCAGCAGGTCCGCGGCGCTCCAGGCCATGCGAGCGGCCTCGGCGTCGAAGTGGCCGGGATCGTCGAAGCGCATCGGGTTGGCCAGCACCAGCCGGGCGAAGCCCATGTTCTTCATCGCGCGGGCCACCGACCCGACGTTGCCGGGGCTCTTGGGGCGCACCAGCACCACGCCGAGGCGTGAGAAGGGGTCGGCGGTCATGGAGGCGAAGATAGCACGGTACGTGGACGTGGCCGTCCCGCTGCCGATCCGCACGCCGCTCACCTACCGCCTCCCGGAGGGGCTGTCCGGCTGCTCCCGCCCCGGGTCCCGGGCCCTGGTCCCGGTGGGACGCCGCCTGCTCACCGGCGTGATCGTGGAGGCGGCCGGGGCGCTCCGTCCGCCGGACGCGGCGGTCAAGGAGGTGGCGGAGCTGCCGGACGAGGCGCCGGTTCTGCCGCCGGAGCTGCTGGAGCTGGCTCTCTGGGCCGCGCGCTACTACGTGGCCCCGCCCGGCTCCATGGTCGCCGCGGCGCTGCCACCGGGGATCGGCCGCCGCAGCGAGGTGGTCGTGCGGCGTGGTCCCCGGCATCCGGGCGGCG
>DATEEA010000098.1:0-36976 GCA_035281445.1 Candidatus Polarisedimenticolia bacterium
TGGCGGCTGCGCGAGGCCGGGCGTGAGGCCGCCCCCGACGTCTGGATCACCGCCACCCCGTCGGGGGGCGCCGGTGCCCTGCGCCGCGCCCGCACCGACCAGGAAGGAGCGGCGCGACTGGAAGAGGTCCTGGCGGGCACCTATCGCATCTCGGCCCGGGCACCCGGCTACATCACCTGGAGCCTCGGTCCCATCCCCATCCAGGGGACGGGGGTGATCCTGCTGGACATGACGCTGGTCCCCTTCCCCATGGGGTTCCCCGGATCGCTGGAGGACCTGCTGGTCCCCGCCGATCCGATCCGCACTTACGAGCCCTGACTCAGGGCGGGTGCGTCGGCGCCAGGGACCCCTTCCAGCGGAACGTCCCCGGCGATCCCGCCGTGTTCTTCAGCGCTTGACGGCGTAGTAGCCGCGCCTGGTCTTGAGCTTGACCCCCTTGGCGGCCGTCTCCAGCCGGATCTTGCGCCAGCTCCCGTCCAGGCTGCGGTTCGACGGCGAGTAGGTGATGTAGTACTGGCTCTTGAGGTCCTGGGCGATCTGCTGGTAGACACCGGCCAGGTCGGCTGCCGACTTGGGGAAGAAGGCCCGGCCACCCGTCTCGTCGGAGAGCTGCTTGAGGCTGCTGCGGATGCCGACGTCCAGGACCGTGGCCCCCATCCCGATGGCGTAGATGGAGACCTCGTGCGTCTTGGTCCACTCCAGCACCTTCTGGTAGGAGAAGCGGCTGTTGGTGTCCGCTCCGTCGGTGAGCATCACGATGGTCTTGCGGCCGTCGATCCCCCGCATGGCGCGGTAGGCGGCGAACAACGCGTCGTAGAAGGCGGTGCCCCCTTCGGCGTCGGTCCCCTCGATGGCGTGGCGCAGCAGGTTCCTGTCGGCGGTCAGCTCCTGCAGCAGGTAGACGTTCTCGTCGAAGTCGATGATCAGGGCCTTGTCCTCGGGACGCAGCGTCTCCACGAACGACTTGGCCGCCTCCTGCACCTCTTCCAGCTCTTCCCGCATGCTGCCGGAGGTGTCGATGAGCAGGGCCATGGTGATGGGCCGCGCCTCCAGGGAGAAGTCGATGATCGGCTGGGCCACGTCGTCCTCGAAGAGCGAGAAGTCATCCCTGGTGAGCCCGGCCACGAAGCGCCGGTCGTCGTCCACCGCGGTGGCGGTGACGATGACCCGATCCACCAGCTCGCGGTAGTCGATGGTGAGCTTGCGGGTGACCACCGTGTCGCGCGCCGTCGCGCCGTCCGCCGCCACAGCCACCGCCTCGATCACCCACGAGCGGGGATCGTCGCCGAAGTCGTGGAAGACCTCCCAGGGGGCCTCCCGATCGATGAAAACCAGCTTCCCGCCGACGGAGAACTCCACCCTGGTCCCCTTCCCGTCGCCGGGCGCCTTCACCTCCGCGGCGATGCGCACCTTGCCGAAGATGAAGTCGTTGTCGACCGGCTCGGTCAGCTTCACGGTGATGGGCCGGGTCCCCAGCGGCTCCCCCTGGGGGGCGGCGGGGACGGCCAGGGCGGCGCCGATGAGCACCGGCACCGGCGCCAGCGACGCCAGGACGAGCCGTCCCCTCACGACCCCCCCGCCGGCCGCTCGCGCAGCACTTGCAGCAGCCGCTCCACGCGCTGCCGCTCCTCCATCCCCTCGGGCATCAGGGCGAGCGACGCCCCCAGCGACTCGATGGCGTGATCGCGCTGGCCGCTGAGGGCGTAGAGGTTGCCGAGGTAGGCATGCGGCCGGTGATCGCCCGGCCGCAGCCGGACGGCTTCCTTCAGGGCCGCCTCCGCTCCCGGCACGTCTCCCAGCGCGCTGCGCGCGAGCCCGAGGTTGATCAGCACGTCGGCGTCGCCGGGTAAGAGCGATGTGAGAGCCACGCAGGCGGTGGAGGCCTCCTCGAACTGCCCGGCCTGCAGCGCGCAGTAGGCGAGGCGCCCCAGGAGCGCCTTGCGGGCGTCCGGGTCCTGGGTGGCCGCCTCGGGCAACGACGCCGCCTCGCGCAGGTCGGCGAGCGCGGCGGCGTGATCCCCGATGGCCGCCTTCAGGTCGGCCCGGGCCAGCAGGTCGGGCATGGTCCTGGGGCCGGCCGCCAGCCGTCCATCCAGCTCCGCCAGGCGGGCCGACTCGGCTTCGAGGGCCTTCTCCAGCTCCTGCATCCGGGCGCGGGTCCGCGCGTCCTCCGCCGGGCGCGCTTTGCCCGCGGCGAGCAGCTCGCCCGCCTCGGGGAACCGTCCCTGCCGCCGGAGCAGCCGCGCCTTGCCCAGGTACCCTTCCAGGTAGTCGGCGTCCATGGCCAGAGCCCGGTCGTACTCCCTCATGGCCTGCACCAGGTGGCCCATCTCCTCGAAGGTGGACCCGATGGTGACCGCGTGCCAGGCGTTGCCCTGCTCCAGCTCTCCGGCCTTCCTGAGCGCGGCGATGGCCTCGTTGCCCATCCTCTGCCTGGCGTAGGCCACCCCCAGGCGGTTGTAGGCCGCGGCGAAGTCGGGCCTCACCTTGATGGCCTGCACGAACAGCTCGATGGCCTCGTTGTGCCGTCCCTCACGCATCAGGAGGTCCCCCAGGTTGAGCGCGGCGTCGGGGAACCCGGGGTTCAGCGCGATGGCCTTGCGGTAGTGCTCGATCGCTTTCTCCTCGTCCCCCGCCGCCTCGGCCACGCGCCCCAGGCCGTCGTGGGCGGGCGCGTAGTCGGACTGCAGTTCCAGCGCCCGGTGGTACTCGGCGAGCGCCTCGGCCGGATCGCCCCTCTGGAGGTAGCACTCGGCCAGCAGGACGCGCGCCTGGAGGTTGACCGGATCGAGCTCGAGGGCTATCTCCAGCGGCTCGATCGCCTTCTGATACTGGCGGTCCGCCTTGTAGGCGGCGCCGAGGTAGTAGTAGGCGCGGAAGGAGTTCAGCGCGATCCGCGAGGCCGATTCCAGCTTGGGGATCGCCTCCTTGGGCTTGCCCTCCTTGACCGCCTGGATCCCCTCGTTCAGCAGCTTGAAGACCCGCGCCCGGATCTCCTGGGACCGGGACACTTCGGCGGCCCGTGCCTCCCGGGCCGGCGGGAGGACGGCCGCGGCCGCGAAGAGACTCAGGGCGATCCAGCGCTTCACGGCCCGACTGTAGCACACCGCTCTGGAGACACCCGGCGCCCGGTTCCCTTCCATGCGGGGGGTTTCTATACTCCTTGCGTGGCTCTCCGCCTGCTTGCCGCGGCCATCATCCCGGTCACCCTGCTGGTGTGCGCCGAGAACGGCGCGGTCCCGGCGCATCGGCAGGACACCGGCCGGGCCCGCGTGGAGGCGGCCGACCCGGTCTCTCCCCAGGCGCTCGGCTGGACCGCCGATCAGCTCCTGGCCGCCCGCCGCTACTCGCGCGGCAGGTGGGCGCTGCTGCTCGCCCAGGCTCTCGGCGGCATCGCCTTGCTGGCGGCGATGACCCGGCTGGGGATCGCCGGCCGGCTCCAGAGGAGGCTGTCCCGCCGGCTCCCCGAGGGATGGCGGATGGACCTGGTGGTCGCCGCCGCGGTGCTGGCGGCCCTCGGGGCGGCGCGGTTCCCCCTGCTGGCGGCACGGCGGTGGCGCGAGCAGGCGTACGGCTTCTCCACCCAGAGGACCTCCGCGTGGCTCGCCGACCAGGCTCTCTCCCACGCGCTCGAGATGGCCCTGGGACTGGCGGTCGTTGTGGCGCTCTGGGCGCTGATCCGCAGGATGCCGCGCTGGTGGTGGGCCGCCGCCTCGGGGGCCGGGGCCGCGCTCGCCGTCCTGCTGGCCGCCGTCCTGCCGGTGCTGGTGGCGCCGCTCTTCAACACGTTCCGGCCGCTGCCCGAAGGGGACGTCCGCGACCGGGTGCTGGCCCTGGCGCGGGCCGGCGGCGCACCCGGCGCGGAGGTCTACACGGTGGACGCCTCCCGCCGCACGGCGCACGACAACGCCTACGTCACCGGGCTTCTTGGGACCGAGCGCATCGTCCTGTACGACACCCTGCTGTCGGGCTACACGCCGGGGGAGGTGGAGTTCGTCGTGGGGCACGAGCTGGGCCACCACGTCGAGCGGCACGTGGCGGTGGGGGTGGCCGCCGGGTCCCTCGCGCTGGCCTTCGGACTCTGGCTGCTCCACCGGCTGCAAGACCGGGTGGTGGCCGCGGCCGGGCCTGGGCCGAGCTGCGGCTCGCTGCGATCCATCGCCGCGCTGCCGGCGGTGCTGCTGTTCCTCGCCCTCTATGGCTTCGCCCTGCAGCCCGCGGCCGCCGGCGTCTCCAGGCACCTGGAGCGGCGGGCCGACCTGCACGCCCTCAGGACGGCCGCCGGGCGCCCGGGGGGCCTCGAAGACGGGCTGTCGTCGTTCCAGAAGATGGCCGCGCGCAACCTCAGCGACCCCGACCCTCCCGCCTGGATCGAGTGGTGGCTGTTCACCCACCCGAGCCCGGGGCGCAGGATCCGCCTGTGCGCGGAGTGGCTGGCGCGGGAGTCTCAGGCCCCGTCGGCGCCGATCTGATCGCGGATGACGTCGGCCAGCTCGCGGGCCAGCGCATCCACCATCTCCCGGTCGGTGGCCTCGATCATCACCCGCGCCAGGGGCTCGGTCCCCGAGTAGCGCAGGACCAGGCGTCCGGTCCCGCCGAGCCTCTCCCGCACCCGCGCCGCCGCCCCCCCGATGACCGGGTGCGACTCCAGATCGGGTCGCCGCGCCACCGGCACGTTGAGCAGGATCTGGGGGAAGGCCTTCACCTTGGAGAGCCAGTCGGAGACCGTCTCGCCGGTGTCCCGCAGGATCTCCGTCATGCGAAGGGCGGTCAGGATGCCGTCGCCGGTGGTGGCGCGGTCGGCGAAGATGATGTGCCCCGACTGCTCGCCGCCCAGCACGGCTCCGGATCGCAGCATCTCCTCCAGCACGTACTTGTCCCCCACCTGGGTGCGGGCGAGGTTCACGCCGATGTCGGCCAGGCCGCGCTCCAGCCAGAGGTTGCTCATCACCGTGCTGACCACCTTGCCGGAGGCGAGCCGGCCTTTCTCCTTGAGCCAGGCCGCCGCCTGGTACATCAGGACGTCGCCGTCGGCCACGCGGCCGTCGGCGGCCACGAACAGGCACCGGTCGGCGTCTCCGTCGAAGGCGATGCCGGCGTCGGCGCCGTGCTCCACCACCGCCTTGCCCAGCCCTTCGGGGTAGAGCGAGCCGCAGCCGCTGTTGATGTTGCGGCCGTCGGGGTTGGTGAAGAGCGGGGTGACCCGCGCTCCCAGCCCCTCGAAGACCGGCGGGGCCAGGGCGCTGCTCGCTCCGTTGGCGCAGTCCAGCACCAGGTGCAGACCCTGGAAGGAGGTCCCGGGCGAGACCGACTCCGCCAGGAACCGGGCGTAGCGATCCACCAGCTCGGGGGGCGCCGCCGGCGCCGTGGCCGCGGAGTACTCCGCGCCCGGCAGCGCCGTGCCGCCGTCGAGGACCGCGGCCTCGATGGCCGCCTCCTCCGCGTCGGGGAGCTTGTAGCCGGTGCGGGAGAAGATCTTGATGCCGTTGTCCCGGTAGGGGTTGTGCGAGGCGGAGATCATGACCCCGGCGTCGAACGACTCGGTGCGGGCGAGATACGCCACCCCCGGCGTGGTGATGATGCCCGCCCCAAGGCACTCCGCGCCGGCCCGGCGCGCGCCGGAGGCGATGGCCCGCTCGATCCAGTCTCCCGACTCGCGCGTGTCGCGGCCGATGAGCAGCCTGGGAGCGTCCCGGCCGCCCGGCGCGGCCAGCGCCCTGGCCAGCGCCGCCCCCACCCTGGTCACGGTGTCGGGATCGAGCGGAAAGGTCCCCGCGGTCCCCCGGATCCCGTCGGTGCCGAACAGACGCTTGCCGGTCTTCATGGCCGTGGCTCCTTCGGCAGCAGGGTCACCTTCACCACCGCGGCTCCTTCCAGCAGCACGCGCACGCCCCCGCGGTCCGGCTGGACCCCCACCACCGCCTCGAAGCTGCCGGTCCGGCCCGACAGATCGACCTCGTCGGTGACGGCGTGCTCCACCTGGCGCACCACCCGTTCGGGTCCTTCCACGGTCACATGGCTGGGGGAGACAGTATAGCCGGACGCCGCGTACGGGGGCGCGGGCTCCCCGCGGAACCGGGGGATCACCGGGACGTCGCGCGACATCCGGCGCTCGATGGTGAAGGTGATGGAAGCGGGGTCCACGGAGATGACCTCCAGGCCGAGCGGCGCACGCACCACCTCCGGAGGCAGCGGCACGGAGTGCTCGCCGGGCTGGGCGTCGTCGAGGGCCACCACCGCACGGAAGCGGTCGGGGTCGACCTCCCGCAGCTCGCCGGGGGTGCCTCGCACGCGCACCGTGACGTGGTCCAGCGTCTTGCCGGCGATGGACAGGCCGGAGGGGAGGCCCTGGACTTGCAACGGCACGGAGACCGCCTGCACCGGCCGGTGCTCGGTGCGCACGTAGAGCCAGACGAAGACGGCCAGCACGATGGAGGCGATCTTCAGCGACGGGTCGCTGCGAAGCCAGACCTGGGGTCTCATGTCATCGCTCGGGGGCCCCTTCGGCCACGGAGGGCTCGGGCTCCATCTCCTTCAAACGAATGCCCAGGAAGTCCTTCAGCAGGTCGCGCAGCTGCATGGCGTCCACGTCCTCGATGATGCGCCCCTCGAAAGCCACTGAGACGGTGCCGCGCTCCTCGCTGATGGCGATGGCCACGGCGTCGGTCTCCTCGGAGATGCCGATGGCGGCGCGGTGGCGGGTGCCGAACTCCTTGGACAGGGTGGGATGCGACGTCAGCGGCAGGAAGCACGACGCCGCCCGGATCCGCCCGTCCTGGATGATGATCGCCCCGTCGTGCAGCGGAGACCGCGGCGAGAAGATGCTCAGGATCAGATCGTAGGACAGCAGCGCGTCCACCGGTATGCCGGTCTCGATGTAGTTGCGGAGCCCTTGCTCCCGCTCGATCAGAATCAGCCCGCCGATCTTGCGCGACGCCAGCGACGTGGCGGCCAGCACCAGCTCGTTGATCAGTCCCTCGCTCTGGGGCCGGCTGGTCAGCCGGAAGAACGGGTTGCGGCCGAAGCGCGACAGCGCGCGCCGGATCGTGTTCTGGAAGATGACGATGACCGCGAACGGGATCCAGTACAGCACGTAGCCCAGGAACCGCTGCACGGTGTTGAGCTGCAGGATGCCGGCGGTGAAGTAGGCGAGGATGATGAAGACGATCCCCGTCATCATCTGCACCGCGCGGGTCCCTTTGACGAGCAGGACGAGCTGGTAGATCAGGTAGGCCAGGATGAGGATGTCGGCGACGTCGATGACCCAGCCGAAGGGGCTCGATCGCAGCGACTCGAAGAGGCGTCGGGCGTAATCGATCGCTTCCTGAAGGCTCACGGTCGACCTCGCCCGAATGTTAGCACGGTGCCCCGTGCCTCAACGCGATGACGCCTCGTCCCCGGCGGCCGCGCCGTATCCCGAGATGGCCCCTGCGACGCGTCCCGCACGCGCCGCGCGCGCCGGATCGTGCGTGCGCACGATGTGCGCGCCCGCCAGCATGGCGCAGGCCTCGGCCGCCAGCGTGGCGTCGCCGCGCGGGACGCTGTCCGCGCCTTCGTCGGGGACCAGCTTGCCCAGGAACGACTTGCGCGAGATCCCCACCACGACCGGCCGGCCCAGCGAGGCGAAGGCCGCGAGGTGCCGCAGGATGGCCAGGTTGTCGGCCAGGCGCTTGCCGAACCCGATGCCCGGATCGATGAGGATCTTCTCCGGATCGATCCCTTCCTGCCGGGCGGCCTCCGCGGCCTCGGACAGATCGGCGATGACCTCGGGGATGACGTGCCGGTAGGAGGGGGCATTCTGCATGGTGCGCGGCGTGCCCCTCATGTGGTTGAGCACCACGTGGACTCCGAGCGAGGCGGCGGCCGCGCGCATGGCGGGATCCGCGGACAGACCGCTCACGTCGTTGATGAGCTCGGCCCCCGCGTCCACCGCGGCGCGTGCCACCTCGGACTTCATCGTGTCGATCGACACGATGACGGCCGCCGGCAGCGCGTCACGGAGCTTCTTGACGACGGGGATGGTGCGGGCCAGCTCCTCCTCCACGCTCACCGGCGCCGCCCCCGGGCGCGTGGACTCGCCGCCGACGTCCACGATGGCCGCGCCGTCGGCCGCCAGGCGCAGACCGTGCTCCACCGATCCCTCCACCCCCTCGTGGCGGCCGCCGTCGGCGAAGGAATCGGGGGTGACGTTGAGCACCCCCATCAGCACCCCTCCCGCGCCGCGGTCGAGCACCAGGTCTCCCGAGCGGAAGTGCAGGCGGCGGGTCCTCTGGGCCAGCGCCGCCAGCAGCTCGGACAGCGCCCTGCCCACCGAGGCGTAGGAGATGGAGATGTCGCGGGCCAGCGAGGAGAGGGAGACGGTGTCGGCCGAGATCACCAGCCCCTCGGACCAGTCCTCCCCGTGGCGGTAGGGCATGGACTCGGCCACCTGGATGCGGAGCAGGCGGGCCTTCTCCCGCAGCGCCGCCACCTGGGGCGTGGTCAGCCCGTCCACCCGCAGCATGTGGGGGAAGTGGGACCAGGAGCGCGCGGCCGCCGCGGCGTACAGGCCCAGGTCCTCGGCGTCATGGGCGAGGCCCACCGTGGGGACCAGGGACCGGATGAGGAAGGCCCGCGGCGTCAAGCCTGTCCGGGGGTCTTGAAGGGATCCGGATTGATCGGCGACTCCTTGACCGGACGGCGCGCCGCTTCCTTGCGCTCCACCGGCTTGCGCTCGACTTCCGGACGCCCCGCAGGGCGGCGCGCCTCGAAGGGCTCCAGCTCCTCGCCGCGCACCAGCCGGGCGACCTCCTCGGCCTCGAGCACCTCGCGCTCGAGCAGAGCCTCCGCAATCCGCTGCAGGGGCTCCTTGTTCTCCATCACGATCTGCTTGGCGCGCTCGTACGATTCGGTGACGATGCGCTTGACCTCGTTGTCGATGAGGATGGCCGTGGACTCGGAGTAGTCCTTGTGCTGGGCGAGATCCTTGCCCAGGAAGATCTGCTCGTCCTTCTTGCCGAAAGTGAGCGGGCCCAGGTTCTCGCTCATCCCCCACTCGCAGACCATCTTGCGGGCCATCTCGGTGGCCACCTCGAGGTCGTTGCCGGCGCCGGTGGTCATGGTGTTGAGGAAGATCTCCTCGGCCAGGCGGCCTCCCATGGCCACGGCGATGCGCCCCGACAGGTACTCGCGCGAGTAGGTGTGGCGGTCGTCCATGGGGAGCTGCTGGGTGAGCCCCAGGGCCATCCCGCGCGGGATGATGGTGACCTTGTGGATGGGGTCGGAATGCGGGTGGGTGTAGGCCACCAGCGCGTGGCCGGCCTCGTGGTAGGCGGTGGTGCGCTTCTCCTCCTCGGAGATCACCAGGCTCTTGCGCTCGGTGCCCATGAGCACCTTGTCCTTGGCCCCCTCGAAGTCGCGCATGGAGACGGCCTTCTTCCCTTCGCGCGCCGCCATCAAGGCCGCCTCGTTGACCAGGTTGGCCAGGTCGGCGCCGGAGAAGCCCGGGGTCCCCCGGGCCAGCACGGTGATGTCCACGTCGTCGGCCAGCGGCGTCTTGCGTGTGTGCACCCGCATGATCTCCTCGCGCCCTCGCACGTCGGGGCGCCCGACCACCACCCGGCGGTCGAAGCGGCCGGGGCGCAGCAGCGCCGGGTCGAGCACGTCGGGCCGGTTGGTGGCCGCGATCAGGATGACGCCCTCGTTGGACTCGAAGCCGTCCATCTCCACCAGGAGCTGGTTGAGCGTCTGCTCCCGCTCGTCATGGCCTCCGCCCAGGCCGGCCCCGCGGTGCCTGCCCACCGCGTCGATCTCGTCGATGAAGATGAGACACGGGGCGTTCTTCTTCCCCTGCTCGAACAGGTCCCGCACGCGCGAGGCCCCCACGCCCACGAACATCTCCACGAAGTCGGAGCCGGAGATGGAGAAGAAAGGCACGTTGGCCTCTCCCGCGATGGCCCTGGCCAGCAGCGTCTTGCCGGTGCCCGGAGGGCCCATCAGGAGCACTCCCTTGGGGATCCGCCCGCCGAGCTTCTGGAACTTCTGCGGCTCCTTGAGGAACTCGATGATCTCCTGAAGCTCCTCCTTGGCCTCCTCCACCCCGGCGACGTCCTTGAAGGTCACCTTCTTGCCCTGGCTGGAGGAGAGCTTGGCCTTGCTCTTGCCGAACGACAGCGCCTTGTTGCCGCCGGTCTGCATCTGGCGCATGAAGAAGATCCAGATGCCGACGATGAGCAGCATCGGCGCCCAGGTCATCAGGGTGATGAGGTAGGTGCTCTCCTTTGCTTCCTTGATGGTCATCTCCACGCCCGCGGCGCGCAGGGTGCCGACCAGCTTGTCGTCGTTGAGCGCCTGGGTGCGGAAGTACTTGCTCGCGCCGACGTCGGCCTTGTACTCCCCTTCGATGGAGAGGTTCTTCTCTCCGGTGATGGTGACCTTGGCGACGGCCCCCTCCTCCACCTTCCGCATGAAGTCGGAGTAGGTCAGCTCCTGCTGCTGGTGGGCGGAATTCTTGAAGAAGTTGTACAGGACCAGCACGGCGAGCAGGGCGACGACCCAGAACAGGACCGCCCGGAAGCTTGCACTCAAAAGGAACTCTCCTTACCGGATCTTCTTGCCGTTGGATGAGATACCTGAATGGGTCCTATATTATACGTCGATTCCGGCCAGATCCACCCGGGCCTTCCCGGGCCCTTTCGATCTCCAGGATGACGACCTGGGCGGTCTCGCCGGTGACCCTATAGGGGTGGCCGATCGCCACTCCGGCGATCCAGGCGATCCCCTCCGGACCGACCACCAGCGGGACGAGGTCCCGCTCCGGCCGGGGCACCTTGCGGTCCTTGAGGACATCGGCCACCGTCCGGCGGCCCGGGGCCCCCAGGGGCCGGATGCGATCGCCGGGCAGCCGGCTCCTCACCACGGCGTTCGGGCCCAGCCGGCCCGCATCGAGCACCGCCGCGTCGGGCCCCCGCTCCAGACGCGTGCCTGCGGCCGGAGCCAGCGTCGCCGTGATCGCCGCCCCTCCTCGCGGAAGGTCGACGCGCCCGGGAATGGGAAGGACCGCCGTGAAGCCGTCCGGCGCGCCGGCGGGCGGGCCGCTCTCGCGGCCGACGATCAGGTCCAACCCGGACAGCCACGCCCGCATTCCACCCGGCAGGTGCGCCTCGGAGCCCGGGCGGCCGGACGACGCCAGCTCCAGCAGCCGGTCCACCGCCGCAGCCGGAAGCCCCAGGGATCCCGCCCCCGCGTCCCGCAGGATCGCGCGGGCCGCCCTCCTGGCGAGGGCCGGCTCCAGGCCGGCCAGAGCCGCCGCCTCCAGCGCCACCCCCGGCGGCCCCGGCCGGGCCCTCCCCGCGGCCCAATCCGAGGCCAGCCGATCGAGCAGCTCGTCCTCGTCGCGCAGCAAACCGGCCGCCCGCGCCAGACCCTCCACGATACGGGGGTTGAGCCGCTCCAGCGCCGGCAGGACCTCCAGCCTGATCCGGTTGCGCAGGAAGCGCGGATCGAGGTTCGATTCGTCCTGCCTGAAGTCCTGTCCCAGGGATTCCAGGTAGGCCCTCGCCGCTGCGCGCCGGATGCCCAGCATGGGGCGCACCAGGCGCCCGGGTCCGGACCACGCCATCCCCGACAGCCCGCGCCGCCCCGTCCCGCGGATCAGCCGCATCAGCACCGTCTCGGCCTGGTCGTCCATGGTGTGTCCCAGGGCGATCCGGCCGCAGCGCCGCTCGGAGGCGGCCCGCGCCAGGAGCCTGTGGCGCTCCCGGCGGGAGGCCTCTTCCCCCCGGGGGGGAGCGCCTTCCACGGGCAGCGCGACGAAGTCCATCCCCAGCCGCGTGGCGAGCGCCCCGGTGAAGCGCTGATCCTTTTCGGAGGCGGCCCCTCGGAGGCGGTGGTTCACGTGGGCGGCCACGACGGAGAGCGGCAGGGCGCGCGACAGGGCGTGCAGCAGACGCAGCAGGGCGACCGAATCGGCGCCGCCCGACACGCCGGCCAGGACCCGGTCCCCCGGCAGGAGAAGCCTCCGCCCCTCGACGGCGCGGGCGAAGGACTCCTGCAGGTTCATGGTCTGGGGTGGTAGCGGAGGAGGGACTTGAACCCCCGACACCGCGGATATGAGCCGCGTGCTCTAACCACCTGAGCTACTCCGCCACCGGCTTGTGCAGAGCCGTTCAGACTAGGCCACCCCTCCCGTCGAGTCAAGACAGCCGCGAGAGGCCGGCAGCCGGGGGCCGGCCGCGGAACCGATGGTATAATGCGCTGTCGTTTCGCGGGCTTTGCGGAGGGGGATTGTCCCACGACGCGTGCGCGGTCTGCTCTGCAGCCGGCCCCAGGATCGTGCTGGGGAAATGCCCCATCTGCTTCAAGGCGGTCTGCGAGGGCTGCCGCGTCAGCCGGGGGGGCCGCCACTTCTGCAGCCAGTACTGCGCCGACTACTTCTTCTTCGGCGACGAGGAGTGACATGCCCCGTTTCCCCGCGGCCAGGCCCCGGCGTCTGCGACGCAGCGAGGCGATGCGCCGGCTGGTGCGGGAAGGGGGCGCCGGCCCCCGGCTGATCCTCCCCTTCTTCGTCTGTCCCGGCAAGGGGGTCCGCGAGGAGATCCCGGCGCTTCCCGGCGTCCATCGCCACTCCGTGGACTCCATGGTGGAGGAGGCGGCCGCGGCCCACGCGGCGGGAGTCTCCGGGGTCATCCTCTTCGGCATCCCCGAGTCGAAGGACGCCGCGGGCTCGGAAGCCTACGCCCAGGAGGGGATCGCCCAGCGCGGGATGCGCGCGCTGCGCGAGCAGGTCCCCGGCCTGCTGAGAGTGGCCGATGTCTGCCTGTGCGAGTACACCGACCACGGCCACTGCGGGGTGCTCGACGCGGCCGGAGAGGTCAGGAACGACCCGACGCTGGAGCTGCTCTCCCGCACGGCGGTCTCCCTGGCGCGCGCCGGGGCGGACCTCATCGCCCCGTCCGACATGATGGACGGCCGGGTGGCCGCCATCCGCTCCGGGCTCGACTCGGCCGGTTTCTCCGACACCCCCATCCTGTCGTACGCGGCGAAGTACGCCTCGGTCTTCTACGGGCCGTTCCGCGAGGCGGCCGGCTCGGCCCCCAGGGCGGGGGATCGCCGCGGCTACCAGATGGACCCGGCCAACGCCCGCGAGGCCATGCGCGAGATCGCCCTGGACATCGAGGAGGGGGCGGACATCGTCATGGTGAAGCCGGCGATGCCGTGCCTCGACGTCATCCGCATGGCCCGCGAGCGGTTCGATGTCCCCATCGCCGCCTTCCAGGTCAGCGGCGAGTACGCCATGATCGAGGCGGCCGCCCAGCGCGGCATGCTCGACCGGTCCCGCGCCATCGCCGAGTCGCTCACGGCCATCCACCGGGCCGGCGCCGACATCATCTTCACCTACTTCGCCCGCGAACCGGCGGCCCGCCCATGACGTCCCGGCCGCCGGGCGCTCCCACGGCCGCACGGCCCCGCACCCGCTCGCGGGAGCTGCTGGAGAAGGCCCGGTGCCTCATGCCGGGAGGGGTGAACTCACCGGTGCGAGCCTTCAGCGCCGTGGGAGGGGACCCGATCGTGATGGCCCGCGGGCAAGGCGCCCGGGTCTTCGACGTGGACGGCAACCAGTACATCGACTATCTCGGCTCGTGGGGGCCGCTCATCCTGGGGCACGCCCCGGCCGCGGTGGTGGCCGCGCTGCGGAAGGTCGCCGAAGAGGGGACCTCGTTCGGGGCCCCCACTCCCCGCGAGGCGGAGCTGGCCGCCATGGTCGTCGAGGCCTGCCCGTGGATCGAGATGGTCCGGATGGTGAACTCCGGCACCGAGGCCACCCTCTCGGCCCTGCGGCTGGCCCGCGGTGCGACCGGGCGCGACCTGATCGTGAAGATCGAGGGGTGCTACCACGGTCACGTGGACGCCCTGCTGGTGAAGGCCGGCTCGGGGGTGCTGACGCTGGGGATCCCCGGCTCTCCAGGGGTCCCCCGGGCGGTGGCGGAGCAGACCCTGACCGTCCCCTTCAACGACGCCGGGGCCATGGAGCAGGTCTTCTCCCGCCACCCCGACGACGTCGCCTGCGTGATCCTGGAGCCCGTGGCCGGAAACATGGGGGTGGTCCCCCCGGCGGACGGGTACCTCCGGGCCGTCCGGGAGATCACCCGGCGCCACGGCGCCCTTCTCATCATGGACGAGGTCATGACCGGTTTCCGGGTGGGGCCCGCGGGGGCGCAGGGAAGGTACGGGGTCACCGGCGATCTGACCACGCTGGGCAAGGTGATCGGAGGCGGCCTTCCCGTCGGAGCGTACGGCGGGGACGCCGGACTGATGCGCCGGGTGTCGCCGTCGGGCCCGATCTACCAGGCGGGAACACTCTCGGGGAATCCCCTGGCCATGGCTGCGGGGATCGAGACCCTGCGTGCGACGCGGGCCCCGGGCTTCTACGATCGTCTCGAACGGCTCTCGGCGAGGCTGGAGGCCGGCCTCGCCGCCGCGGCGCGGGAGCAGGGAGCCGAGGTCGCCATCAACCGGGTGGGCTCGATGATGTGCGCCTTCTTCACGGCGGGGCCGGTCACCGATTTCGCCTCGGCCTCGAGGTCCGACACCGCCCGCTACGCCCGTTTCTTCAACGCGATGACCCAGTCCGGCGTCAACCTGGCACCATCCCAGTTCGAGGCGCTGTTCGTCTCGGCCGCCCACTCCGAAGGCGACATCGACGAGACCGTCGCCGCCGCCCGCGGGGCGCTCGCCGGCCTCTGAGCGATGGCTCCCCGGACCACCGAGGACTCCGATGATCGAACTCTTCCAGTACGAGACCTGCCCGAGCTGCCGGCGGGTCAGGGAAAAGCTCAGCGAGCTGATGCTCGACTACGTCGCCCGGCAGGTTCCACAGGACGCGTCCCAGCGCACCCGGCTCGAGCTGGCCACCGGCCAGAGGGAGATCCCCGCGCTGATCGACCCCGAACAGTCCATGGTCGTGACCGAGGCGGAGGACATCGTGGCCTACCTGCAAGAGACGTACGGCCAGAGGCTTGCGGCGCGCTGAAGTTCACTGCGATCAGGTCTTTCCTGTGCTAGAATCCGCGCGCGGTGGCAAGGCGGCAGAGTGCGGGCTCTTCCGCGATGGGAGGTCGTGAACCATGAAGTCCTTTAATTTCAGAGGCTTGGGAGGGTTGGGCTTCGGCTCGGCTCTCGCCCTGATCCTCCTTCTGGCCGGCACCATCGGTTGCAAGGGGCAGATCGAAAAGGGGATATCCGGGCCCGTCCCTTCGAGTCCGCAGGAATTGATGGCGGAGCTGCAAGGGGAGAAGGAGAAGATCGACCGCAGCAGCGACGAGATGATGAAGCGCATCGAGGCGTTCAACGCGTCGCGCGGGCCCGGCGAGCGGAAGATCCAGTTCAGCGAGCTGTTCTACAGCGACCTCAGCAACGAGCAGCGGGACGTCCTGGACCAGCTCCTCCAGGAGGAGAAGAACCCGTCCTACCGCAACCTGCTCTCCAGGATCATCGAGGACCGCAAGACGATCCAGAGCTTGCAGGAGCGGGTGCTGCGGCTGGAGCAGCAGCTCGACGACAAGTTCGTCATCGCCAAGAGAGGAGACACCCACTTCAAGCTCGCCAATGACTACCTGATCGAGCAGGGAGTGGCCGAGGAGCAGGCCAAGTCGATCCTGAACCAGGTCGACCTGAGCGAGGAGCTCGTCCCAGGCTTCAAGGTCTGGTACAACTACGACAAGGAAAACGGCACGTTCAAGACCTACGTCACCCAGGGCGAGGCCGGTCAGACTCCTCTGGCCGTCAAGCGCGCCGTCAAGAGGAAGCTGGTCGGCGAGCGCGACGCGGCGGTGGCCAAGGCCACGGCCCTGGAGGAGACCAAGCGGACGCTGGAGTCGGACATCTCGCGGCTGGAGACCGACGTGCGCGGGCTCGAGGACCGGCGCAGCCAGCTCGAGGTCAACGTGGCCGACCTGGAGGCGCGCAACACCGACCTGCAGGCGCGCGGCGACAACCTCGAGTCGGACCTGAACTTCCGCAAGAACTCGCTCTTCTACCACGTCGATTCCGAGACCGCCCTGGCATCCCAGGGGATCCTGACGCGGTTCCTCAAGAACCTGAAGGACGTCAAGGGGATCGCCTACGACGAGTCGCTCGACCTGAGGCAGGCGCAGAGCATCAGCTTCTCTCCCGGCGCCTACGGCCTGAAGTCGATCCGGGGCGTCGAGGTATGGCCGGGCGTCTTCATGGAAGGACGCGACTACAGCATTCAGCTCAGCAAGGATGGCGGCTCCGCCACGGTCGTCATCAACGATCCGAACGTCTTCCGGCAGCAGCGGGTTCTCTTCGCCCTGCGCGGGGACACCTAAGAAAAGGCCTCGGCGGCCGCTCCGGCCGACCGAGCCGACCGACCTCTCGACCCCGGCGCCTCCCGGCGCCGGGGTTTTCTTTTTTCCGGGAGGGCGCCGTAGGCTGACCGGGAGCCCCGGCTGCGGTACCATTCGGTGGCGCGGCACAGGGGGAGGAGACGTGGACGGACCAGGGGGGGCGCCACCCGTCCCCGACAACGAGGAGGAGAGAGCCGAGTCGGTCCGCCGGACCGGTCTGCTCGACACCCCCCCGGAGCCCGAGTTCGACGACCTGGCCCGCCTGGCCGCGGAGCTGTGCGGCGCTCCGATGGCCGCGGTCACCCTGGTGGACACCGGCCGGCAGTGGCTCAAGGCCCGCCTGGGCCTCGACGTCACCCAGACGCCGCGCGACGTGGCCTTCTGCGCGCGGGCCATCCTGGGCGACGGCCTGTTCGTGGTGCGCGACGCCGCGGCCGATCCCCGCTTCTCTTCCAACCCGCTGGTGACCGGCCCCCCGGGCATCCGCTTCTACGCCGGGGCCCCTCTGATCACCTCCGAACGCCACGCCCTGGGCACGGTCTGCGTGCTGGACCGGGTCCCGCGGGATCTGACCGCGGCGCAGGGCGAAGCCCTGCTGGCCCTGGGGCGTCAGGCGATGGGGCAGATCCATCTGCGCATGACGCGCCGGTCGGTGGAGCGGACGCTGGCCGAGAGGCAGGCGGCCGAGGAGGCCCTGCGCGCCAGCGAGGAGCTGAAGTCGCGGATGATCGAGAGCAGCCGCGACTGCATCAAGCTGCTCGACCGGGAAGGACGCCTCCTTTCCATGAACGAGGGAGGGCTCAAGGCGCTGGAGATCTGCGACTTGCAGCCGCTGCTGCAGTCGGTGTGGATGGACTTCTGGAAGGGTGGGGCGCACTACGAGCAGGCGCGCCAGGCGGTGGCGGCGGCGCTGCGCGGCGAGGTGGGGCGCTTCCTGGGCTTCCTTCCCACCATGATGGGCAAGCCTCGATGGTGGGACGTGGTGGTCAGCCCGATCCTGGGGCCCGCAGGGGAGGTAGAGCGGCTGCTGTCGGTGTCGCGGGACGTCACCGATCACGTCAGGGCGCAGCAGATGCTCAAGGCGATCGGCGAGGGGACCGCCTCGGTCACGGGGTCGGACTTCTTCCGCTCCCTGGTGCGGCACCTGGCCTCGGCGCTCGGGGTGAAGTTCGCCTTCGTGGCCGAGTGCGAGCACGACTCGGCCACGACCCTCGCCTTCTGGGCGGGGGACGGCTACGCGGACAACGTCGAGTACGACCTGGCCGGGACCCCGTGCCTCGAGGTGCACCGGGGAGACACCTGCTTCTTTCCCCGCGGTCTGGGCTCCCTCTTCCCGGCCGACAAGCCGCTGATCGAGCTGGGGGCCGAGAGCTACCTGGGGGTCCCCCTGATGGACGCCGCCCGGCGGGTCATCGGACACCTGGTGATCCTGCACGACCGGCCTCTGGAGGAGGACCCGCAGGCCGTCTCGGTGCTGGAGTCGTTCGCGGCGAGGGCGGGAGCCGAGCTGGAGCGCCTCAAGGCCGAGGAGAAGCTGCGCGCGGCGCTGGAGGAGGTGAGGGTCCTCAAGAACAGGCTGCACGCGGAGAACGTCTATCTCCAGGAGGAGATCCGGCGCGAGCACAACTTCGATGAGATGGTGGGGACGAGCCCGGCGCTGCTCTCGGTGCTGCGGCAGGTGGAGCAGGTGGCGCCCACCGACGCCACCGTTCTTATCCTGGGCGAGACAGGCACCGGCAAGGAGCTGCTCTCGCGCGCCCTGCACGACCATAGCCCGAGGAACCAGCGGCCGCTGGTGAAGGTCAACTGCGGGGCGATCTCGGCGGGCCTCGTGGAGAGCGAGCTGTTCGGGCACGTGAAGGGCGCCTTCACCGGGGCGCTCGATCGGCGGGTCGGGCGCTTCGAGCTGGCCGACGGGGGGACCCTCTTCCTGGACGAGGTCGGCGAGCTCCCCCCAGACACCCAGGTGAAGCTGCTGCGGGTGCTGCAAGAGCAGGAGTTCGAGCCGGTGGGAAGCAGCCGGACGCAGCGGGTGGACGTGCGGGTGATCGCCGCCACCAACCGCGATCTGGAGGAGGCGATGAAGGCGGGCCGGTTCCGCTCCGACCTCTTCTACCGTCTCATGGTCTTCCCGCTCAGGCTGCCGCCGCTGCGCGAGAGGCGCTCGGACATCCCCCAGCTCGCCGCCTTCTTCCTGGGCCAGCTCGCCCGAAGGGCCGGCAAGCAGGTGGAGAGCATCTCGCGGGCCTCCATGGATCGCCTGATGGCGTACGACTGGCCGGGCAACGTCCGCGAGCTCAAGAACGTGCTGGAGCGGGCGCTGGTGCTGTGCCGGGGGCCTGTTCTGGAGCTGGATGAAGGGCTTCTCCCCCCCGGGTGGGCGGCCGAGGCGCGTCCGGCCCCGGCGGAGCCGGCCCCGGCGGAGCCGGCCTTCCCCCTGGGTGCCGCTCCCCTCCCCACGCTGGAGGATGCGGAGCGCGGCTTCATCATGGAAGCCCTGCGCCGCGCGGCCTGGATCATCGAGGGTCCGCGGGGGGCCGCCCAGGCGCTCAGCCTCCATCCCAACACCCTTCGCAGCCGGATGAAGAAGCTCGGGATCGTCCGACCCCGCAGCCACGACATTTCGTAGCCACCCACGCCGCTGCCAGGAAGAACCCACGACCGCTCGTGGGCTCCCTTCGCGGGACAGGCCCCCATCCACCGAACCCTTCCACTGGCAAGGCTTCCCGCGCACATCCGGCTCGGCGCGGGCAACGGCATGCTCCTTGCTCAAGAGCCTGCCATGTTGAGGATCGAGGTGGTCGAGGCGACACGGGACAGGACGACCCTCCTGCTCGAGGGGGACCTGGTCGGTCCGTGGGTCGCCGTGCTGGAGCGGACGTGGCGCGAAGCGCTGGCCAGGAGCACAACGGTCCGGCTGGACCTGACCGGGGTGGGCTACATCGGCCGCAAGGGGTTGGACCTGATCCGGCGGCTCGCCGATCAGCGCCTCGCGATCGTCAACTGCCAGCCTTTCGTGGCGCTGCAGCTTCGGGGCTCACCATGATCCCTTCCACCAGGCACAATCGCCCGGCCCCGCCCGGGGCGGAAGGGGGCCGGCAGGCGGCGCTCGAGGTCCCGGCGGTCCCCAACGCGTCCGCGTCGCCACACGACGGCGCGCGGGACATCCGGGAACTGGCCGCGCCCTTGATGGCGACGGCACGACGGCTGCTGAGCGACGAGAGGCTCGCCGCGGCGGCCGTGGCTGAAGCCTTCCGCAAGTCGTCACGGTTGTCGGCTTCGGGGCGCTTCGCCGCCGGCGGTCCGGCGCTTCTGCGCCGGCTCGTGCTGGAAGCCTGCCTGGCGGTGCTGAGAGAGCGCGGGTGGGAGGGGAGCGAAGAGGTGCGCGCCCTCCTTCCCACCTTCGATGCGGCGGGGCGCCGCGTAGGGGCGGATCTTCCCTGGACGTGGAGCCCCGCAGCGGCGCTCGCCGCAACGGATCGCGCCGAGTTGCGGCGCCGCGTCGATCGGCTCCCCCTGCTGCACAGGACTCTCTTCTTGCTGCGCGACGTCGAGGAGGTGGGGCCGGCCGAAGCCGCCCGCCTGACCGGACTTGCGGTCCCGACGGTCGATGCGCGGCTTCACGAAGCGAGGCTCGCTCTGCGGAGCCTTCTGCTCACCTGATCTCCCGCCGCCGGGCGGACCACCAGAGGGCGGGAGCAGACGGGTGACCGTTGAGGCCTTCACGGCGGCTGATCGCCGGCGGCCTTGCCGGCCCGCTCCCTCGCTGGTTCGCAAGCAGCTACTGTTTCACCCCCTTCGCTGCCTTGACGATCAGCGCGGCGACGGCACCCGGCTGAGAGACGTACACCGAGTGACTGCCTGGGACCTCGACGACCGTTGCTCCCGCTCGCTTCGACATCGCGCGCTGAGCGGGAGGCGGGATCATCTTGTCATCGGTGGCCACCAGGTACCAGCTCGGCTTGGTCTTCCAGGCCGGCTGGCTGATGGCACCATTGAGCGCCTCGACACCCCAGGGCACCTGGGAGTCGGCCATGAACTCTGCCTTGGTCGGCTCGACGTCGGCCGCGAAAGAAGCCGGGAATTTCTCCCTGTCGAGGAACAGAAAGCCGTCCCGCGGTGGGAGGATAGGAGGAACCGGCGCACCGGGGGGCGGGTCCTTGATCAAGCTGGAGACCGACTCCCCCTTGTCCGGAGCAAAGGCGGCGATGTAGACGAGCCCAACGACGTTGGGATCGTTACCAGCTTCGGTGATGATGACACCGCCGTACGAGTGCCCGACGAGAATCACAGGACCGTTCTGCGCGGCGATGACGCGCTTCGTCACGCTCACGTCGTCGGCCAGCGAGACCGTAGGATTCTGGACGATGCTGACGTTGAAACGATCCTTGCGCAACGCTTTGTGGACTCCCTCCCAGCCGGAGCCGTCCACGAAGCCGCCGTGAACCAGAACGATGTTGTTTGTCGCCGAGCCGGATGTTGCAGGCATGGTGAACTCCTTTCCGATGGCACGCAGGGCCGCGTCGAAATAAGGCTGGTCCACTGCTCGCGAATTCCGATAGACTGGGTTCCGGTCACGTTTCCTCCTCTCAGAGAGTTTCTGCAAACCCTGTGAGAACAGAGGGCGTGGCCCTTGTCCATTTGGATCACATCAATCCGCCAACCGAACACCGATGAGGGTTCTCAGGCCGATCCCAATGACATTTGACGCTGACGACCGTGATCAAGTGCGGCTGCATCTCAAGCGTTGAGAGGTAGACGCGATGATAGGCCTCATACTGCTTCACCTCCTCTTCTCGGGGAAGCCAGCCGTGGAACCACATCGCCCGGAGATTGGCCTTCGAGCCTTCCTTGATGGCCTCACTTATGACGCCGTCCAGGATCCTGCCCGTACGGTGCCTGTATACCACGATCGCCAGTTCCCACAACACCCTATAACAGGAAGGGTGCAGGCAGGCCCGGTTCCGGACGTCGGCATGGCTCCTATCCGACTCAACGGAAACGGCAGGCCATGGACGTTCTTTCTACGGTCGCGATTGTTCTGGAACGGAATGGAGCTGCGCGGCGAAGATTACGACTTGGACTTCGTGCATGCAACACCCGAGTTGACTCCGGGAAATCCCTACCCTGTCTTGCCGCCCGACAAGCGCGCCATTGCACGCTTTTCTCTCGCTGGTGCCGACGGCCGAGCGCTCCTCCCGGGTCGATATAGACTTTGGATACTTCTTGACATGCGTGAGCTTGCAGCCCACCCAGGAGACTTCACAGGCGTCGCCGTCATCGATCCTGCCAGCTATCGTGACGACGGCTTGGCCCGTTCCGAGGAGCATGGGGGATTGGTTTTTGAGGTTCGCGAGGTCGGCTCCGATTCTGCGAATCTGGCGCTTTACCAACTTTTCAAGGCCGCACTTGCTCAAATGAACGCGGAAGAACTCGACCGTGCTTTCGGCTTTCCGCGCGATGAGGCCAAATTGCGCGAGCAGCGTGCCGCAGCAGCTCAGGAGGCAATGACAGGCCTCAGGCACTCGGCGTACGATCCAGATCTTCTTTCAATTGCTATTCGAAACTTGATTCTACTCAATGAATGCGACGGAGTCGTTCCATACATCGAGCGGTTGGTACAGGTTGACCGAGAGCTTTGGCGAGTGCTCTCTCGAGGCGATATCCGCCTCTCTGCTTGCAACGACCGGCTCCAGTCCGTACCCAAGTGACGTTCTCCAGACTGTCCCTCGCACCGCTGATCCTGGCTGCCGCCACTTCCTCGGTCCCCAGCAACGAGACCTCGCGGGTCGAAGTCTCGCTGATCCTGCTGGACGTGGTAGTGACGGACAGAAAGGGAAACCACGTCGGCGGTCTGGCCAGGGAAGACTTCGACCTCATCGTGGACAACGTCCGGACCCCGCTCGAAGCGGTCGAGGACCGCTGCGTCGCCGACGGCGCCACCTTGGGCGCCGATGGCCGCCGGTCCTTGATCGTCCTTTTCGATCTTTCCCACATGCTCCTGACGGCCCGCAACGACGCCATCAGGGCTGCCATCCGATATGTCGAGGACGAGATGGAGCAGGGGGAGAGGATGATGGTCCTGGCTTTCATGAACGGCCTGCACATCGTCTCGCCGATGACCGAGGACAGGGCCGAGCTCGGGTCGCGTCTGCGCCGCCTGCTCGACGACCGGTCCATGGTGGATCCCGTGCCGTTCGAGGAGGAGAACAGGATCCAGCAGATCGGCCGCTCGGCGATGCGCCGCTTCCGGGCCCAGCAATGGAGCCAGGTCGGGTTCACCCAGGTCCCCGATGTCGGCTGCGAGACCGACGTCTTGCAGGCCGAGTACCGGGCGGCTCGGACGCTCCGGACCCTCGCCAACGCCATGCCCGCCTTCGGTGCGCTCCCCGGCCGCAAGGCGTTCATCCTCTTCACCGAGACGCTCCGTTCGCGGGAAGGGCCGATCATGGGCAGTCTCTGCAACACGCGCCTTTCGGAGGGACCGGGGGCCGGTTTGCTGGCCCGGCCCGAGCTGGAGGACCTGCAGCGGCGCGCCAACCTGGCCGGTGTCTCCCTCTACACCGTTCACGCCGGGGGGATGGGGACTGGCGTCTCGGATCCTCTCTGGGAAGCGGCCCAGGACCTTCAGGTGAGCCTGGCCCTGGCCACCGGGGGGCGCCAGCTCGTCCTCATGAAGGAGAGGACGCTCCCCTTCCGTCAGGCGCTTCAGGACCTGTCCTGCCACTACGTCCTGGCCTGGCGGCCGCCGGAGGGGATGAAGCAGGGACGCCATGCCGTCCTGGTCCGATCCCACAAGCGCGGTCTGTCCGTGCGGCACCGGGAGTACATCCTGGTGCAGTCGCGAGCCGAGGCGGCGGACAACGAGATGCTGGCGGTGCTCTCCAATCCGGGCCTCTACAAGGATCTCCCGGTCCAGGTTCACGGATACTCGCTGTCTTCCACGGTCCCTTCGCGGCGGGCCTTTCTGCTGAGGGCCTCGGTGGAGCAGTCCCTCCTGGCCGGCGCGCCGACCTCGGCGACGGCCGTGAACAGGATGGTGCAGCTTCGGGGAGCGGTGCTGGCTCCCGGCGGCGACGTGGATTGCCGTTTCGAGCGCACCATTCCGGTGGAGATGGCGCGGGATCAGGACGCGGCGGGAGACGCCGGGGTGGAGGTGCTGTGCCATCTGAAGGAGGGCGAGCACGAGATGGTGGTCGCCGCCCGCGACGAGAACGGAGGCGCCCTCGGCGCGTACTGGGGTCGCTTGACGGTCAAGCCTCCCGAGGAGCACTCGGGGATGAAGGCACTTCTGTGGACCCCGGCGGGCAGGAGCGTCTGGCATCGCCTTTCGGACGACCCCTGGCTCCCCTCCGCCGGGGAGAGCCTGGCGGTGGACACCGACAACAAGATCACCGCTCGCGAGAAGGCGGTGGTGACCTTCCTTCTGTGCTCGCGCAAGGGTGCGGCGCCGCGTGAGCTCAAGGCGTCGCTGCTCCTGGACGGGCCGGAGAGGATCCGTCTGCACGCCCGGCCCGCGGCCACCGAGCAGAAAGGCCGATGCCTCCTCATGCGCGCCGACCTCGCTGCCGGCGCGCTCGCCCCCGGGCTCTACGAGGTCGTGCCCGAGCCTCCCGAGGGATGGACGGCCGTCGGAGCGCGCACGACCCTCCAGGTCGTGGACGACCACGCGGAAGCTCCTGGTCAGCGCTCCAGCTCGACCAGCGCCTCGCGGGCCTCGGCGAAGCCGGGATCCTCGGCCAGCGCCTCCCGGAAGGAAGCGGCCGCCTCGCCGCGCCGGCCGGCCCGGATCTGCATCGTACCCCGCTCGTACAGCAGCGTGGGGAGCATCCCGCGGTAGGGCGGCTCGCGGCGGGCGGCGTCGATGGCGGCGGTCATCTCGGCCACGGCCTCGGCCGGGGCGCCGCGGTCCTGGTACAGTCGCGCTGCCAGGACGTACTCGGCGGGACGGTCATACCCGTACCCCTCGGGGGGGCCCTTGGGCAGGACGACGAGGGCGGCCAGAGCGACGCCGGCCACGGTCGCCGCCGCGCGGCCCCGGTCCCTCCAGGCGGTCACCGCGGCGTGGCCCGCGAGCAGGATCAGGGCCAGGGCGATCGGCTGGCGGTACCGGGAATTGACGTGCGCCAGCACGAACAGACCGTGGGTGGCGAGAAGGAACAGCGGCAGCAGCGCCGCCGCGGGGCTCTGCCGCGCCGCGGCCAGGGCGAGAACCAGGCCGGCCAGCCCCAGCGCGGCCACCGGCAGGAACCGCAGGCCCCAGCGGACCACGGGCGACACCCGGGCGGCGTAGTAGAAGCTCGGGTTGTCGGGAAGCTCGTAGGCGCTCCACACCGACACCAGCTTCTCCCACTGCTTGCGAAGGAGCGGCCCGTAGCTCCCCTGGTACAGCCTCAGCGTCTCGCGCATGGTGCTCAGCATGCCGTAGCCCGAGCGCGACAGGATGAGCCCCGTGGAGGGCGGCACCATCGCTCCGGCCGGGTGGGTGTCGGGGGCGTTCCCCATGACAAAGCCGATCGGGCCGCGCGTGGTGCTCGACAGGAGCGGCGCGCCGACCGCCGCGTTGCGGGCGATCAGGGGCGACAGGGCCGCCGCCGCGCCGGTCAGGAAGAGCCCGCAGGCCGCCGCCGCGGCAGCCACCCGGGCGGCGGCACCGGCGGCGGGAGGTGAGGCCCGCCGCCCCGGTCCTTCCACCGGGCGGGGGGCCGCGCCCATCCGGATGACCCAGGCCATCCAGCCGAGAGCGAGGGGGAGAAAGAGCAGGATGGAAGGCTCGGCCAGGTAGGCCAGGCCGAAGGCTCCACCGGCCGCCGTCGCCCGCGTGCGCCGCGCGCCGCCTCCGCCCCCCGGCATCCCGGCCAGCGCCAGCAGGAGCATGAGCTGGGTGGTCATGACCACGGTGCCCCGCAGGATCTCCGCGTCGTACATCACGAAGGGCGCGTAGCCGGCGCAGGCCAGCCCGGCGAGCAGGCCGGCGCGGGCCCCGAACAGCCGGGCCCCCAGCAGCGCGGCCAGCCCGCAGTTGACCGCCCCCAGGGCGAGCTGCGCCACGCGGAACAGCCCCGTCCCTCCCGCCGTCTTCAGGGCGAGCGCCAGAAGGTAGGGGTAGAGCGGCGGCTGGTAGTACACGTGCTGTCCGAACCAGGCGTTCCAGACCTCGGGGGGGGCGATGGCCCGCTGGTAGTCGAAGTAGGGGCGGAAGGTGTCGACGTCGAGCCAGTCGCCGGCCGCCAGCCGCCCCGCCCAGGCCAGGTACTGGTGCATGTCGGAGTTGGTCCAGATGGAGGCCAGGTCCCAGAAGGGATGACCCTGGATGAAGGCCGCGTGGGTCAGGCGCGCGGCCAGGCCGGCGGCGGCCGCGGCGAGGAAGAGCTTGCGGCCGCTCAACGCGCCCCTTTCCGCGCCGTCCCCAGGATGCTGTAGAAGAAGGAGGAGAAGACGAGCTGCACGCCGATCACCATCAGGGTGAGGGCGATGAGCGCGGGGCGGATCCGCTGCACCTGGTCGCCGAAGGAGTAGCCCATGCGGATCCAGTCTGACAGCAGCCGGATGTTGATCGCGGCGCCGGCCAGGGTCAGCAGCGCCCCGGCCAGCAGCCCCCTCTCCAGGTTGAGCCACCGGAAGAGCGACTCCAGAAGGGGGTCCTTCTCCTCGAACCCCTCGGTGAGCGCGAAGATGCGCGCGAAGAAGCCGATGTTCAGCACGTTGAAACCCACCACGGCCAGCAGGCTCCCGGCGATCATCCAGTGGTAGTCCACCAGCACCCCGGCCACGCGGTAGGGACCCAGCGCCGTCACCGCCATCACCGCGGCTCCCAGCAGAAACAGCCCCGCCCCGGGGATCAGGAAGAGCCAGGTGGGGCTCAGCATGAACATCATCTTGAGGTGGCGCCAGCCGTCGCGGAACGAGCGCAGGTGCGGCCGGCCGGGCCTCCCTCCCCTGTGCAGGGTGATCGGCCTCTCCACGATGCGCAGGCCGCCGCGGGCCGCCTTGATGATCATCTCCGAGGCGAACTCCATCCCCGTGGTGCGCAGCTTCAGCGACGAGGCGGCCGCCGCGGTGAGGGAGCGCATCCCGCAGTGGGCGTCGGAGATCCCCGCGCGGAAGAGAAGGTTCAGGACGGCGGAGAGGATGGGGACCCCGATCCAGCGGTGGTGCCACGGCATGGCCCCCGGCTCGATCCGCCCTTTGAGGCGGGTCCCCATGACCATGTCGCAGCCTTCGCGCAGCGGCAGGACGAACCCGGCCAGGTCGGAGAAGTCGTAGGTGTCGTCGGCGTCGCCGATCACGAGGTACCGGCCGCGCGCCGCGGCGAACCCGGCCAGGTAGGCGCGGCCGTAGCCTCGCCGCGGCTCGGCCACCACCCTGGCCCCCGCCGCCTCGGCGATCAGGGCGGAGCGATCGGTGGACCCGTTGTCCACCACGATCACCTCTCCCGAGGCTCCCATCGCCGCCAGCGCGCGCACCGCCTTGGAGACGCACACACCCACGGTGGCCTCCTCGTTCAGGCAGGGGATGATCACGGAGATCTCGGGAACCGCCGCGGGGCCTCCCGCGGAGGTCACCTGGCGACCCGCTGGAGGCGGGCGTAGTGGGTCATGAGCTTCTTGACCCCCCATCCGGGGAAGCGGACGCTGGCCTTCTGCTTCTCGCCGCTCCCCTCCACGCCTTCCACCTCGCCGTAGCCGAACCGCTCGTGGTAGACGCGCATGCCGGCGCGCAGGGCGCTCGCCGGCTCCCCTTCCTCCTCGTCGGGGTGACGGCTGACATCCTCGTCTCCCAGCGATGCGGAGGCGGAACGCCGGGCCGGCGGCCGGCCGTACCCGGCGTACGACGCCCCGCCGGAGGACCACCCCGGCTCGCGGGCCGACCGCCACGCGGCCGACAGGTCGTTCACCAGGTCCCCCTCGGATCGCATCTCGGCCACGAAGCGGGACGGCTCGTTCATCATCATCGAGCCGAAGGCGCGCCTCTGCGCGGCGCAGGAGACGATCAGCCGCTCCATGGCCCGGGTCATGCCCACGTAGCAGAGCCGCCGCTCCTCCTCGATCTCCTCGGGGTCGGCGGCGTCCTTGGACCGGGCGTGAGGGAAGAGGTTCTCCTCCATCCCCACCATGAACACCACGGGGAACTCCAGCCCCTTGGCGCAGTGCAGCGTCATCAGGTGGACGCCGGCGTCGCCCGACACCGACTCCACGTCGGAGACCAGGGCGGCCCCGTCCAGGAAAGCCTGCAGCCCTCCTTCCCCCGCCGCCTCCCGCTCCTGCGCCGCGGCCACGAGCTGCTCGACGTTCTCCAGCCTCGATTCGGCGTCGCCCGGCTCGGTGCGCTCGAGGTGATCGGCGTAGTGCAGCTTCCCGATGAGGTCCATCAGCAGCGACGGCAGCGGCTCCCCTTCCGCCGCCCTGGCCTTCACGTGCGCCAGCAGGTCCAGCAGCCCGCGCAGGGCGCGGGTCCAGCGCGCCGGCGGCTCCTGGGCCGCCTCCGCGGCCGCCGCGGCGTGCAGGCTGATCCCGCCGGCGCGCGCCGACTCCTCCAGCCGGTCCAGGGTGGTGCGGCCGATGCCGCGGGTCGGCACGTTGATCACCCGGCGCAGCGAGACGTCGTCGTCGGGGTTGACCGCCAGCCTGAGGTAGGCCATGAGGTCCTTGATCTCCTTGCGGTCGTAGAAACGCAGCCCTCCATGGATGCGGTAGGGGATGCCCGCGCTCATGAACGCTTCCTCGATCAGCCGCGACTGGGAGTTGGTGCGGTACAGGACCGCCATGTCGTCCTGGGCCCGGTGGCCCTCGCCCCCACGCAGCGACCGCACCTGGCTGGCCACGAACAGCGCCTCGTCCCGGTCGGTCGGAGTCTGGATGTAGGTGATGCGGTCCCCGGCCGGGTTCTCCGTCCACAGCTCCTTGTCGATGCGGCCCCGGTTCCGGCGGATGACCTGGCCGGCGGCCTCCAGGATGCGCCCTGTCGAGCGGTAGTTGCGGGTCAGCATCACCACCCGGGCGTCGGGGTAGTCCTCCTGGAAGCGCAGGATGTTGCCGATGTCGGCGCCCCGGAAGCGGTAGATGGACTGGGCATCGTCCCCCACCACGCAGAGATTGCGGGTGGCCGCCGACAGCGAGGAGACCAGAAGGTACTGCGGGCGGTTGGTGTCCTGGTACTCGTCCACCAGCAGGAAGCGCGTGCGCTCCCGGTGGCGCGCCTCGACCTCGGGGAAGCGGCGGAACAGCTCCAGCACGTTGAGGATGAGGTCGTCGAAGTCCATGGCGTTGCCGGCGAGCAGCCGCCGGGAGTAGGCCTCCCAGGCCCGGGCCGCGGCGTCGCCGTGCGGGTCGCGCAGCGCGGCGCCGATCTCCCCGGGGAGAACGAGGCGGTTGCGCACGGCGCTGATCCGGTGCAGCAGCGCGCGGGCCGGCCAGCGGTCGGGATCGAGCCGGAGATCCGCGACCACCTCCTTCATCACGGCCGTCTGGTCGGCGGTGTCGTACACCACGAAGTCCGGGCGGTAGCCAAGCCGGCCGGCCTCCACCCGGAGGATCCGCAGGCAGATCGAGTGGAAGGTCCCCATGCGGATGCCGCCGGGGTCGCCGTCGAGCAGGGCGGCGATCCTCCCCTTCATCTCGCCGGCGGCCTTGTTGGTGAAGGTGACGGCGACGATCTCCTCGGGTCGCGCGGCCCCCGTGCGGATGAGCCACGCCGCCCTCGAGGTGAGCACCCGCGTCTTGCCCGAGCCGGCGCCGGCCAGCACCAGCACGGGCCCCTCGACGGCGAGCACCGCCTGGCGCTGCTCGGGGTTGAGGCTGCTGAGGATGGGGTCGGCGGCCCGGCCGCCGCCGTCGTCGAAGAGCTGGGACACGCGCGCCGATCTCCTTCGTGCGCGGCCGGGCGCGCCGCGGAGCCCCTGCTGCTATTCGACCGTGACGCTCTTGGCGAGGTTTCGAGGCTGGTCCACGTCGCACCCGCGGCGCAGAGCGATATGATAAGCCAGAAGCTGCAGCGGCACAACGAGCAGCATCGGGCTCAGCACCTCGATGGTGCGCGGCACGACGAAGTTCTCGTCGGCTTTCTGTACGGCCGCGTCGCGCCCCTCGCCCCGCTCCATGGCCACGGCCAGGATGATCCCGCCGCGCGCCTTGGCCTCCTCGATGTTGACCAGCATCTTCTCGTACGCGTGGTCGTTGGAGACCAGCGCCACCACCGGCATCTTCTCGTCGATGAGGGCGATGGGGCCGTGCTTCATCTCCCCGGCCGGGTACCCCTCGGCGTGGATGTAGGAGATCTCCTTGAGCTTGAGCGCCCCCTCCAGGGCGATCGGGTAGTTCACCCCGCGTCCCAGGAAGAGGAAGTCGTTGACGTGCGTGTAACGGTGGGCCATCTCCTCCAGCGCGGCGTCCTGGGTCAGGATCGCCTCGATCTGGGCGGGGATGCGCTGCAAGTGCTCCAGGTGCTCGCGGATCGCCTCCGCCGCCATCCTGCCACGGGCCTGCGCCAGGAACAGCGCCAGGAGATCGAGCGCCGCGAGCTGGCAGGTGAAGGCCTTGGTGGAGGCCACGCCTATCTCGGGCCCGGCGTGCGTGTAGATCACGCCGTCCGCCTCGCGGGTCATCATGCTCCCCACGGCGTTGCAGATGGCGAGCGTGCGCGAGCCCTTGCGGTGCGCCTCGCGCTGGGCGGCCAGGGTGTCGGCGGTCTCCCCCGACTGGGAGATGACCACGGTGAGCACGTCCGGCCCCACGATGGGGTCGCGGTACCGGAACTCCGAGCCGATGTCCACCTCCACCGGCAGCCGGGCGAACTTCTCGATCAGGAACTTGCCGATCAGGGCGGCGTGCCACGAAGTGCCGCAGGCGACCAGGTTCACCTTGGAGAAGGACTTGAACTGGTCCTCCCCCATCTCCACCTCATCGAGGTAGATGCGTCCGGTCTCCAGGGAGTAGCGGCCGACCAGCGTGTCGCGGATGGCCCTGGGCTGCTCGTAGATCTCCTTGAGCATGAAATGCTTGAAGCCGGCCTTCTCCGTCATGATGGGGTCCCAGGTGATCCGCTGCACCTGCTTGGTCACCGCGCGCCCTTCCAGATCCATGATCCTGACCCCCGACGCGGTGACCACGGCCACCTCGCCGTCATCCAGGAAGAACATGTCGCGGGTGTGCTGGAGCAGCGCGGGGACGTCCGACGCCACGAAGTACTCCTTGTCCCCCAGCCCGACCACCAGGGGAGGCCCCTGGCGGGCGGCCACGATCTTCTCCGGCTCGCCGGTGGACAGCGCCACCAGCGCGAAGATGCCGTGGAGCTGGGGCATGATCCGCCGCAGGGCCTCCTCCAGGGGGACGCCCCGGCCTCCGTCGTTCTCCTCCAGCAGGTGGGCGATCACCTCGGTGTCGGTCTCGGTGACGAAGCGGTGGCCGGCCGCGGCCAGGCGGGCCTTGATGCCGACGTAGTTGTCGATGGTGCCGTTGTGCACGACCACGATCCGCCCCTGGCAGTCGCGGTGGGGGTGGGCGTTCTCCTCGGTGGGCCGCCCGTGGGTGGCCCAGCGGGTGTGCCCCACGCCGAACCGCCCGTCCACGGGGGAGACCCGAAGCACCTCCTCCAGGTCCTTCAGCTTGCCGGCGCTCCTGCGGATCTTCAGCTCGGAGCCGTCCACCACGGCGATCCCCGCCGAGTCGTACCCCCGGTACTCCAGCCGCCGCAGGCCGTCCAGCAGCACGGGGACGACCCTCTTGTTTCCGATGTACCCCACGATGCCGCACATCTCAGCTCTTCCTCCGGGATCGCCGTCCTGCCGCGGCGGCCGGCGGGGCGGCCTTCGCGGCGGAGGCCGCCTTGCGCTCTTCCTGCTTGCGCCTCACCCAGTCCTTGATCACCCGGAGCTCGGCGCGGGTGAGGGCCAGCGCGTACTCGGGGACCTCCTTGGTGATGGTGGATCCCGCGCCCACGTAGGCGCCCCGGCGCACCCGCACCGGGGCCACGAGCTGCGTGTCGCTGCCGATGAAGACCTCGTCCTCCAGGATCGTCTGGTGCTTGGCCACGCCGTCGTAGTTGCAGGTGATGGTGCCGGCGCCGATGTTGCAGCCCCGCCCGATGACGGCGTCCCCGAGATAGGAAAGATGGTTGGCCTTGGAGCCCTTCCCCAGGCGCGACTTCTTCACCTCGACGAAGTTGCCGATGTGGACCCCTTCGTCCAGCACCGTCCCGGGGCGCAGGTGGGCCAGGGGCCCGACCTTGGCCCCCGGCCCGATGACCGACTCGGAGGCCACGCACAGGTCGAGCAGCACCGCCCCGTCGCCCACCGTGGTGTCGGTCAGGCGGCACAGCGCCCCGATGACGCACCCCGCGCCGACCGCGGTCCTGCCTTCCAGGCGGGCCAGCGGGTGGATCACCGTGTCCGGACCCACGGTCACCCCCGGCTCGATGTAGGTGATGGAGGGATCGACGATGGTCACTCCGGACGCCATCAGCTCCTCGGCGCGCCGCCGGTAGAGCGTCTTGCCCGCACGCGCCAGCTCGGCCCGATCGTTGACCCCGAGCACTTCCTCGGCGTCGTCGTGCAGGAAGGCCTCCGCCTTGAGCCCCTGCCGGAGGAGGATCGGCACCACGTCGGGCAGGTACTGTTCTCCCTGGGCGTTGTCGCGGCCGGTCTTCCTCAAGGCGGAGAAGAGCGCTTCCAGGTCGGCGCAGTAGAGGCCGGCGTTGATCTCGTCGAGGCGCTTCTGCGCGGGGGTGGCGTCGCGGTCCTCCACGATGGCCTGGAAGGAACCCGACGTGTCCCGCACCACGCGCCCGTAGCCGGCCGGCCGGGCGACCCTGGTGGTGAGCACGGTGACCGCGGCCCCGGCGCGCCTGTGGTGCTCCAGCATCCGGCGCAAGGTCTCGGGGCGGATCAGCGGGACGTCCCCGTTGAGGATCATCAGGGTGGCCTTGCCCGCTCCCTTCCACAGCGGCTCGGACATCAGGACGGCGTGCCCCGTGCCGAGCTGCCGCTCCTGGCGCGCGAAGCGGACCCCGGCCCCCGCGCCGTCCGCAGCCGCCTCGATCGCCCCGGTCACCGCCTCGGCCTGGTTCCCCACCACCGCAGCCAGCCGCTGCGGCGACAGCGCCGCGGCGGCCTTCACCACGTGGCCCACCATGGGGGCCCCGCCCAGGGCGTGCAGCATCTTGATGCGGCCTGAGCGCATCCTCTTGCCCTGACCGGCGGCCAGGATCAGGGCGAACAGCGGCTCGTCCTTGCGCTTGGCGGAAGCCATCAGCCGGCCCTCCGGCCGAGCGCCGAGCGCCGATCCTTGCGCCTGCCGGCGCGCGCGAAGCGCAGGGCGAGGATGTGCCGCGCCAGCTTGTCGGGGTGGTGCCTCACCACGCTGTCCTCCGCCAGGACCTTGCGCAGGCAGACGGTGACGCCGAGCCCGCGGAACCGCGCGGCGTCCGCGGCCACCGGCTCCGCCCCGTCCCTGCGGTAGCGGCGCCGCGAAGCGGCCGAGGGGACCTCCGAGTTCACCAGGGCGACGTCCAGCAGGCCCGGGCCGCACAGCTCCCGGACCCGCCGCACGTGATCCGATGCCGTGAAGCCGGGCGTCTCGCCCGGCTGGGTCATGACGTTGCAGACGAAGACCTTCACCGCGCGCGACGATCGCATCGCCGCCGCCACCCCCGGGACCAGCAGCGTCGGCACGATGCTGGTGAACAGCGAGCCCGGGCCCACGGTGATGACGTCCGCCGCCCGGATCGCCGCCAGGGTCTCGGGCAGCGGCCGGCAGTCGCTGGGCTCCAGCCGCACCGCGCTGATCGGCACCCCGGCCCGGGCGATGCGCGACTCGCCCCTCACCCGCCGGCCGTCGGCGAGGTCCGCCACCAGGTGCACGTTCTCCATCGTGGCCGGGTAGATCGTCCCCTTGATGGCCAACACGTCGCTGGCCGCGCGGATCGCCTGGAGGAAGTCCCCCTTCACGCTGGTCAGGGCGGTGAGGAGGAGGTTGCCCAGCGAGTGCCCGCCGAGATGCCCGTTACCGTTGAAGCGGAACTGGAAGAGCCGCGACAGCAGGGCGGTGTCGTCCGACAGCGCCACGATGCAGTTGCGGATGTCCCCCGGCGGGAGGATCTGGAACTCGTCGCGCAGGCGCCCGGAGGAGCCCCCGTCGTCGGTGACCGCCACCACCGCGGTGAGGCTCTGCAGCGACACCTTGCCGCGCGGCGCTCCGACGTAGCGCTTGAGGCCGGAGAGCACCGTGGCCATCCCGGTCCCCCCACCCAGCGAGACGACGCGCAGCCGTCGGCCGCGCGCCGGGATCACGCATCCCTCTCGGGCACCTTTCCGAGCAGAGCCATGAACTCCGCGTCCTCGCGCAGGCCGTCGAAATCCGGGTCGTTGAGGGCGTGGGTCCTGTTGGTCGGGTTGATGCCAATCGCCTTGGTGAGGTTCTCGATCGCTCCCGCCCTGTCTCCCTTCAGCCCCAGAACCGCCGCCAGCGCGTAGAACGCCTTGTCGCTGCGGTCGTCCTGGCGAGCTCCCTTCTCCAGCAGCTCCGCCGCTTCGTCCAGCCGGCCTTCGTTGGCCGCCATGACTCCGGCGTAATAGAGGTCCCCCGCCTCCCTGGGCCTGGGCGGGGCCGGCGCGGTCCTCTCGCGGCAGATGGCGATGCGGCTCCGGGCCCGATCGCACACCTCCCGCTCGGTGGGGAACTCCTCGATGACCGTCTCGAACTGATGGATCGCCTTGGCGTACTCCTTGCGCTGGAAGAGCCTCAGCCCTTCCTCGAAGTCCCGGATCGCCTTGTCGTGGTTGGCCGTCCGGACGACCGGCGCCGACTTCTTGCGCGGCGGAGGCGCCGTCTTCCTGGTCTTGGTGGCTGGGGCTTTGCGCGAAGAGGTTTTCAAGAGTGGTCACCTTCCGTAGGGTTCGAGGGGGCAGACCTGTTGGGGGCTTGGGTCCCTTCAGAGGCCGCATTATAGGAAGCCCTTCTCCCGCGCGTCAACGCCGGACGGTCCCGGACGCGGTGTTAATATAGGAAGCCGTTCGGGGGGGATCAAACCGCCTCCTTTCGGAACTCATGACACAAAAGAACTTATCGTCTCCGGTGCTGCTCGGAGCCGGCTCCCGTCACGGAGACCGCCTCACCTTGCTGGGGGAGGCGGTGCGCCTGCTGGCCTCCAGGGGACTGCGGGTCGCGCTGTTCTCGTCGGTCTGGGAGACCGAGCCTGTGGGGCTCCCAAAGGGCCCCCCGCTTCTCAACGGCGCGCTGGCGCTGGAGGCGGCACTGCCCCCCGAGGCGGTCCTGGCGGCCTGTCTCGAGGTGGAGCGGGTCATGGGGCGCTCCCGTTCGCCGCTCCCCCTCCCCGGGCGGCCGGACCCCGGACACCGGCCCATCGACCTCGATCTGCTGCTGGCCGGCCCGGCCGTCCTCGACCTGCCCGGACTGAGTCTTCCCCACCCACGGCTCCACCAGAGGCGATTCGTCCTCGAGCCGCTGGCGGAGATCGCCCCCCGGGCGGTCCATCCGGTGCTGCGGCGCGACATCGCCTCGCTGCTGCGCGACTGCCCCGACCGCTCCTGGGTCCGGCGGTTCGCCTCCGCGGAGGCCTGGCGGGCCGCGGCCTCGTTGCAGCCGGGCGAGCAGTCCGGGTAACATGCCGGGCATGCATTCCAGGTTCATCGCGGTGGAAGGGCCCATCGGCGTGGGCAAGTCGAGCCTCGTCGAGCTGCTGTCCTCCCGGTTCAACGCCGTCAAGGTGATGGAGAAGATCGAGAACCCGTTCCTCCGGGACTTCTACAAGGAGAAGCCGGGGGCGGCCTTCCAGGCGCAGCTCTTCTTCCTTCTGAACCGCTTCGTCCAGCAGCGCGACCTGGCCCAGAGCGACCTGTTCCAGCAGACCACCCTGTGCGACTACATCTTCGCCAAGGACAAGATCTTCGCCTACCTCAACCTGGACGACGCCGAGCTCCTGATCTACGAGAGGCTCTACGCGCTCCTGGCGGAGAAGGTGCCCCGGCCCGACCTGGTCATCTATCTCCAGGCCTCCACGCCGGTGCTGGTGGAGCGGATCCGGAAACGCCACAGGGACTACGAGGCCGAAATCGCCGCCAAGTACATCGAGGACTTGAACCAGGCCTATAATTACTTCTTCTACCATTACGCGGAGACGCCGCTGCTGGTCATCAACACGACCGACATCGATTTTGTCGAGAACGAGTCGGATCTCGAGGACCTGGTGGCGAAGATCCAGACCATGGGCAAGGGGGTCCAGTACTACATGCCTGCCTCCAGGCGGTAGGACGGGCCACCCGCAAGCGACACCGGAGGAACGCAGCACAGAGCGCCGGATCGCCGTTTCCCCCGACCGATGCGGGGAGAAAGGAGACGATCGTGAGCCAGACCATCAGGGACAAGGTGACCGTGCCGGGCATCCGCGCCCGCAAGGCCTCCCGCGCGGGGCAGGAGCGGATCGTCGCCTTGACCGCCTACGACCACCCCACCGCCCGGGCGCTGGACAGGGCCGGCGCCGACGTCCTGCTGGTGGGGGACTCCCTGGGGATGGTCGTTCTCGGCCTCCCCTCCACCCTCTCCGTCACCCTCGACATGATGGTCCACCACACCGCCGCGGTGGCGCGCGCCCTTCCGCGCGCCCTGGTCGTCGCGGACATGCCTTTCCTCTCCTACCACACCGGCCCGGCCGACGCGGTGCGCAACGCCGGCAGGCTGGTGCAGGAGGCCGGCGCCGAGGCGGTGAAGATCGAAGGAGGCCGGGTGAGGGTCGAGGTGCTGCGCGCCCTGTGCGCCGCGGAGATCCCGGTGATGGGACACCTGGGCCTGACGCCGCAGTCGGTGAACGTCCTGGGCGGATATCGGGTGCAGGGCAAGCGGCTGTCCCAGGTCGAGGTGCTGGTCGAGGACGCCCGCGCCCTGGAGGAGGCCGGCGTCTTCGCCATCGTGCTGGAGGGGATGCCGGCGGCGGCGGGTGCCCTGATCACCCGCTCGGTCGGCGTGCCGACCATCGGCATCGGGGCGGGGCCCGAGTGCGACGGCCAGGTGCTGGTGACCCACGACCTGATCGGCCTGGGCGAGGGGGCCTCGCCTCGCTTCGTCCGCCGCTACGACGAGGTCTCTCGCCGGATCGAGGAGGCCGCCGGGCGGTTCGCCTCCGACGTCCGCGCCGGCTCGTTCCCCTCTCCGCGCGAGTCCTACCCCGCGACGGCGGAGCTGGACGCGCTGGAGAAGCCGGACCCGGCGAGGCGCTGAGATGGCGGCGGCCTTGCTCCGGATCGGCTCGGTGGACGCGATGCGCCGCTGGTCGCGCGCCCAGCGGGCGGAGGGCCGGACGGTCGGCTTCGTCCCCACCATGGGCGCGCTGCACGCAGGCCATCTGTCCCTGGTGCGGCTGGCGCGCCGCGAGTGCGGGGCGGTGGCGGCGAGCGTCTTCGTGAACCCGGCGCAGTTCGGTCCGGGAGAGGACTTCGAGAGGTACCCGCGCGACCTGGAGCGCGACGCGGGGCTCCTGGAGGAAGCGGGCGCCGGCGCGCTGTTCGCGCCGGAGACGGAGGCTCTCTACCCGTCCGGCCCTTCGGCCCAGCGCGCCTGGGTGTCCGTCGAGGGCCTGTCCGACGCGCTGGAAGGAGCGGTGCGGCCCGGGCACTTCCGGGG
>DATEEA010000099.1:0-11448 GCA_035281445.1 Candidatus Polarisedimenticolia bacterium
GGGGCGGGCGGACCGATCGTGGCCGGCGCCATCGAGGGGATCATCACCGGCGTGACCCACGACTACGTGCGCCGGACGCTGGACCGAGCCTCCTCGCAGCGGGCCCCGCTGGTCATCTTCGAGATGGACACGCCGGGCGGGCTGGTGGACGCCACCGAGGCCATCGTGCAGGAGATCCTGGCCTCCCGCGCGCCGGTGGCCGTCCACGTGACCCCGTCGGGCGCGCAGGCCGCCTCGGCGGGACTCTACATCGCCAACGCCGCGGACATCATCGCCATGGCGCCGGGCACCCGCATGGGTGCCGGCCACCCGGTGACGGTGACCGGCGGCAGCCCGGGAGGGGATCCCAACGGCCGCAACTATCTCGGCGAGAAGATCGAGAACGACCTGGCCGCGGGGGTCCGCAGCGTGGCCACCCAGCGCGGGCGCAACGCGGAGGTGTACGAGCGGATGGTCAGGGAGAGCATCTCCCTGACCGAGCGCGAGGCGCTCGATCAGAAGGTCATCGATCTGGTGGCGGCCGGACGCTCCGAGCTGCTGGCGGCCCTGCAGGGACGCGAGGTGGCCCGGTTCGACGGCTCGCGTGCCCTGCTGGATCTCTCCGGACGAGCCGTGGACACCGTGGAGATGACCACCCGGGAGAAGATCTTCTCCTGGATCGCGCACCCGCAGGTGGCCGTGATCCTCATGGCCATCGGGATGCTGGGCCTCTACGTCGAGTTCAGCAATCCCGGACTGATCGTTCCCGGAGCGGTGGGCGGCCTGGCGCTGATCCTGTTCGCCATGTCCATCCAGATCCTACCCATCAACCTGCTGGGGCTGCTGCTGGTGGCGCTGGCCATCGCTCTGTTCGTGCTGGAGGTCAAGTTCACCTCCTTCGGCCTGCTCACGCTGGCGGGGGTGGCAGCCCTGGCTCTGGGCATCGTGACGCTGTTCGACGTGGAGGACGCGCCGGCCCTGCGCATCCCGCTGGGTTTCGTGGTTCCCACCAGCGTCACCGTGGGCCTGGTCATGCTGGCCGTCACCACGGTGGTGGTGAAGGCCCATCGTTCGCGCGTGGCCACTGGAGCCGAAGGGCTGGCCGGTGAGGTGGGGACGACGTTGACCGATCTCGTCCCCGGGGGCGGTCCAGGCAAGGTGTTCGTTCACGGCGAGTACTGGGATGCCACATCGTCGGAGCCGATCCCCCGCGGCGCGCGCGTGCGGGTGAAGGGGGTCCGTCACATGGGACTGGTCGTGGAACCGGACGATCGCTGAAGGAGGGTGCGTGGAAGACTTTCCCGGACTGGCATTCGTCATCCCTGCGCTGTTCCTCGTGCTGTTCGTGATCTCGGGCATCAAGATCTTCAACGAGTACGAGCGCGGCGTGGTGTTCACCCTCGGGCGCCTGCAGTCGAAGCCCCGCGGCCCCGGCCTGACCTACATCTGGCCGGTCATCGAGAGGTTCGTGCGCGTCTCGCTCCGCACCGTCGTGCTGGACGTCCCTCCGCAGGACATCATCACGCGGGACAATGTCTCGGTGAAGGTCAACGCGGTGGTCTACTTCAGGGTCATGGATCCCAACCGGGCGGTGGTGGAAGTGGAGAACTACCACTACGCCACATCCCAGCTCGCCCAGACCACGCTGCGATCGGTGCTGGGGCAGGTGGACCTCGACGACCTGCTGTCCGAGCGCGAGCGGCTGAACCTCGAGCTGCAGACGATCCTCGACAAGCACACCGACCCCTGGGGCATCAAGGTCTCCGCCGTGGAGGTCAAGCACGTGGACCTGCCGGCGGAGATGCAGCGGGCCATGGCCCGGCAGGCGGAGGCGGAGCGTGAGAAGAGGGCGAAGATCATCCACGCCGACGGAGAGTTCCAGGCCTCGGAGCAGCTCAGCAAGGCGGCGCAGGTGATCCAGCAGCACCCCATCACCATCCAGCTCCGGTACCTCCAGACGCTCACCGAGATCGCCACCGAGAAGAACTCCACGATCATCTTCCCCGTGCCGGTGGACATGATCGAGGCGTTCCTGTCGAGAAAGAGGTGACCGTGCCGCGCCCGATGGAGGAGGGGGGCCGGGAGTTCCAGCTGGAGACGCGGCACCTGGCCTTCCTGATCGCCCTGGTGGTGGTGCTCTGCGTGGCCTCCTTCATGGTGGGGCGCTGGGTGGAGAGGCAGAGCCTCGGCCCGACCGTGTCGTCAGCGGTCTCGCGATCGGCCGATCCGAACGTGGAGGAAGGAGGCGACGTCGCGGAGGACCTCACCTTCTTCGACTCTCTCAAGGAGGATCGCCCGGTCCCGTTGCAGGCCTCGGGGGAGACCGCCCCGGCCCGGCCGGCGGCCTCCTCCCCCCGGCCCCCGAGCCGGACGGCCGCCGAGACGGGGCGGCGCTCGGTGAACGAAGGGGTGATGATCCAGGTGTTCGCCTCGCGCGACCGGGCCGCGGCCGACGCCATCCGCAATCGCCTCCGATCCAGGGGCTACACCGCCCTGATGGTCTCCGAGGGGGGCTCCTACAAGGTGCGCGTCGGCCCCTACGCCGACAAGGAAGAGGCCGAACGCTCGGCCGCGGTCCTGCGCCAGCAGGAGAACCTGAGCACCTGGATCCCGTGACGTGACCCTCCTGCCGGCGCGGCGCGCGCCCCTCTACGCGGCCGCGGGTGGGCTCCTGGCCCTGGCCTTCCCCCTGGGCCCGCCGCTCCCGTTCAGCCTGGAGTCCGGGCTCTGGCCCGCCGGGTGGATCGCCCTGGCGCCGCTGCTGGCCGGGGCGGTGCGGGCCGCGCGCCCGGCGGAGGCGGCGGCCGGCGGGCTGCTGGCGGGGACCGTGGGCTACGCGCTGCTCATGCCCTGGATGGGGCCCTTCCTGATGCGCTGGGGGCTGCTGTCCTGGGTGGAGGCCGCGGCGGTGACCGCGGCGCTGGTTCTCTACATGGCGATCTTTCCCGGCGTCTTCGCCTGGGGCGTGCGCTTCCTGGGCGGGAGGGCGGGGACGGCGGCGGCGCTCTTGGCCTCTCCCTGTCTCTGGGTCGCGCTCGAGCTGGCCCGGGGGCGGCTCTTCACCGGCTTTCCCTGGTGCCTGCTCGGCTATTCCCAGGCGGGCTTCCCCGCGGCGATCCAGGTGGCCGGCCTGGCCGGCGTGTACGGGGTGTCGTTCGCCCTGGCCTGCTCGTCGGCCGGCGTGGCCGCGCTCATCCTCGGCCGGGCGCCGGGCGCGCGCGGGGTGCGGCGGGCGGGGGCGGGGCTGCTGGCCTGCGCTTCCGGCGTCCTGCTGTACGGCGTCTTCCGGCTGGCCCAGCCGGCAGCCGAGGCCGCCATCCCGGTGGCGCTGGTCCAGGCCAACGTGCCGCAGTCGGACAAGTGGGACCCGTCCGAGCGGGACCGGATCGAGGCCCGGCACGTCGGGATGACCCGGGAGGCCGCGGCGCGCGGCGCCAGGCTGATCGTCTGGTCGGAGTCGTCGGTGCCCTACTCCATCACGCGGCACCCGGAGTACGAACGCCGGCTCCGCGATCTGGCCGCCGAGACGGGAGCGGAGCTGTTGGTGGGCACGGTCGCCTACGAGCCGCGCGGCGGACGCATGGCGCCGCTCAACAGCGCCTACCTCGTCCTGCCCGGCGGCGCCGCGGGAGGACGGTACGACAAGCAGCACCTGGTCCCGTTCGGGGAGTACGTGCCGCTGCGCAGGCTGCTGTTCTTCCTGGAGCCGCTGGTGCAGGAAGCCGGGGACTTCGAGCCCGGCCCGGGCGGGGCGCCGCTTCCGGCGGCGGCCGGCTCCATCGGGACGCTCATCTGCTACGAGGCGATCTTCCCCGAGCTGGCCGCGGCCTGGGGACGGGAAGGAGCGCAGATTCTCGCCAATCTCACCAACGACGCCTGGTACGGCGACACGGCCATGCCCAGGCAGCACCTGGCGCAGTCGGTCGTGCGCGCGGTGGAGGCGGGACGCTGGCTGCTGCGCTGCGCCAACACCGGCATCAGCGCCATCGTCGATCCGCGGGGACGGATCACGGCCTCGGCTCCGCTGGGCCGGACGGAGCTGCTGGAGGGACGGGTGGCGGCGCTCACCGGGACCACGTTGTACGCGGCGGCCGGGGACGTCTTCGCCTTCGCCTGTGCTATAGTTGGCGTCGCCGCTCTCGCCGCCGCCCTCCTGCGGCCGCCATCGGAGCGCGGCGCCGCCGAACGATCCCGGAGATCTTCGCCTCGCCATGCCGTCCCGTGAGACCCACCCCCTCGACGACGATCTGATCCGCCGCTTCGGCCGCCTCGAGGAGCGCCTGTCGGGGCTGCGGGGGCATCTTTGACCTCGAACGGCGGGAGGCGGACCTGCGGGGACTGGACGAGCGGATGGCCCTGCCCGGGTTCTGGGAGGATCCCCAGGCCGCGCAGCAGGTCGTCCAGAAGCGCTCCTCGCTGAAAGCCGCCCTGGATCGCGGCCGCGCCGTCCTCAGCGCCGCGGAGGACTGCCGCGCGCTCCTCGAGCTGGGCCGGGAGGGGGAGCCGGTCAACGACGAGCTGGGCAAGGCTCTGGACGATTTCCGCTCCAGGCTCGATGAGCTCGAGATCGAGATGATGCTGCGGGGCGAGAACGACCACACCAACGCCATCCTGACCATCCACCCCGGAGCCGGCGGGACCGAAGCCCAGGACTGGGCGGAGATGCTCTACCGGATGTACCTGCGCTGGATCGAGCGGCGCGGCTACAGCCTGGAGATCATCGACTACCAGGACGGCGAGGAGGCCGGGCTCAAGAGCGCCACCGCCCTGGTCAAGGGGTCCGACGCCTATGGCTATCTCAAAGCGGAGAACGGGGTGCACCGGCTGGTGCGCATCTCGCCGTACGACGCCAACGCGCGCCGCCACACCTCGTTCGCCTCGGTGTACGTCTACCCCGAGCTGGACGACAGCATCGACGTGGAGATCGACGAGAAGGACCTGCGCGTGGACACGTACCGCTCCAGCGGCAAGGGAGGCCAGCACGTCAACGTCACCGATTCGGCCATCCGGATCACCCACATCCCCACCGGGATCGTGGCCCAGTGCCAGAACGAGCGCTCCCAGCACAGGAACCGCGAGACGGCCATGAGGCTCCTCAAGGCCCGGCTGGTGGACCTGGAGCGGCGCAAGCGGGACGAGAAGCGGGCGCAGGAGGAGGGGGCCAAGAAGGAGATCGAGTTCGGCAGCCAGATCCGCAGCTACGTGCTGCACCCCTACCGGATGGTCAAGGATCTGAGGACCGGCCACCAGACATCCCAGGTGGAGTCGGTCCTGGGCGGGGACCTCGACCCGTTCATCCGGGCCTACCTGCTGGGGCAGACCCGGGGAGAGGACGCCTCCGCGGACCCCGATCGCCCGTAAGTCGGCTCCGGACAGCGCTTTCCTTGACACTCCCGCAGAGGCACAATTATATTCAGCACTCGCCAGCGACGGCGCGCGGATGTGGAGATCCATGAAGGAGATCGAGCTCGACAAGAGGGGCCAGGAGATCCTGGAGGCGATCGTCAAGTCCTACGTTGAGACCGGCGAGCCGGTCGGATCCCGCTCCATCTCGCGGCTCACCCGCGAAGGGCTGTCCGCCGCCACCGTGCGCAACGTGATGGCCGATCTGGAGGACCGCAATCTCCTGACCCAGCCTCACGCCTCGGCGGGACGGGTTCCCACCGACAAGGCGTACCGCCTGTACGTCGACTCCCTGATGAAGGCGCGCCGGCTCCCCGAGGCGGAGCAGAGGGCCATCGAGTCGGTGCTCCAGGGGGTGCCCGCGGAGTTCAACGACCTGCTCAGCTCCGTCTCCAGGCTTCTGTCCCGGCACTCCAGGCACATGGGCGTGGTCGTCTCCCCGCGCCTGTCCCGCCTCCGGGTCCGCGATCTGGAGTTCGTGCGGCTGGGCCCCCACCGGATTCTCCTGATCCTGGTGTCCGCCTCGGGCGCCATCCACAACAAGATGGTGGAGCTCGCCGAGGACCACGAGCAGGAGAAGCTGGACAAGCTCGGCCGCTACCTGACCCAGGAGTTCTCCGGACACACCCTTCAGGAGATCAGGGATCAGATCCTGGAGCGGATGGGACAGGAGAAGGCGCTGTACGACTCGCTGCTGCGCGACGCCCTGGCGCTGGGACAGGCCAGCCTCTCGGAGGAGGCGGCGGGCACGGGAAGGGAGGAGGACGTCTTCGTGGACGGGACCGCCAACCTCCTGTCCGAGCCCGAGTTCTCCAGCGTGGAGAGGCTCAAGAGCCTGTTCCGCACCTTCGAGGAGAAGCACGAGCTGCTGCGCATGCTCAACAGCTGTCTGGAGGAGACCGCGGGCGGCGTCCGCGTGCTGATCGGGTCGGAGAACACCAGCCCCGGCCTGAGCGACTGCACCCTGGTCGCCTCCCCCTACGGCGCACAGGGGGCCACCCTGGGGACGCTGGGGATCATCGGACCGACGCGCATGGAGTACGCGCGGGCCATCGCCCTGGTGGACTCGGTGGCAAGGATGCTGTCTCACGCGCTCACCCGCTACCAGGGTTGACCGGCCGCCCCGCAGGAAGAAGCCATGATGGACAAGGACAAGAGACCCGAGAAGATCGACATGCGCGACGTGCTCGGACCCGGTGCCGGCGCGCCGGAAAGCGACGAGATCGAGATCGTCGACGACTCCCGGAGCCCCGGTCCGGCCGCCGGCGCCGAAGGGCTGAAGGCGGTCCAGTCGGAGCGGGACAAGTACTACGACCTGTGGGTCAGGGCCCGCGCCGACTTCGAGAACTTCCGCAAGCGGATCGAGCGCGAGAGGGACGAGGAGAGGGCGCAGGCCGGCGCGGCCCTGGCGAGGGACATCCTCCCGGCGCTGGACAACCTGGAGCGCGCGCTGGCCGGGGCGCCGGAGGGGGAGCCCTTCCGCGACGGCGTGGCGCTGATCCACCGGCAGCTGCGCGACGCTCTCTCCCGGGCGGGACTCGTGCCCATCGAGGCCCTCGGAGACCAGTTCAACCCGATCTACCACGAGGCGGTGGCCACCGAGCGCACGGCGCGCTTCGAGCCCAACCGCATCCTGGAGGAGATCCAGAAGGGGTATCTGTTCAGGGGGCGGGTGCTGCGTCCCTCCCTGGTGAAGGTCGCCGTGAAGCCCGAGGATCCGGATGGCCGGGACGCCCGGGCTGCGGACGAGGGCACGCCGGGCGCCTGACGCGCGGCACGGAGGGTCCCAGATGGGCCGCATCATCGGCATCGATCTCGGCACGACGAACTGCTGCGTGGCGTTCATCGAGGGGGGCCAGCCCCGGGTCATCCCCACCAAGGAGGGGGCGCGCACCGTCCCTTCGATCGTCGGCTTCACCGAGAAGGGGGATCGCCTGGTCGGACAGATCGCCAAACGCCAGGCGGTGACCAACCCGTCCAGCACCGTCTACGCCGTGAAGCGCCTGATCGGCCGCAAGTTCAACGCCCCGGAGGTGCAGAAGGCCCGCTCCGTGCTCCCCTACGAGATCGCCGAGGCCATCAACGGAGACATCCGCATCCGCATCAAGGACCGCGACTACAGCGCGGCGGAGATCTCCGGTGTCATCCTGTCCCGTCTCAAGGAGATGGCCGAGGACTACCTGGGCACCGAGGTGGACGAAGCGATCATCACCGTGCCCGCCTACTTCGACGACTCCCAGCGGCAGGCCACCAAGGACGCCGGCCGGATCGCCGGACTCAAGGTCTCGCGGATCATCAACGAGCCCACCGCGGCCAGCCTGGCCTACGGCCTGGACGAGACGCGCGAGAGGAGGATCGCCGTCTACGACCTGGGCGGCGGGACCTTCGATGTCACCATCCTCCAAATCGGCGACGGCGTCTTCGAGGTCAAGTCGACGTCCGGGGACACGTTCCTGGGCGGCGAGGACTTCGACCAGAGGATCATCGACTGGATGGTCGAGGAGTTCCAGCGGGTCCACGACATCGATCTGCGCCGCGACAAGCTGGCGCTGCAACGCATGAAGGAAGCGGCGGAGAAGGCCAAGTGCGACCTGTCGGCGGCCGACTCCGTGGCCATCAATCTTCCGTTCATCTCCGCCGACGAGTCGGGGCCCAAGCACCTCAACGCCACCCTCACGCGCGAAGCGTTCGAATCCATGGTGGAGGACCTGATCGAGCGCACGCGCACCCCGTGCGAGGAAGCGCTGCGAGCCTCCGGGCTGAGCCGGGACCAGATCGATCAGGTGCTGCTGGTCGGCGGCCAGACCCGCACGCCCAAGGTGATCCAGCTCGTCCGCGAGATCTTCGGCAAGGAGCCCACGCGGGACAAGAGCCCCGACGAGGTGGTGGGTGTCGGCGCGGCCATCCAGGGTGGGATTCTGCGCGGCGAGGTCAAGGACATGGTGCTCCTGGATGTGACGCCGCTGTCGCTGGGGATCGAGACGAGGGGAGGGATGTTCACAAAGCTGATCGAGCGCAACGCGACCATCCCCACCAAGAAGTCCCGGATATTCACCACGGTGACCGACAACCAGTCCAAGGTCGAGGTTCACGTGCTGCAGGGCGAGCGAGAGATCGCGGCGCGCAACAAATCCCTGGGACGATTCGAGCTGGTGGGGGTCTCTCCGGCCCCCAAGGGGGTCCCCCAGATCGACGTGACCTTCGACATCGACTCCAACGGCATGGTGCACGTCAGCGCACGGGACCAGGGGACGGGGCGCGAGCAGCGGATCGTGGTGACCCCATCCGGGGGGCTCTCGGAGAAGGAGATCAACGACATCATCGAGGACGCCCGCCGGCACGCCGAGGAGGACCGGGTGAAGGCCGAGCTGACCAGGATCCAGGGGAGGCTGGACAGCCTGCTGGACTCCAACGAGAAGTCGTTCGCCGAGTTCGGCAGCCTTCTGGACGAGGAGCGGCGCAAGGAGGTGCAGAGGATCCTGCTGGAGGCCCGCAAGGCGATCCAGGGCAACAGTCTGCAGGAGAGCACCGCCTGCCTGGAGAAGCTCGGGGAGGCCTCGAAGATCCTGACCGACGTGATCCTCTACAACCCGTCCGCGTTCAAGTCGGGAGAACCCGGGGCGTCCTCGGGTGAGGGAGAGATCTGAGAGGATGCCGTCCACGGCGGGCAAACGCGACTACTACGACGTCCTGGGAGTGGCCAGGGACGCCACTCTGGATCAGATCAAGAGCGCCTACCGCAAGGCCGCCCTGCAGCACCACCCCGACCGCAACCCCGGGGACCGCGAGGCCGAGGCCCGCTTCAAGGAGGCGGCGGAGGCTTATTCCGTGCTCGCCGATCCCGAGAAGCGATCCCGCTACGACCGCTTCGGGCACGATGGCCTCGCCGGCGCCGGGGCCGGCTTCGATCCCGGCGTGTTCACCGATTTCGAGGATCTGTTCGGCGGCCTCTTCGGCGAGTTCTTCGGATTCGACCGCCGCGCCGCCGGCTCCCGCGGCAGGGCCGCCGGTCGGCGGGGCCATGACCTCCGCTACGACCTGGAGATCGATTTCGAGGAGGCGGTGGTGGGCACGGAAGCGCAGGTCCGCGTCCCGCATTCGGAGATCTGTCCGGCCTGCCAGGGCCTGAGGGCGGCCAGTCCCGCCGACGTGGCCACCTGCCAGGGCTGCCGGGGGACGGGGCAGCAGCGCTATTCGCAGGGCTTCTTCACCATCGCCCGCACCTGCGGCGTCTGCCAGGGGCAGGGACGCACCATCAGGAAGCCGTGCCCGGAGTGCCGCGGCGCGGGCGAGGTGCAGCGGGAGACGACCATCAAGGTCCGCATCCCCCCGGGGGTGGAGACCGGCTCGCAGCTGCGGCTGGCCGGGGAGGGGGACGCCGGACCCGCGGGCGGGCCGCGCGGCGACCTCTACGTCTTCCTGCACGTCAAGGAGCACCGGGTGTTCCGGCGCGAAGGGCTCGACGTCGTCTTCACCCTCCCGCTGACCCCGACGCAGGCCGCTCTGGGCGCCCAGATCGAGTTCCAGGGGATCCACGGGGCCGAGACGCTGCGCGTCGCGCCAGGCTCGCAGCCCGGGTCCGAGGTGCGGGTCCGGGGCAAGGGCGCCTCCGACCCGTCCGGGCGGGGCCGGGGCGATCTGGTGGCGCGCCTCGCCGTGCGCATCCCCCGCAGGCTCTCGCGCGAGGGGAGGAAGATCCTCGAGCGTCTGGCGGAGCTCGGGGACGAGGAGCTCCTCCCCGAGGACCGCGCCGTCCAGGACCGGATCCGCTAGGATCGCGGCATGGCCGCCTGGCGGCGTCTGACCTTCCACCATCCCCCCGGGGTCGGCGAGGAGCTCCTCGTCGCGCTGCACGAGCTGGGGTGCCTTGGTGTGGAGCCGGCTCCGTGCACGGCGCGGGCCTATTTCCAGGAGGACGCCCCGCTGGATCGCGTCAGAGCGCTCCCGCTCTCCGATCCAGCCCTCCAGGGCGTTCATCTGCTCGCGGAGGAGATCGTCCCGGACGGCCGCTGGCACGAGGCGTGGTTGGACTCGCTCCCTCCGATCCCTGTCGGCAGGCGCCTCCTGATCGTCCCCGGCCGCGCTCCCGCCGCTCCCGCGGACGGACGCATCCGCATCCTGCTCACTCCGGGGCGCGCCTTCGGCACCGGCGAGCACGCCACCACGCGCGCCTGCCTGGAGATGCTGGAGAGCCACGCGGGGCCCGGCCGCTCGATGCTGGACGCCGGGACCGGCTCCGGCATCCTGGCCATCGCCGCGCGCCTCCTGGGGTGCGATCCGGTGGCCGCCTTCGACACCGATCCCGAGTCCGTGGAGGTGGCCGCGCGCAACGCGCGGCTCAACGGGACGGGCGCCGGCTCCTCGCGGCCCATCCGCTTCTTCGCCGGCGGGATGGGGGCCCTGCGCGCCGCCCGCTTCGACCTCGTGACCGCCAACCTCACCGGCGCCACGCTGGCGCGCCTGCTCCCCGGGCTGGGCGCGCTGACGGCGCGGGCCGCCATCCTGTCGGGGATCCTGGCCGAGGAGGAGGACGCCATCGTCCGCGCCGCCGAGGAGGCCGGGCTCGAGGTGACGCTGCGATCGGCAGGCGGAGACTGGCGCACGCTGCTCGCGGCGAGGCGGGCATGAGCGAGCGCCGCTTCCTGGTGGATCCCGAGGCCGTGGACCGCGCCGCGGGCACGGCCTGGGTGTCCGGCGCCGAGCACCGCCACCTGGCGCGCGTGCTGCGCCTGCGGCCCGGCGATGCGGTGTCGGTGTTCGACGGCAGGGGAGGGGCGGACAGGGGAAGGATCGCCGCCATCGAGCGCGAGCGCACGCTGGTGCGCCTCGAGGGTCCGGAGGAAGGGAGCGTGGAGCCGGATTTCGAGGTGATCCTGGCCCAGGCCATCCCGCAGTCCGATCGCATGGAGGCCGTGATCCAGAAGACCACCGAGCTGGGTGTGGCCCGCATCGTCCCCCTGGCGACCGCCCGCGGGGTGGTGAAGCCGCGCGCCGGAGGCTGGCCCCGGCTGGAGCGCTGGCGCAGGGTGGCCGCGGAGGCCGCGCGCCAGAGCGGACGGAGAAGGG
>DATEEA010000100.1:0-13520 GCA_035281445.1 Candidatus Polarisedimenticolia bacterium
GGCCCGGGCGCCGCTGGCGGCCCCTCAGGACGCGCCTGCCGGGCGCCCCGCCGGCGCGGCCCGGCCCATCGTGATCGTGAGCAAGAACAAGGGCCCGGCCGCGCAGAGGGCCATGGAGCTCCTGCGGGAGGGGGCCGACGCGCTCGACGCGGTGGTGGCGGGGGTGAGCCTGGTGGAGGAGGATCCGGACGACCTGACCGTCGGCTACGGGGGGCTTCCCAACGAGCGCGGGGTCGTCGAGCTCGACGCGTCGGTGATGCACGGCCCCACCGCCATGGCCGGAGCGGTCGCCTCGCTGCGCAACATCAAGCACCCGTCCCGCGTGGCCCGCCTGGTGATGCAGCAGACCGACCACGTGCTGCTGGTGGGCGAAGGGGCGCTGGAGTTCGCCCGGGCCCAGGGCTTCCCGGAGGAGAACCTCCTGACGGAGAAGGCCAGGAAGATCTGGCTCCACTGGCGCCAGACCCATTCCGACAAGGACGACTGGATCGCGCCTCCCGAGGCCGAGTGGGCCGAGGAGGTGAAGGAGCACCTCAGGACCTCCGGGACCATCCACTCCGGAGCCATCGACGCCCGGGGGAACCTGTCCGGGGTGACCAGCACATCGGGGCTGGCCTTCAAGATGCCCGGGCGTGTGGGGGACTCACCGCTCATCGGCTGCGGCCTCTACGTGGACAACGACGTCGGCTCCTGCGGGTCGATCGGCAGGGGCGAGGCGGTCATCCTGTCCAACGGCAGCCACGCGGTCATCGAGAACCTGCGCCGGGGAATGACTCCCGAGCAGGCGGCGTTGAAGGTGCTGGAGTGGATCGCCGACCACACCCGGCTCCCGCGGCTGCGCAAGCCCGACGGCAGGCCCGACTTCAACGTGACGTTCTACGTGCTGGACAGGCGGGGCCGGCACGCCATGGCCTCGCTGTGGAGCGGAGGCGCCTACACCGTCCACGATGGGACGCTGCGCGCCGGCATCGAGGGGGCCTGGCTCTACCGCACCCCGCCCCGGCCGGGACGCTGATGTATCATGGTTGTCTCTCGAGGAGGTGACGCGTATGAAGCCCGCGCGGGGCGTGTACCTCGTGGGAGGGGACCACACCCCCTTCCTGGGAAAGCACCATCCTGACTTCATCTGGAAGGGGCACCCCGACTTCGGCAAGCGCGCCAACCCGACGCTGGAGCAGCATCTGCACCGTGCCGCGCTGGCCGCGCTGGAGAACGCCGGCGTACCGCCCGAGGCGGTGCAGAAGGGGTTCGTGGGGAACTTCACCGGCGAGATCTTCGCTCAGCAGGGGCATCTCAACGCCTGCCTGGCCGGCGCGCACCCGGCCTTCGCCCTGAAGCCCTTCGCCCGGCTGGAAGGGGCCTGCGCCTCGGGAGGGCTGGCGCTCCTGGCGGGCGTGGACGCGGTGGCCGCCGGATACGACGTGGTGCTGGTGACCGGGGCCGAGGTGCAGACCACCCTGTCGGCGCGCGACGGCGCCGACGCCCTGGCGCGCGCGGCGCACTACGCCACCGAACGCTCCATCGATCCGTTCACCTTCCCCGCCATGTTCGCCCGCAGGATGCGCGCCTACTGCCAGAAGCACGGCCTGTCCACGCGGGACATCGCGCCGGTGGTGGTGAAGGCCTACGACAACGCCGCGCTGAACCCCAAGGCCCACATGAAGGCGGTCCGCATGACGCTGGAGCGCGCCGCCACCGCCTCGGACGACAACCCGCTGTTCCTCCAGAACCCCGAGTACCGCGAGTGGCTGAAGGTGAGCGACTGCTCCCAGGTCAGCGACGGAGCCTCCGCCGCCGTGCTGATGTCCGAGCGGGGGCTGACCCTGCACGGCGTGCCGAAGTCCAGGACGGTGGAGATGGTGTCGTACGGGCACGCCACCGCCCCGCTGGCCGGCGAGCGCAGCTTCACCGACCTGGCCACCACCGCGGCCGCGGCGCGCGAGGCCTACCGCGACGCCGGGATCGGACCCGGCGACGTCCAGGTGGCCGAGGTGCACGACTGCTTCAGCATCGCCGAGATCCAGATGTACGAAGCGCTCGGCTTCGCGCCCGCCGGGCGCGGGGCCGCGCTGGTGGGCGACGGGACGGTGCTGCGGTCGGGAAGGCTTCCGGTCAACACGGGGGGCGGGCTCATGGCCTTCGGCCACCCGGTGGGGGCGACCGGCGTGAAGCAGGCGGTGGAGATCCACCGGCAGCTCCGGGGGCTGGCCGGGGCCTACCAGATCGGCCGGCAGGCCGGCGTGGGGCTGGCCGCCAACATGGGAGGTGACGACCGCACGGCGGTCGTCACGATCTACAGGGGCTGAGCGGAGGCCGGCGGGGACGGATCAGTCGATCGATCCGCCGTGCTGCACCGCCTCCGCCCGGATGTCCGCGAGGCGGTTGTCGAGCTTGGACAGGAGCTCGGCGGCCCGACGGACCTGATCCTGCAAGTCGAGCAGACGGCGGGCTTCGTCGCTGTCGTCACCGGCGTGGGCGGCATGCTGCGACTGCAGCGCGGCGAGCTGGCGGTCCAGAAAGTCCTTGTGCGCCGCGGCCTCGGCGCGCGCCGCCGTCACCTGGACATACTCCTTCTGGAGATTGATCAGCGCTTCCTGGCTGGCGATGGCCTGCTGACCCGGAGCGGCCGGCGCTCCCGCAGCGGCGGGAGGATCCTGCCCGGCGCCGGGCCGGCGCCGGGCCCGCTCGCCCACGATCCTCTTCTCGATGGGAGGACGCGGTGAGGATCCCGTCCCCTCCCCGGCCATCATGGCGTCGGCGGGGACCACCATGCCGGCGGGAGCCGGCCTCGGGTTGGCCGCCTGCGTGCGCTCCCAGTCCACCTTGTCCTGGGGGATGACCGCCAGGCGGCCGCCCGGGGCCAGCCGCACAAGAACCTGCGACCCCTTCACCTCCGGCTTGGCGGTGGCCACGATCCGGTGGCCGTCGCGCGTCACCACGGTGTACGCCTGGGCGGCCCCCGCGGCGAGAAAACCGACCGCCGCCGCGGCCGCGAGCCGGCCGGCGCTGCCTCCCCTGCCATACGCCATGGATCGACCCTCCGCCCGGCAATATGCGGCCCCTTGCGCAAGGGCGCAAGCACCGGCATCATCCCCGGATGACGGTTGCTGCTGTCGTCCTTCTCTGGGCCATGACGCTCCCCGCCGCGGCGGCCGGCGCAGGGCCCGTCCGGCAGGTGCGCGACGGCGCCGGCCGGCTGGTGACCGTCCCCGCCTCGCCGGCGCGGATCGTCTCGATGGCCCCCTCGGTCACCGAGATCCTGTTCGCGGTGGGGGCGGGGGACCGCGTGGTGGGAGTGTCGGACCACTGCAACGACCCGCCCGAGGCCCGGTCCCGAAGGCGCATCGGAGGACTGATCAACCCCGACCTGGAGACGATCGCGTCGCTGCGGCCCGATCTGGTGGTGGCCACCACCGCCGGGAACTACCTGGACGACGCCGAGCGGATCGAGCGGCTGGGGATTCCGGTCTTCACGCTGGGCTCCCGATCCCTGGAGGATGTCCTCTCCAGCCTGGAAGAGGCGGGACGGCTGGTCGGCGCCCCGCAGAGGGGGGCCTCGCTGGCCTCTTCGCTCAGAGGGAGGATCGGGGCCGCCAGGGCGCAGGCGTCCGGGCGCCCGCGCCCCAGGACCCTCTTCGTCATCGAGCCCGACCCCCTCATCGCCCCGGGACGCGGCACGTTCGTGGGCGAGGCGCTGGAGGCGGCCGGCGCGGACCTGGTGGGGAGCACCGGCTCCTCGGGATGGAACCAGTACGACCGCGAGCAGGTCCTGGCCATGAGGCCGGAGGTCATCCTGACCACGGAGGCCAACGCCGCCTGGGCCCGGGGACTGGCCGGCGCGAAGGAGTGGCGCCTGGTCCCGGCCGTGCGCGCCGGGCGGGTGCACGTGATCTCCGACGCCATCCAGCGGCCGGGCCCAAGGATGGTGGACGGGATCGAGGAGGTGGCGCGCATCCTGGGAGGTGACCACGAGCGGTGATGCCGGCGGGCACGCGGTGGGGCTTGAGGAGGGGGGCCGGGACTTACCGCCTGGCCGACCCCTCCTCCGCCGCCGTGAGACGACGTCGTCGTCTCACGGTCGGCTCCTCCCCCCCATGAACCCCCTCGGTCCTTCGCCCCGTTTCGAGCTGCAGCCGCGTCGTTCAACGCCGGCCGGAGGCGCGGCCCGAAACGGCCTTCACCAGGGATGCGTCCGGAATATACGGAGAGTCCCGCCGGCGGCAACGAAAAAAGGCCCGCTCACCTCACGAAAACCTGCGCCCGGCGCGGATCCGGCGGCCTCACGCGTAGCGCCGCAGGAGCCCGGTGACCACCCCCTGGATGCGGACCCTCTCGGCGGGCACCACGATCGGCTCCATGCGCGGGTTCGCCGGCTCGAGGCACACCGATTCCCCCTGCTTCCGGTACCGCTTCAGGGTCGCCTCCTGGCCGTCCAGCAGCGCCACCACCACGTCGCCATCGTGGACTCTTCCCCGGCGCTCCACCACGACGTAGTCGCCGTCGCGGATCTGCTCGTCGATCATGGAGTCGCCGCGCACCTGGAGGACGAAGCTCTCCCCCCGCCCGACCATGTCCTCGGGGACGGCGATCACCTCCCGCTGCTCCACCGCCTCGATCGGCTGCCCCGCGGCCACTCTTCCGGCCAGCGGGAGCCGTATGGCCCGGATGCCCAGGGCCGCCGGTGTCAGCTCCAGGGAGCGATTGGCGTTCCAGGTCTTGCGGACGAGCCCTTTCTTGCGCAGGTTGTCGACGTGCTTGTGCACCGTGGCGACCGAGCGAAGGCCGAAATGCTCGCCGATCTCCATCAAGCTGGGCGAGTAGCCCTTCTCGTCCAGAAAGCGGGTGATGAAATCCAGGATCATCTTCTGCTTCTTGGTCAGGACCATGACTCTCCTCGGTTGGGGGCCGCGGCCGGAGCCGCTGGGGGCAGGAAGGAGCATAGGTGAAAGTAAGGTGAACCGTCAAGCCCTCCCTTTCCTGCTTGATGGAACCGGGGTCTCATGCTATAAAAGCATGCCCCGCCACTGGAAGGACGATGCCGGCGTCCCGCCCGAACCCGCGTGTCCGCTCCCGCTCCCGACGCAGGAAGACCGACCCCTACCTCGTTTCCCTCTCCACCCTCGCCGTGTCCTGCGTGGCCGTGGTGCTGGCGATGCTGGCCTGGCGGCCGACGTGGGAGACCCCCTTGCTGGGGTGCCGGGTGGGCGCGTACCTCCTGGGGGGGCTGGGCGGCATCCTGACCATCGCGCTGCTGCCGCGATGGCACGGCCGGTTCGGGCGCGAGACGGCGCCGCGGCGCCTGGTGTCCGTCACGCTCTACCGGCTGGCCGCCGCCTGTCTGCTGGGCGCGGCCGGCTATGGGCTGGGGAGCGTGATGTCGAGCGCTGCGATGCAGTCGCCGCACGGGTGGCTCCCCAACGCCGCCGCGCTCGCCACGGGGCTGGCCGAGCTGGGGGTCAGCGAGCTTCTGCTGAGAGGCCTCGGGGTCTTCGGGAGGGGCGAGCCGGACGCCCGCTTCGGCTGAGCCCTTGCAGAGGCAGGGCCGCGGCGAGGTCCTCGAGCCCCGGTCCGTCCACCACCGCGTCGGCCCCCCGCGCCACCGCCTCGTCCGCCGGATGGAAGGCGATCGCGTAGCCCGTTGCCGCGAACATCGACAGATCCCCTTCGCTGTCACCCACCGCGATCACCTCGGCCGGATCGAGCCCGAACCGCCCGCAGAACCGGGCCACGGCCTCGTGCTTGCGGCCGTGCGTCACGGCGACCTCCACCCGGCCGGAGATGACGCCGCCGACGACCTCCAGGTGGTTCGCCTGCGCGTCGTCGATCCGCAGCTCGTGCTTCACCCTGTCGGCGAGGAGGGTGAGCCCCGTGGAGACGATCCCCGTGCGCAGTCCGGAGCCGCGCACCGCGTCCATCAGCACGCCGATGCCTGGGCGGTATCCGATCCGCGCCGCCGCGGCCTCCAGCCGCCCGGCGGACATCCCCTTCCACTCCTGGGCATCCAGGCGGCAGAACTCGGCGTAATCGATGCGTCCTTCGAGGAACAACCTCTGGTGCGCCTCCGCGCGCCCGGTCCAGAGCCCCAGCCGCTCGTGCAGATGCCGCCACGACGAGCGGATCGGTGTGAGCGTTCCGTCCAGATCGAAGAGGATGCCGCGCCAGGTCACGAGGCGGGACCCGCCCCCGCCGCGGCCGGGGCGGCGGCGGGCGCCGAGGCGACCGGATCGCCCTTGAGGTCCCCCGCCACCCAGGCTTCCTTGAAGGCCGCCACCACGCGGGGATCGAAGACGATGCCGCTCAGCTCGTTGATGCGGGCCACCGCCGCGTCCATCCGCATCGCCCGCTGGTAGGGACGGTTGGTGGTCATGGCGTCGAAGGTGTCGGCCACCTGGACGATGCGGGCGATGAGCGGGATCTCCTCCCCCTTGAGGTTGTCGGGGTAGCCGCCGCCGCTCCACCTTTCGTGATGGTTCCGCATCGCGGGGATGATGTCCTTCATCTGCGGCATCTCGCTCAGGATGTGGGCCCCCTTGAGCGGATGGCGCTTCATGATCTCGAACTCCTTGTCCGAGAGGGAGGCGGGCTTCCTGAGGATGGCGTCCTCGATGCCTATCTTGCCGATGTCGTGCAGCAGTGCGCCCACGGTCACGTTGCGCAGCTCCTGCCTGCCCACGCCCAGGCGCCGCGCGATGGCCAAAGAGTAGCGGTTCACCCTCTCGGAGTGGCCCCTGGTGTAGGGGTCCTTCTCGTCGATGGCCGCGGCCAGCGCCTTGATGGTGCCCAGGAAGAGCTGGTTGTTCTCCTCCGCCGCCTTCTTGATCCGATCGATGTGATTGCGGATCTCGTCGGTCATCAAATTGAAGGTCTCAGCCAGCTCCCCGATCTCGTTGCGCGCGCGGACGTCGGCCCGCGTGGAGAAGTCTCCCTGCGCGATGCGGCGGGTCCTGTCCACGAGCACCTTCAGCGGCCGGGTGACGGCTCCGGCCGAGACCACGGCCGCGGCCACCGCCAGGACCACGGCGAAGAGGGCCCACTGGTACACGCTGCGCCGCATCTCCGCCACCGAGGCGTAGGCCAGGCCGCGGTCCACCAGGACGAAGATCCCCCAGCCGGTCTCGGTGGCCGCCCTGGCCCCCAGCAGCTCGCGCACCGGAAGCCCGGGGGGGGCCTCGAAGGGGATGATCTCGATCACGCCCGCACCCTCGCGCCGGAAGCGGGAGACGATCTCGAGCTGCCGGTAGGCGTCCTCCTCCCGCAGCGCCCCGGGCATGCCGGCGGAGGCGAACAGCCTGGCGCTGTCGTCCAGGGCGAAGGCGATGTAGTGAGAGCCGAGCGACGAGACGCTCCTCTCCCACACCCGTCCCAGGTCCACGAGCCCCGCCAGGACCCCCCTGGTCTCCCCCCGCGCCCTGACCGGCACCGCGGCCACCACGAACGGCCTGACGTGCGCGGCGTCGTGCAGCGGGCGGCCCAGGTACTCCTCGCCTCCCATGGCCGTCGCGAACGCCTCGAACAACGAGCCGGAGAGCGCCTCCTGCGCGGCCACGGTCTCGTCTCCGACCTGGATGGTCATGCCGCCTCCGGAGGTGTACCGCAGCAGGGCGAGGTCCCCGGTGAGGTAGGGGGCCAGCGCCTGGTCGCGCCGGATCGTCCCCGGCTCGCGCCCCGTGCGCTCCAGCTGGCTCCCCAGGACGTGCGCCGTGGCCGAGAGCTGGTGCCGCGCTCCTCTCACGACGGCATTGAGGTCCTGCACGATGCCGCCGGCCACCTCGAGCTGGTATTCGCGGCTGGCGGCCTCGAGGCTCTCGCGGTTGATGTCGATGAGCTTGTAGGCGGTCAGGAAGAGCGGAGCCAGCGAGGTCGGCAGGAGCACGGCCAGCAGGGTCCAGAGGAGCCTCGGCCGGCGGAGGCGCCCGGCCGCCGGGGGACGCACCTCGCCGGAAGGCTGCGTCTCAGGCGACATGCGACATCGCCCTCTGGCGCCGCACCGCGTCGGCCAGACGGTCCACCACCTCGTCCACGTCCGCCTCGGTGGTGATGCGTCCGAAGCCGAAGCGCACGGCGGCGTGGGCCCTCTCGTCGGTGGCTCCCATCGCCTTCATGACGTACGAAGGCTCCCGCGTCTCGTTGGCGCAGGCCGAGCCGCTGGACACGGCCACCGAGCGCAGGGCCGCGATCAGTCCCTCCGCCTCCACGTGCTCGAAGGAGAGGTTGATGTTGTGCGGGAGCCTCTGCTCGGGGTGGCCGTTCAGCTCCACCCCGTCGATGCGCGACCGGACCGTCTCCAGGAAGCGGCGGCAGAGCGAGCGCAGCCGCCGCTCCTCGGCCTGCAAGTCGGAGCCCGCCAGCTCGCAGGCCGCGCCCATCCCGGCGATCCCCGGCGTGTTGTAGGTGCCCGACCGCCTCCCCTTCTCCTGCCCGCCGCCGCTCAGCAGGGGCGTGAAGCGGCGGCGCCGGCGGGCGAAGAGGCCGCCGACCCCCTTCGGGCCGTAGATCTTGTGGGCGGAGAAGGCCAGGAAGTCCGCCCCCAGCTCCTCCACGTCCACCGGCATCTTGCCGACCGTCTGGGTGGCGTCCACGTGGAACGGGACGCCTTTCTCCCGGCAGACAGCTCCCACCTCCTTCACCGGCTGCAAGGTCCCCACCTCGCTGTTGCCGTGCATGACGCTGACCAGGATGGTGTCGCCGGAGATGGCCTTGCGGGCGTCGTCCGGATCGATCCTCCCGAACCGGTCCACGGGGAGGTAGGTGATCCGGAAACCCTGCGTCTCGAGGAAACGGCAGGCCTCCAGGACAGCACGGTGCTCCACGCAGGTGGTGACGATGTGGCGGCCGCGGCCGGCCGAGGCCCAGGCGACCCCCTTGATGGCCGTGTTGTCGGACTCGGTGGCCCCGCTGGTGAACAGCAGATCCGCCGGGGGCGCCCCGATGAGCCGGGCGGTCTGCTCGCGGCCGCGCTCCACCGCCTCGGCAGCCTCCATGCCGAAGGGGTGGGACACGCTGGAGGCGTTGCCGAACCGGCCGGTCAGGTACGGCATCATCACCTCGAGCACCCTCGGGTCGAGAGGGGTGGTCGCGTTGTGATCCATGTAGATGAGCCGAAGCGAGGACAACGTGGGCGGCCTCCCGATCGGGCCTGAGGGCGGGCAGCGCGGCGCGGCGCACCGCCCGGACCGGCGGCCCTTTCGCCGTCCCCTGGCCGGGACGGCGGCATCGCCGGACCGCGTGCGTGCGGCCGCATACCGGATGCGCGGGTAATTATATGTTGCGGACGGGGCCGGTCAACGTGAGCCCTTCCCCAAGGCCGCTCCGAAGCGCGCGGCCGGCGCCAGGGTTGGCGCTGCGAGCCTCCATCGCCGGCGGACCGGGCCCTTCAGGACCGGGGGATCTCCAGCGCGCAGGAGCCGGCGTTGCCCGCCGCCGCGGCCTGCAGGAGCTGCTCGGTGCTGGCCCCGGGCTCCTTGAGGAGATCCATGAACGCCTTGACGCACTCCGGGTTGAACTGCGTCCCCATCCCCCCCGCCAGCTGCTGGAAGGCGAACTCCATCGTCTGCATCCTGCGGTACGGGCGGTTCGAGGTCATCGCGTCGAAGGCGTCGGCGGTGGCGGCGATCCAGACCGTCATGGGCAGCTCGCCGCCTCCCACCTGGTCGGGATACCCGCGGCCGTTGAACCACTCGTGGTGGTGACGGACGATCGGGATGTAGTGCTGGAAGGACTTCAGCGGCTGGAGGATCTGAGCGCCGGTCACGGGATGGGTCTTCACCAGGTCCCTCTCCGCCTCGGTCAGAGGCCCCGGCTTGTTGAGGATGCGCTCGGGCATCCCGATCTTGCCGATGTCGTGGAGCAGGGCGACCGAGCCGATCTCCTCGATCTCGGCCTCCGACAAGCCCAGCCTCCGGGCGATCATCACCGCCCACCGTCCCACGCGCTCCGAGTGGCCGGCGGTGTAGGCGTCCTTGGCCTCCAGCGCCGTGGCCAGGGACTGCAGGGTCTCCATCCAGTTGCTCTCGAGCTGGTCCTTGGCCCGGTTGAGGTCCCTGAGGGTGCCCTGGAGCTCCACGTTGCGGAGCTGGAGGTCGTTCATCAGCCGGATGTTGTCCTGCTTGAGCCGGAACTGCCGCAGCAGAGACGACACCGTGAGCTGCAGGTCCTCGATCCTCCAGGGTTTCGAGATGTACTTGTCGAGGTTGGCGTTGTTGATGGCGTACAGCGCGGAGTCCAGTCCGGTGTATCCGGTCAGCAGGATCTTGATGATGTGAGGGAAGCGCGAGTGGACGATCTCCAGGAAGCGGTCGCCGGACATTCCGGGCATCATCAGATCGGAGATGATCATCTCCACGGTCCTTCCCTGATGGTGCAGGTCGTACAGGACCCCCAGCGCCTCCTCGGCGCTCTTGGCCATCACCACCTCGTGGGTGGCGCCGTGCAGGTCGCTGATCTGCTGCCAGAGGTTCTCCAGCAGGGCGAGATCGTCGTCCACGATCAGGATGAGGCCCCTCCCGGCCATGGCTCACTCCCCCCGGGCGGCGGCCGTCGCCGCGGGAAGCAGGACCTCGAAGACGGTGCGGCCCGGCCGCGAGTCCACGGTGATCGATCCACCGGCCGACTCCACGATGCGGCGGGCCAGAGACAGGCCCAGTCCGGTCCCTCCGCTGCCGGCCCGCGTCGTGAAGAAGGGCTCGAAGAGGCGCGGCAGGGCGCCGGCGGGGATCCCCGGGCCGTCGTCGATCACCCTCACCGCCACCGCGTCCTGTCTGCCGCCGCCGATGCTGGCCTCCTCGGCCTCCAGGGTGATGGAGCCGCGCAGCCCCACGGCCTGCACCGCGTTGTCCAGCAGATTGGCCCAGACTTCCTGCAGGAGCTCCCCCTGCCCCCTGACCGCGGGAAGAGGACCGATGCTCGTCTCCAGCCGCACGCCGGAAGGGAGGGAGTCTCTCATCAGCTCGGCGGCCCGGCGCAGCCCCTCTCCTGCGTCGGCACAGGCCTCGGCCCCGAAGCGGTGAAGGATCCGCAGGGCGGAGGCGAGCCCCGCGACTCTCTGGGCGGCCGACTCGATGGCCGCCAGGTTGGAGCGCATGCGGGCGACCGTCTCCAGCAGGTCCAGCGCCCCCGCGCCCGCCCCGCGCAGCAGCGGCGCCAGCTCGTCCATGTAGGTGTCCCACCCGCCCCGGGCCAGGCGCGAAGCGGCGTCCTGGAGGCCCCCCTCCACGCCGGCCGCGGCCAGCCTCGAGCTGATGACCTTGACGCGATCGGCAGGCATCAGTCCGGTCCATGGAGGGGCGGCAGGGTCGTCGAGTGTGGCGGAGACGAACGCCGCCAGGCCGGCGGAGGCGTCCCCCCTCGATGTGCCCCCGAGGTGATCCACCAGCGCGCGGAGGTTACGGCGCAGGTTCTCCGCGGCCGCCTGGATCGTGGCGGTGGGGGTCTTGAGCTGGTGGGCGAGCGCGTCGGCGAACTGGTCCTCTGGGGAGCGTGTCATGGAGGAGTGGACCCCGTGCGAGCCGAATCTGCAAAGGCGACGACGATCAATATAGGGCCGTGCCCGCGCGCCGGGCAAAGCGCCGCCGCGTTGACACCTCCCGACTTTCCGGCCTATACTCCGCCGCTAACATATTCGCTGTCTTGATCTTATGAGGTTTCTGGAGTGACGCGGGGAGGTGGCGGCTGGGCTCGATCGGGCTGCTCTACGACCTTCTGCTTCCGTTCGGCGCGCTGGCGGCCGCACCCGCCTACCTCCTGCGCGCGCTGCGCCACCCCGGGCACCTGGCGCACTTCGGGGAGCGGCTCGGGCGGCTCCCCCCCGGCCTGGCGAGGGACCTCTCCACGATGCCCCGCGGCCCGATCTGGGTGCAGGCGGCGTCCGTCGGGGAGGTGGGGGTGGCTCGCACTCTCATCGAGGGGCTGGAGGGGGAAGGGGACAGTCTTTCCCGCCCTGTCCTGCTGTCCAGCACCACGCCCGCGGGAAGGGACGCCGCCGCGGCCCTGCGCCTGGCCTCGCTGCGCGGCGCGATCCATTTCCCGCTCGACTGGGCTCCCATCGTGCGCCGCGTCCTGGACGCCGTCCGGCCCCGCGCCTTCATCGCCGTGGAGACCGAGATCTGGCCGCGGCTGATGGCCTCGTGCGGCCGCCGGTCCATCCCGCTGCTGCTGGTCAACGGCCGGATCTCCGAGAGGTCGTTCCGCCGCTACCGCCGGGCGCGGGCCTTGCTGCGCGAGCCGCTGGCCGCCGTGCGCGCGGCCTGCATGCAGACGGAGCAGGACGCCGAGCGGGCGAGGATGCTGGGAGTTGCGGCGGACCGCGTGTCGGTGACGGGCAACATGAAGTTCGATGCCGCCGATCCGGGAACCCCCGCCGGCGAGGTGCGCTCTCTGCTCGGGCTTCCTGGCAGCGGCGGCCCTCCGGTGCTGGTGGCGGGGAGCACCTCGCCGGGCGAGGAGACCGCCGTGCTGGACGCCCTGGAGCTCGCGGGCCGTCCCGACCTGCTGCTGGTGCTGGCCCCGCGCCACAGGGAGCGGTTCGACGAGGTGGCCGCGCTGCTCAGGGCCCGGAACGTCCCCTTCGTCCGCAGGTCGAGTCTGCCGGCGCAGCCGCGCGGCGGCGCGCGCGTTGTCCTCCTGGACACCCACGGGGAGCTGGCCGCGTTGTACGCGGCGGCCACCGTGGCCTTCGTGGGGGGGAGCCTGGTCCCCCGGGGCGGGCAGAACCTCATCGAGCCGGCCGCGCGCGGGGTGCCGGTGCTGTTCGGCCCGCACGTGCGCCACGTGGCCCAGGTGGCGCGCCTCCTGTCGGAGGCGGGGGCCGCGTTCCTCGTGCGCGACGCGGCCGGGCTGGCGTCCAGGATCGGCGCGCTGCTGGACGACGAGGCCGCGCGCGAGGCCGCGGGGAGCGCCGGCCGGGCCATGATCGCGCGGCATCGCGGCGCCACCGCCCGCACCCTGCGCCTGGTTCTGCCGCATCTTGCCTAGCCGCCCGATGCCCGGGGAGACAGCGGACGCAGGCCGCGCCGCGGCCTGGCTCTCGCCCCTCTGGCCGCTGTACGCTGCCGCGGTGGCGGCGCGGGGAGCTCTGTACGACGCAGGCTGGCTCCGGGCGGCACGGGCGGCGGCGCCGGTGATCAGCATCGGCAACCTGACCGCGGGAGGGTCGGGTAAGTCCCCGATGGCCGCGTGGGCGGCCTCGGCCATGGCCCGGAGGGGGCTGCGGCCGGCCGTCGTCAGCCGGGGCTACGGCGGGTCCTACGCCGGCCGCGCCGCGGTGGTGTCGGCGGGGGACGGACCCCTTCTCGACGCGGCGGCCGCCGGAGACGAGCCGGTGATGCTGGCCCGCAGGCTTCCCGGCGTTCCGGTCATCGTGGCGCGGAGGCGCCGCGACGGAGCGGCGCTGGCCTGCGCGCGGTTCGCATCGAGGTGCATCATCCTGGACGATGGCTTCCAGCACCGCGCCCTGGCGCGCGACCTCGACATCGTGATGATCGACGCGGACGACCCGTTCGGCAACGGGCGCCTCCTGCCGGCCG
>DATEEA010000101.1:0-56828 GCA_035281445.1 Candidatus Polarisedimenticolia bacterium
CGCCCCGGCGCGCCCGGCCCGGACCGCCTCCGCCGCGGGCGGCGGCGGTCATCGGGGCACCTGCCCGGCCGGCCCGAGCACGCCGTCGCGCAGGCGCCACACCCGGTCGGCCCGGCGCGCCAGCTCCGTGTCGTGGGTGGCGATCAGGACGGCCAGCCCGGTGGAGAGGGCCAGGGCCCGGAACAGATCCACGATGCGCGAGGACTGCTCGGAGTCGAGGTTCCCGGTCGGCTCGTCGGCCAGGAGCAGCGAGGGGCCGTTGATCAGCGCGCGGGCGATGGCCACCCGCTGCTGCTCGCCTCCGGAGAGCTGGCGCGGATAGAAGTCGCGCCGGCCGGCGATCTCCGCTTTTTCCATCATCTCCAGGGCCCGGCCGGAGACCCTCCCCCCGGAGAAGAGGAGCGGGAGCCGGACGTTCTCCAGCGCTGTGAGGCCCGGCACCAGGTGGAAGTCCTGGAAGATCATGCCCACGTGGCGGCGCCGCAGCTCCGTCAGCCCCGCCTCGGGGAGCGCGTCCACCCGTCTGCCCTGGAAGCGCACCTCGCCGGCGGTGGGACGGTCCACCCCGGCGGCGATGTGCAGGAGCGTCGTCTTGCCGCTTCCGGAGGCGCCCAGCACCACGGCCAGGCTTGCCGGCTCCACCGCCAGGTCCACCCCCCGCAGCGCCTCCACCGTCTCGGAGCCGCGGCGGTAGGTGCGGCGGACGCCGCGCATCTCCAGCAGGCTCATTCGCGCCGGATCGACAGCAGCCGGTCCCCCTCCACGTTCTCCAGCGTCTGCCGCGTCCCGTCGGGCCAGCGCACCTCCACCCGGCCGGCCCGGGAGGACTTCCCCAGCCCGAAGTGGAGCACCGGCGGATCGGTGGAGCCGAAGCCCTTCCCGGCGGAGACCTCCTGCGCCTGCCTCACCGGGCCGGCGGTCACCGTGACCCTGGCCCCCACCGCGTCGCGGTTCAGCCGCGGCTGGGTGAGCCGCACCTGAAGCCAGTGGTTGGCGGTCTTGCCCTCGTTGAGATAGAAGGCGCTCTCCCAGAGATCTCCATGGTAGAAGCCACCCATCTCCGCGAAGATCTCCAGGTCCCCGTCCCCGTCCCAGTCCAGGAAGGTGATCCCGTGCCCTTTGCCCAGGTGCCCCACGCCGGCGTGGCGGGTCACGTCGGTGAAGCTCCTGCCCTCCCTGTTGTGGTACAGGATATTGGGCTCCAGCCTGCGGAGCTCGGGGTCCCCCGTGCCGAAGTAGATCTCCTGGTAGCCGTCGTTGTCGAGGTCGGCCGCGTTGACCGCCATCACCCCCAGCGGGTAGCGCAGCCCCGACGCCAGCGAGTCGTCGGCGAAGGTGCCGTTGCCGTTGTTGCGGTAGAAACGCGGGATGTGATCGAGGGGTCCGGCGCGGTGATCCGGCTGGTAGCCGGCCAGCACCTGGTCCCAGGGCGCCAGGCTCCCGGTCAGGATGTCCATGTCGCCGTCGCTGTCCAGATCCGCCGCGATGGCCGTCCAGCCGAACTGCGTCCCGGGACCCTCCACGCCGGCGCGCCGGGCGGTCTCGGTGAAAGTCCCATCGCGGTTGTTGCGGTAGAGCCGGTTGGGCGCCGAGCGGCCGTGGTAGAAGAGATCGGGCCATCCATCGTCGTCGAAGTCGGCCACGGCGATGCCGATGGTCCCGAAGCGCCCCTCCTCCTGGAGGCCGGCCTGGCGCGTGACGTTGGCGAAGGTCCCGTCTCCCTTGTTCCTGAACATCTGGCAGCTCGACCCGTCCAGGTAGACGCCGCTGCTCACCAGCAGATCGAGCCATCCGTCGCGGTCGTAGTCGACCCAGATCCCGTGGTCCGTGGAGCCGGGGTCGTTCGATCCGGCCTGATCGATCACGTCGGTGAACGTGCCGTCGCCGTTGTTGCGCAGCAGGCTGTCCCGGGCGGGCCCGTTCCAGCCATTGCGCGCGACGAACAGATCGGGATCCCCGTCGTTGTCGTAGTCCCCCCACGTGGTGCCGAACCCCGGCTCCATGCGCGTGAGGCCCGCCTCGATGGTGGCGTCCTCGAAGCCGCCCTCCACCGCCTTGTAGAGCGTGCAGAAGGTGTCGCACCCGCAGGCGATCAGGTCGAAGCGTCCGTCTCCGTTGTAGTCGGCCCAGCCGGCGGGCCCGGCTCCGGCATACTTGTTGATGTGCAGCCGGGGAGCGATGTCGGTGAACTTCAGCGCCGCGGCGATGGAGGGGGCGACCTCCTCCTTCCGCAGCGGGAAGACGCGGGACGCAGGGCCCGAGGCGGCTCCGCCCAGCGCGTCCTGGGCCAGCTTGATGTCCCAGAGATACCGGGAGGAGGGCGCCAGCTCGTGGGCCTTCACGAAGGCCTCGGCCGCCTGCCGGTACTCCTTCTTCCTGTAGCGGCAATGGCCGATGGTGTTCCACGCCGGGGCCATGTTGAGCCTCCGGCCGGGGTAGGCCTGCATCAGGTACTCGAGGGTGGCCCGCGCCGCGTCCCACTCGCCCGACCGGAACTGCACCTCACCCAGCAGCGTCCGGGCCTGGATGGCGGCGTCGGAGTCGCGCGGGGCGATGTCCAGGACCTTCTCCAGGTGCGCGCGCGCCACGTCCATGCCCCACGCGCTGTCCTGCAGCACCCGGTCCGGGTCTCCCTTGCGGGCCAGCCTGATCTCCGCTTCGATGATCCACTGCGCGTAGCGCAGCCGGATCTCGTACCGGTCGGGGTTGCGCCGCAGCACCTCCTCGAACAAAGTGACGGCACGGTCCGGGTCGAAGGTCCCCGGCCACCGGTAGCCCAGCGCCTCGGCGAGCTGGAACCGGATGTGGTCCTTGTCCGGAGCCAGCTCGAGCGCCCGCTCCAGCTCCCGGATCCCCCCGGCCAGGGGCTGCCGTCCCCGGCGGGCCACTTCGAGCAGGGAGCGCCCCAGATGGAAGCGCGCCTCGGCGTCGTCGGGCACCGTCTCCAGGTAGCGGCGCAGCTCCGCGGCGGCGCCGTCGTGCAGCCCCTGGCGGCCCAGCTCCAGGCCCCGGCGCAGGTGCTCGCGCGCCTCCACCAGCGACGAAGGGGACTGCGCCTCCGCCGCGGCGCAACCCAGGGCCGCGGGCAGCAGCGCCCCGGTGAGCAGGATGGTGATCACCGTCCTCATGGCTCCTCCTCAGTCCTTCAGCGAGCGGACCGCCGGCCGGGCCGACGCTCCCAGCGCCGGCCCGAGCCCGGCCAGGAGCGCCACCGCCACGGCTCCCGCCACGCCGAGCGCCGCGTGCAGCGGGCGCACCTCGACCAGGTGTCCCACCGCCGGCTCGGGAGCGTAGGGGAGCAGCCTCATCACGAAATCGTCGGAGACCAGCCCGGTCCCCCAGGCCAGGGCCGACCCGGCCGCCCCGCCGGCCGCGCCGAGCAGGACGGTCTCCAGCGACACCACGGCGAAGACCTGCCACGCCGACGCACCCAGCACCTTGAAGATCCCCAGCTCCCTGCGCCTCTCGGTCACCGACACCAGCACCGCGTTGAACACTCCCAGCCCGGCGATGGCCACGGCGACCGTGGTCCCCAGCAGCATCAGCGCCCTGGCCGTGCCCAGCAGATCGAGCACCGTGCCGCGGAACTGGGACACGGTGATCGCCTGCATCGAGGGTATCTCGAAAGCCCGGTCGAGGAAGGGGCCGAGGCGGGACAGGTCGGTCAGCTTCACGCCGATCCCGGTGAGCTTGCCCTGGCGGTCGAACAGCTTCTGGGCGTAGGCCAGGGGGAGGAAGACCATCCCATCGTCCTGGCTCCCCGATCGATCGAAGACCCCGATCACGCTGATCGTCCGGCCGAAGCGGGGCAGCTCCAGCGTGTCTCCCGCCTTGAGCCGCAGCACCTCGGCGGCGTTGTATCCCAGGATCGCCTCGGAGGCTTCCGGTCCGGAAAAGCCGCGTCCCTGCTGCAGGCGCATCCAGGGCTTGAGGCGGGAGAACTGATCGTCGATCCCCAGGAAGACCATCATCGGGCGATCCTGGGCGATCTCGATCCCCTGCATCAGGAACCGTGTCCCGGCCTCGTAGGCCGGGTCGGCCTCCAGGTCCGCCACCAGCGACTCGTCCACGTACATGGGGATGTTGCCGCCGCGCAGCACGAGCGTGGCGGTCTCGTAAGGGCATCCCTTCGCCGTGACCAGGACGTGGTACCCCATCCTCTCGATGCTGTCGGACAGGGCCGAGGCGTAGCCGTCATGGAGCCCCAGCGCTCCCAGGAAGAGGGCCACCGCCAGGGCGACCGCCAGGCACGCGAAGGCGCCCCGGAGGGGATGGCGCGCCAGCCCGGAGACGGCGAGCCTGAGATACGAGGGAAGTACCGAAAGACGCTGCATCATGGGGACGGCGCCGGCGCGCAACAGACCATATCCCGGCGTCCCGGCGGGATCAAGGCCCGGCGGGGTCTTCCTCGCGCCGGATCTCCAGGGGGCGGCCCGCACGCACGCCGCGCAGGGTCCTGCGGGCGCCGTCCGGCCAGACGACGTCCACCCGGTCGGCCCGGTCGGCCCGTCCCAGGCCGAAGTGCAGGACCGGGGGGTCGGTGGAGCCGAACCCACGACCCGCCGTCACCTGCTGCACCTGCTTCCAGGATCCGGCCGAGACGGTGACGTGGGCGCCGATGGCGTCGCGGTTGAGGCCCTCCTGGCGAAGCTGGATGGAGAGCCAGTGGTTTCCCCCGCGGCCGTCGTTGCGGTAGAACGCGCTGTGCCAGAGGTCGCCGTGATAGAAGCCCCCCAGCTCGGCGAAGATCTCCAGGTCGCCGTCGCCGTCCCAATCGAGGAAGGTGATGCCGTGCCCCTTGCCCAGCGCCCCCAGCCCCGAGGTGCGGGTGAGGTCGCGGAAGGACTCCCCCTGCTGGTTCCTGTAGAAGATGTTGGGCTCCATCCGCTGGATCTCGGGGTTGCCGGTGCCGAGGTAGATGTCCTGGTACCCGTCGTTGTCCAGGTCGGCGATCCCCGCGGCCATGATCCCGAGCGGATGGCGGAACCCCGCCTGCCACGAAACGTCGGTGAACGAGCCGCCTCCGTCGTTGCGGTAGAGCCTGGGGAGATCGGCCATGGGCGCGGGCTGGTGGTCCGAGCGGTAACCGAGGAGCACCTGGTCCCAGGGGGCGAGGCTGCCTGTGAAGATGTCCAGGTCGCCGTCGCTGTCGAGGTCGGAGAAGAAGGCGATGTAGCCGTTCTGCCGGCCGTCTCCAGCCACCCCCGCCGCGGCGGCGAGGTCGCGGAACGTGCCGTCGCGCTGGTTGCGGAAGAGCCGGTTCGCCTCGAACCGGCCGTGCAGGAAGATGTCGGACCAGCCGTCCTGGTCGTAGTCCCCGATGGCCACGCCGATGGTCCCGTAGCCGGGCCGCGCCGCGAGCCCCGCCTTCACGGTGACGTTCTCGAAGGTGCCGTTGGCCCTGTTGCGGTAGAGCTGCGTGGTGGAGCCGTCGATGTACACGCCGTTGCTGACGATGAGATCCAGCCAGCCGTCCCTGTCGTAGTCGAGCCAGGCGGCGTGGAACGACGACCCGCCATCGTCCACCCCGGCCGCCGCCGCCACGTCGGTGAAGGTGCCGTCGCCTTGGTTCCTCATGAGGCTGTTGGGGGCGGGACCGTTCCAGCCGTTGCGCGCGATGTAGAGGTCCGGATCGCCGTCGTTGTCGTAGTCTCCCCACGCCGCCCCGAAGCCGGGCTCGAGCCGCGTCAGCCCGGCCCGGGCCGTGGCGTCCACGAACCCTTTCCCCTCGGCCCTGTAGAGCGTGCAGAAGGTGTCGCAGCCGCAGGCCAGCAGATCGAGACGGCCGTCGCCGTCGTAGTCCGCCCAGCCGCAGGGGCCGGCCCCCGCGAGCTTGTCGATGTGCAGCTCCGGCGCGATGTCGGTGAAGCGCAGGCTATGCTTTTCCGCCGGCGTGGGGGACTCGTCGCGCAGGGGGAAGCGATGGGCCGGCGGCACGTCGGGGGGATAGCCTCCCAGCGCCTCGGCGGCCAGCAGCAGGCCCCACTGCGCCGAGGGGCGCACGGAGACCGCGAGCGAGCGGCGGAACGCCTCGACCGCCTCGCGGTGCTCCCCCTTGCGCCACCGGCAGTGACCGATCGTCTCGAATGCGATGGCCCTGTTGAGCTGGCGCCCGGCGTCGGAGGCCAGCAGCGACTCGAAGGTGGCGCGGGCGGCGTCCCATTCCCCGGAGCGGAGCTGGACCTCCGCCAGCAGCGTGCGGGCTTCCACCGCCATGGGCGTGCCCGGCGCCGCCCCGTCGATCGCCTTCTCCAGATGGAAGCGCGCCACGTCCATGGTCCAGGCGCTGTCCTGCAGCACCCGGGAAGGATCCCCCGCCTTCGACAGACGCACCTCGGCGGTGATGAGCGCCCGGGCGTACTGCACCCGCAGCTCGGGACGGTCCGGGTGGGCCCCGATCATCTCGTCGAACAGCGCCACCAGCCGCTGGGGACGGAAGAGCCCCGGGAGCCGCTGGGCGTACATCTCCACCAGGTGCAGCCTGACCACGTCGCGCGAGGGGTCCAGCCGGAGCGACGACTCCATCGCCTCGGCGGCCTCCAGGGGCGCACGGCCCGCCCCCAGCTCCACCTGGCCCAGCACCCGTCCGAGGTGGAAGTAGGCCTCCGCGTCGTCCGGCCGCTCTCGGAGGTGGGCGCGCAGCTCGCCGGCCGCCTGCTCGAAGCGCCCCTGACGGGCCAGGGCCATGGCCCGGTCGATCCGATCGCCGCCGGCGTCCCCGCGCGCACCGGCTCCGTCCGCCGGAGGGACGGCACACAGCGCCGCCAGCATCAGCGCCGCGGCCGCCGCCTTCCCCGCGGCCCCGCGCGCCACGGCCCCTGGTCGTTCCATCGGTCCTCCCCGCCGGTCTTATACGCCGCGCTCCAGGGGAGGATCAAGGGGAGGGGCCGAGCGGCGTGCGCTATGCTGGCCGCCATGCCGCTGCCGCGCGCCGTGCCCTGCCTCCCGATCGCCCTTCTTCTCTGCGCCGCGGCGCCGGCTCCCGCCTTCGCGGCGGCCGGCGGCCCGGAGGCGGCCGCCGCCGAGGCGCTCGAGGCGGGACGGATCGGCGACGCCCTGTCCCTGCTCGACGCGCTGCTGCGGGAGCAGCCGGAGTCGCCCCGGGCCATCCTCCTGCTGGGCCGCGCCCACCATGCTCAGCAGCGCGACGAGGAGGCGGCCGCCGCCTTCCGCCGCGCCGCCGAGCTGGCCGGGCCCTCCACGCCGCTGGGGCTCGACGCGCGCTGCCTGCTCGCGGACGCGCTGGCCCGCATGGGACGCAGCGGCGAGGCGCTCGAGGTGCTGAAGGCGGTGCAGGCGGCGGCCCCCGATCGGCCCGCTGTGCGGCACGACCTCGGCGCGATCCACCTCGCCCTGGGGGAGCTGGAGGAGGCCGCGCGAGCCTACCAGGCCGAGATCGACCTGGGGGGACGAGCCGCCGGCGACGGCGGCGGATCCGGCAGCGTCGCGTCCTCCTACCAGGGGCTCGGCGTCGCAGCCTACCGCATGGGCGACGACGCCCGGGCTCTGGCCGCCCTGGCCAGGGCTGCCTCCACCGCCGAGGCGCGCTATCACCAGGGCCTGGCCCACGCGCGCGCCGGCCGCCCCGGGGACGCGGCCGATTCCTTCAGGGCGGCGCTGGCCATCGAGCCCGATCACCGCGGCGCGCTGCAGAACCTGGCCCGGGCCGCAGGCGCGCTGGGCCGGGGCGACGAGAGGGCCCGGGCGCTGGCCCGCTTCCAGGAGCTGTACCGGCAGGACGAGGAGCAACGGGCGCGCAGGATCCGGAGCCGCTCGCTGCGCGCGGAGGCGGAGACGAAGGCGGCGGCGGGGGACCTGGCCGGGGCCGCCGCGCTGCTGGAACAGGCCTCCCGCGCCGAGCCGCTCGACCCGCAGGTGCGGCTGGAGTGGGGGCGGCTCCTGCACGGCGCCGGACGGCTGGACCGCGCCGAAGAGGCGCTGCGCGAGGCGGTGAGGCTCGATCCTCTCGGCGCCGAGGCGCGCTACAGACTGGCGCGGGTGCTGTCCCAACGGGGAGACGACGCGGCGGCGGCGGAGCAGATGCAGGAGGCCTGCCGCCTGGCGCCCATGGCCGCCACGTACCGCATCCTGCTGGCCCAGCTCCGGCTCAAGGCGGGGCGGGCGCAGGACGCGGTGCGCGAGCTGCGGCTGGCCAAGCGGCTCTCTCCTTCCGACCCGGACAGCTCGTTCAACCTCGGTCTGGCCCTGGCGCAGGCCGGCGCGCTGCGGGAGGCCGCAGCGGAGCTGGAGGCGGCGGTGGGCCTGGGGCACTCCGACCCCCGCGTTCACCAGGTTCTGTCGCAGATCTACTCGCGGCTGGGGGACGCCGAGAGAAGCCGCCGGGAGCAGGAGACCTACCTCCGGCTGACCTCCCCCGGCGAGACCGGTCCGTGAGGCCGCACCGCGTCCTGTCCCTGACCGCCGCGCCCGCGGCCCTCGCCGCGGCGCTGGCCGCGGCCGCGCCCCCCGGGTTCGTCTTCAAGGATGTCACCCGTGAGGCGGGGATCGCGTTCGACCACATCCATGGGGGAAGCGGCGAGAAGCACTACGTCGAGACGATGGGGTCGGGGGCCTGCTGGTTCGATCACGATGGGGACGGCGACATCGATCTGTACGCCGTCAACTCCGGGCCCCTCCCCGGCTACGCCGGCTCACCCCGGCACGCCTCCAAGCTGTACCGCAACGAGGGAGGCGGCCGCTTCACCGACGTGACCGCCGGGGCGGGCGTGGCCAACGAAGGGCGCTACGGCATGGGCTGCGTGGCCGGAGACATCGACGGGGACGGGGACCGCGACCTCTACGTCACCAACTTCGGCCCCAATGTGATGTACCGCAACGAGGGGGGCGGCCGGTTCACCGACGTGACCGCCGCCTCGGGGACGGGCGATCCACGCTGGAGCGCCAGCGCCGCCTTCGGGGACATCGACAACGACGGCGACCTGGACCTGTACGTCACCAACTACATCGACTTCACGCTGGAGAACAACAAGTTCTGCGGTGAGAGGAAGCCCGGGCACCGGGCCTACTGTCATCCCGACGAGTACAACGGCGTCCCCGACAGCCTCTACCGCAACCGCGGAGACGGCCGGTTCGACGACGTCAGCGCCGCCGCGGGGGTGGCCGACCCGGCCGGCAAGGGGCTGGGAGTCGTTTTCACCGACATCGACGACGACGGTTGGCAGGACATCTACGTCGCCAACGACAAGACGATCAACTTCCTCTACCGCAACCGGCGCGACGGCACCTTCGAGGACATCTCCCTGACCGCGGGGACCGGCTTCTCCGAGAGCGGGCTCCCCCAGGCGGGGATGGGGACCGACGCCGGCGACGTCAACGGGGACGGCCGGATGGACCTGGTGGTCACCAACCTGGACTACGAGACCAACGAGCTCTACCTGAACAACGGCGATCTCACCTTCAGCGACGTCACCTTCAGGGCGGGCCTGGGGGAGCCCAACTACCTGGATGTCGGCTTCGGCGCCGACTTCCTCGACGCGGACAACGACGGCGACGAGGACCTGCTGGTGGTCAACGGGCACATCCTGGACAACATCCATCTGTTCAAGGACAAGCTGACCTACATGCAGCCCAGGTCGCTGATGGCCAACGACGGGACCGGGACGTTCCGCGAGATCGGTCCCCTGCTGGGGCCCGACTTCACGCGGCCCGACGTCGGGCGCGGGCTGGCCGTGGGAGACCACGACGACGACGGGGACCTCGACCTCTTCGTGGTCAACAACAACCGCCCCGCGCAGCTGCTGCACAACGACGGGGGCAACGCCCCGGGGGACGTCCGCGGCCGCTGGATCTCCATCCGGCTTCGCGGCGTCAGGAGCAACACCGACGGCATCGGCGCCCGGGTGAAAGTGACCCCCAGGGCCGCCGAGGGACAGGGGAAGGTGAGAGTCCCCCCGCCGCATTCCGCGGAGGTGCGCGCCGGATCGAGCTATCTGTCGCAGAACGACGTGCGCCTGCACTTCGGGCTGGGAGGAGCCGGCCGGGCGGACATCGAGGTGCGCTGGCCGTCGGGGACCGTGCAGCGCCTGGACGGCGTGGAGGGGGATCGGATCGTCACCATCACCGAGGCGCCGCCGGCCCGCTGACCGCCGTGCGCCCCGGCGGCTCAGCCGGCGTCTTCCCGGCTCAGTCCCAGCAGCCGGGTGATCCTCTCCGACAGCCGATCGAGCCCTTCCAGATCCATCGGCTTGTTGAGATAGAACTGGGCTCCGTTCTGCCGGCTGAAGGCCTCGTCGCGGGGATCGTTGGACGAGGTGAACACCCCGATCTTGACCGTGCGGAAGGCGGGGGTCCCGGAGAGCTGCTTGAGGACCTCGCTGCCGCTGTAGCCGGGGATGTTCAGGTCGACCAGGATCATGTCCGGGAGCGGCTGCGAGGAGAAGGTCCCCTCGCGGCGGGCGAAGGCCATGGCCACGTCGCCATGATGGAGCACTTGCATCTCGAAGGGGATGCCGCGCTCTTCCAGCCCGACCCTCAGCATCATGGCGTCCACGGGGTTGTCCTCGATCAGGAGGATGCGGCGGGGCGCGCGCGGGGAGGACCGTGGCGGGCCGGCGGCCTGACCTCGGGGACGGCTTGCGCGTGGGGAGCCTAACTGAGCCATCCTGACCTTGTCCTTCCCGGCCCACAGGCTGCTCTGGGCCGCGGGATTATAGCGCATGGCCCCCGCCGCTTCACCCGCCGGCCTCCCCCGGAGGGCGCTCCCGGCGGGCGTTCCCGGGCGGTCTCGCGCCGCGCGGCTCACCAGAGGGGGAAGTGGCGGGCGATCCGCGGCAGCATCTCCTCCACCACGGAGGAGTGCCCGGCCACGATGTTGCCTGTCCCCATGTAGTCCTCCCCCCCTTCGAAGTCGCAGACCACCCCTCCCGCCTCCAGCACCAGCACCGCGCCCGCCGCCATGTCCCAGGGAGAGAGGACCATCTCGAAGAAGCCGTCCGCCCGCCCCGCGGCCACGTAGGCCAGGTCGAGGCTCGCCGAGCCGGCGCGGCGGATGCCGCTGCTGGCCTTGAACAGCTCCTCGAAGATCTGGAGGTATTTGTGAAGATGATGCTGGGCCTTGAAAGGGAACCCCGTGACCAGCAGGGCTTCTCTCAGCCTGCGCTGCTCGCCGAGCCGCAGGGGGGCGTCGTTGAGGTAGGCGCCGGCGCCGGCCTCGGCGCGGAACAGCTCGCTGCGCAGGGGGTCGAACACCACGCCCAGCCTCATCCTGTTGCGGTGGGACAGGCCCACCGACACGGCGAACATGGGGTAGCCGTGGATGAAGTTGGTGGTGCCGTCCAGAGGGTCGATGATCCACCGGTACTCCGACGTGTACGCGCTCTCCGGAGTCTCCTCGGCCTGGATGTCGTGGTCGGGGTAGACCTCCTTGATGATGGAGACGATGCGGCTCTCGGCCTCCCGGTCCACCTCGGTGACGTAGTCGTTGACCCCCTTGGCGGTGGACGGAGTGAGGGCTCCGGGGGAGCGCGCGCCATGCGCCTTGAGGATCACCTCCCCCCCGGCCTGGGCCGCGGCCACGGCGATGTCCAGCAGGAGCTCGTCCCCCGCCCCTTTCCTCCGGGGGCTCACGGCGCGCGCCTCCTGGCCCGGCGCATGCTCTGCTGCGCCTCCTGGTACACCGCCATCATCCGCTCGGTGGTGACGTGGGTGTAGCGCTGCGTGGTCGCCAGCGAGGCGTGGCCGAGCAGCTCCTGGATGGCGCGCAGATCGGCGCCTCGGTCGAGCAGGTGCGTGGCGAAGGAGTGCCTCAGCCCATGCGGCGAGACCCGGCGCTGCAGGGCGGCGCTCCGCACCTGCCGATCCACGATCCGCCTCACGCTCCGATCCGTGAGCGCCCCGCCCCGGGCGTTGACGAACAGCGCCTCGGACGATCGGGCCAGCGAGGAGGCCCGCGCCCTCAGGTAGTCGTCCAGAGACCGGCGGGCGTGACGGCCGAAGTAGACCCATCGCTCCCGCCGACCCTTGCCCATCACCCGCATCTCGTTGTCCCGCGGCTGCAGGTCGTGGACCAGCAGCGAGGTCAGCTCGGAGACCCGCATCCCCGTGGCGTACAGCAGCTCCAGCACCGCCCGGTCGCGCTGGCCCAGCCAGCCGTCGCGCACCGGGGCCTCCAGAAGCGACCGCACCCCGGACGGATCCAGGAAGCGGGGGAGCCTTCGCTCCTGACGCGGCGTGGAGACGTCCCGGGCCGGGTTCGACTCCACGTGTCCCGCGCGCCGCAGCCAGTCGTAGAACGACCGCAGCGCCGAGACCTTGCGGGCGATGGTGGATCGCCGCTTGCCCGCGGCGGTGAGCCGCGCCAGGTGTCCCCGCACGGCCATCGGGTCGAGGCGCGCCAGGTCGGATTGCAGGCCCGCGGCGCGCACCCCCTCCGCGAACTCCAGCAGATCGACGCGGTAGGCGCGCAGTGTGCGGGGGGAATAGTTCCTGACGTCTCGCAGGTGGCGGAGGAAGGCGTCGATCCGCCGATCCATCAGGCGGTGACCGTCTCGGCCGGGATCTTGTAGCCGCAGTCCTCGGTGTTGCAGACCAGCATCTCGCCCTCCCGCTTGGTCTTCTTCTCCATCAGGAAGGCCGCTCCGCACTGCGGGCACGGCTTCGGCACCGGGCGGTACCAGACGACGAAGTCGCAGCCTGGATAGTTGTTGCAGCCGTAGAAGGTCTTGCCCCGGCGGGAGCGCCGCTCCACCACGGCGCCGCCGTCCTTGGGGCAGGCCACGCCGACCTCCTTGAGCTTGATGTACTTGCACTCGGGATAGTTGCTGCACGCGGTGAACTCGCCGAAGCGGCCGTGCTTGACCGCCATCTGCTTGCCGCACTGGGGGCAGAGCTCGTCGAGCATCCGGTCCTTGCGCGAGATCACCTCGCCGTCGGCTCCGATCTGGATGCGCCGGGTGTTCTTGCAGGCGGGATATCCGGTGCAGGCCAGGAACTGTCCGAACCGCCCGCGGCGCACCACCATCGACTTGCCGCACTTCTCGCAGGTCTCCTCGTGCAGCGCCGCAGCCGGGGCGGCCGCCTGTGCCCCCGAGTCCCCTCCCTCCCCGTCCCCCGCGCCGGGCTCCTTGAGCTCGGCCGTGTTGCGGCATTCGGGGTAGCCCGTGCAGGCCAGGAACTTCCCGTACCGGCCCCACTTCACCACCATCGGCTTGCCGCACTTTCCGCAGACCTGATCGGTGGGAGTCTCCTCGGTCTTGACGTTGCGCATCTGCTTGGCCGCGGCCTTGAGGTCCTTCTTGAACTTCTCGTTGAACTCCTTCAAGAGCTTGACCCAGCTGATCCGCCCTTCCTCGACCTTGTCGAGGTCCTCCTCCAGCTCCGCCGTGTAGCCGACCTCGACGATGTCGGGGAACGACTCCACCAGGAGGTCCGACACCAGCATCCCGAGCTCCGAGGGCTTGAAGCGGCCCTTGTCCTTCTCCACGTACTCGCGGCTCTGGATGGTGGTCAGGATGCTGGCGTAGGTGGAGGGACGGCCGATGCCGTTCTCCTCGAGCGCCTTCACCAGCATCGCCTCGCTGTAGCGCGGGGGAGGCTGCGTGAAGTGCTGGGCGGGGTCGAGGCCCTGCAAGGCGACGTCCTGTCCCCGGGACAGGGGCGGAAGGAGCCCGCCCGCCTCGTCGGGCGCCTCCTCCTCGTCGCGCTCCCGGCGCGGCGGGGCCTGCTCCTCGTCGGCCTCCTGGTCTTGCTCCTTGCGGCGGGCGGCCTCCGCCTCCTGGTACACGCTCATCCACCCCGGGAACTTCACCACCGCCCCGTTGGCGCGGAATGTGTAGCGGCCGGCCTGGATGTCGGCGGTCGTGGTGTCGAACACGGCGGCTTCCATCTGCGACGCCACGAACCGCTTCCAGATCATGGAGTACAGATTGAACTCGTCCTTGCTGAGGTGGGCGCGCACCAGCTCGGGGGTCAGCTCCAGACTGGTGGGCCGGATCGCCTCGTGGGCCTCCTGGGCCTGCTTGCGCGCGGCGTACACCCGCGGCTGCCCGGGGACGAACTCCTGCCCGTAGGTCTCGGCGATGTGCGCCCGCACCGACGACAGCGCCTCGTCGGAAACGCGGGTGGAATCGGTCCTCATGTAGGTGATCAGCCCGATGGTGCCCCGGTCGCCGATGTCCATCCCCTCGTAGAGCCTCTGGGCCAGCATCATCGTCTTCTTGACGGTGAAGCCGAAGCGCCGCGACGCCTCCTGCTGCAGCTTGCTGGTGATGAGGGGCGGCAAGGGGTTCTTGCGCTTCTCCTTGGCGGAGACGTCGGTGACCGTGTAGGAGGCCCCTTCGAGATCGGCCAGGACGGCGTCCATCTCCTCCTTGGAGCCCACCTCGAACTTCTTGTCGTCCCGCCGTGTCAGCCGGGCTTCGAAGGGCGGGGGATCGGCGGCTTGCAGCCGCGCCGCAAGGCTCCAGTACTCCTCGGGCTTGAAGGCGAGCCGCTCGCGCTCTCTCTCCACGATCATCCGCAGCGCCACCGACTGCACGCGGCCCGCGGAGAGGCCTCGGCGCACCTTGTCCCAGAGCAGCGGGCTGATCTTGTAGCCCACCAGGCGGTCCAGGATGCGGCGAGCCTGCTGGGCGTCCACCTTGTTCTGATCGATGGCGCCGGGGTTCTCCATGGCCTGGAGGATCGCCCGCTTGGTGATCTCGTTGAACATCACCCGGTAGATCTTCTTCCTGGCCCCTTTCAGCTCCTGGGCCAGGTGCCAGCAGATCGCCTCTCCTTCGCGGTCGGGGTCGGGGGCCAGGTAGATCGCTTCGGCCTTGGCGGCGTGCTTCTTGATCTCGTCGATCACCTTCTTGCGGCCGGGGAGCGTCTCGTAGGTCGGCTTGAAGGTCTTCTCGTCCACCCCGATCTTGTTCTTGGGCAGGTCGCGCACGTGCCCCATCGAGGCCTTCACCAGGTACTTCGGCCCGAGGAACTTGGTGATGGTGCCCGCCTTGGCGGGGGATTCGACGATGACGAGCGATTTCGGCACGATGTCGTTTCCTCTCAGTGCTTTCTCATGTACAGGCCGCCCGGCATGCGGTGGACCAGTCCCCGGATTTCCAGATCGAGAAGATGCCCCAGCAGGACGCCGCTGGCAAGTTTCGTGGCTCCGGCCAGCCTGTCCGCGGAGACCGCCTCCAGCGGCCGGAGGGCGTCAAGGACGCGCCTGGCCCCGGGATCGAGCCCCTGTCCAGCCCGGGCCGCGGCCGATTTCGGGGCAGGCCCGGGGCCCCTCCGGGGCGTCAGCTTCTTCCTGTCCGCGGCCCGCAGCTCGGCCAGTATATCGCCGACGTTGCGGACCGGCACCGCTCCTTCGTAGATCAGGTTGTTGCATCCCTCGCTCGTCCTGGAGACGATCGAGCCGGGGACGGCGCAGACCGGCAGGCCCAGAGTCTCCAGTGCGTACCCCGCCGTGATCAGCGAGCCGCTGTTGGGCGCCGCCTCCACCACGACCACCGCCAGGCCCATCCCGGCGATGAGCCGGTTCCTCTGCGGGAAATGCGCCCTGAGCGGCCGCGTCCCGAACGGGTGCTCGGTCATGACGGCGCCGGACCGGGCCGCCGCGGCGAACAGCCCCCGGTTCTCGATCGGATAAACGATGTCTATTCCCGAGCCCAGCACGCCGATGGTCCGCCCGCCCACGGAGAGGGCCCCCCGGTGGGCGGCCGAATCGACCCCGCGTGCCAGGCCGCTGACCACCGTCAGGCCGGCACAGCTCAGGCCGTGGCCCAGCTCCTCGGCGATCCGCAGCCCGTAGGGGGTGGCCCTCCTCGACCCGACCACCGCGACCGCCAGGCGGTCCTCCGGCTCGAACGAGCCCCTCACGTAGAGGCATGGGGGCGCGTCCGGGAGGCGGAGCAGGGCCTTCGGGTAGGCGGCGTCCCGGAAGGTCACGATCAAGGCTCCGGCACGCCGCGATGCTTCGATCTCTCTGTCGGCCCGGTCGGGATAATCGGCCCTGAATATATCGCCGCTCCCGGGGCATCGCAAGGCGATGAGCTCCCCCAAACGGTCGGGGAAGGCCTCGATCCACTCCGCCCATCCCTCGCTCCCGGTGATGCTTCTGCGCCAGCGTGGGTGGACTGAAAACGCCAGACCGAGGCCGACGCAAGCCCTCAGAAGGTCAGGCGCCATGGCGAAATCTCCTGTTCGGCGATCGACGGCGGCGGATGGTGCGGCTATGGCGAAGCGGATTCTAACATAGTTCACTTCCTTCTGTTTGCCTGAGCTATATCTTGCTCATATACTTCGACTTGCACGTGTCTCCATAGACATATTCACGTATATCAACATTTGATTGGACCGACGATGCCCGATGTCTCCATCTGGTTCCTCCTGGTAGGCGGGTGCATTTGCATACTGGGTGCCCTGGGAGGGATCGTCGCCGAGCGCCAGCGGCTCCGCTTCGTCATCCAGGATCAGGCCGCCCGCAACGCCGATCTGTCGCGCAGGCTGACCGACCAGGAACGGGTCGTGGCCGGGATGGCTGCGGACAACAAAGCGCTGTCGTCGTTCCTGGTGGTCCTGCCGGACGTCGTCCGCCAGCTCAACTCCCACATGTCGCAGCGTGGCATCCCGCCCCTGCTGGCCAGCACGCTGGAACACTTCTTCGATCCGGCGCAGATCCTCATCTTCCTGGCCCAGGGCAAGGACGAGCTCGTGCTGACGCACGCCAAGGGACAGCCGGACTGGATGGAGCGCGGCCACAAGATCAAGTTCGGGGAGGGGCGGATCGGCCTGGCGGCGATCCACCAGCGCACCATGGATCGGGACGACTTCCAGTCCGACTCGCTCTTCCGGCGCTCCCCCTCCGGTGTGCTCGACCCCCCCGGGCTGGCGCTCGATCTGGTGGCTCCCATGGTCAACGAGAGCCGGACGATGGGGGTTCTGTGCGTGGGCGCCCCCGCCAGCCGGCACCGCGACGAGAAGAGGATGATCAAGCTGGTCGCGGACCTGGGCTCCCTGGCCCTCAACAACCGCCACCTGATCCAGAGGCTCCAGAACGTGGCCAACCGCGACTCGCTGACCCAGCTCTGCACCAAGCGCTTCCTCAACCTGAAGCTGGGAGAGCTGACCCACGCCGCGCAGAACAGCCACACACCCTTGTCGCTGGTCATCTTCGACATCGATCACTTCAAGAAGTACAACGACACATTCGGGCATCCCGCCGGCGACGAGATCCTCAAGCAGGTCGCGGCGATCCTCCGGGAGCATCTCCGCCACGACGACATCGCGGCGCGGTACGGAGGAGAGGAATTCGTGGCGGTCCTGCCCCATGCCGGCAAAGAGGACGCCGTCAGGACCGCGGAGAAGATCCGGCGGGCCATCGAGGGCCACCGCTTCGCCGCGGTGGCGGGCTCCCCGAGCGGGCCGGGAAGGGTGACTATCAGCGGGGGTGTCGCCCAGCTCATGGTGGACGGCGAGAGCAGCCAGGAGCTTCTGAGCGCGGCCGATCAGGCCCTCTACCTGGCCAAGGAGAGGGGGCGCAACCGCATCGTCGCCTGCCACACCCGCTACCTCTCCGACGACAGCGAGGAGGCGGAGAGCGGGCTGGCCTGACACCGGCTCAGAACGGATCGATGCCCAGCGCCTCCATCGCGTCCCCCACCAGGTACAGGGACCCGCACAGGCAGACAGCGCCGCCGGCCGCGCGCCACGCCTCCGCCGACGAGAGCGCTCCGGCGAGGTCTCGCTCCACGCTGGCCTCGACTCCGAGCCGCCGCGCCGCGACGGCGATCTCCTCCGGGTCGCGGAATCGCTCCGAGCGCCCCCTGGTGGCCACCACCTTCGCGGCCAGCGGGAAGAGCGCCGCCGCGATCCCCTGCAGGTCCTTCTCCTGGAGGATGCCCGCGACGAGGCACAGCGGCGCCCGGCTCGAGCCGGCCGCCGAGGCGGCCTGCAGCGCCGACGCCAGCGCCTCGGCGCCGGCCGGGTTGTGGGCGCCGTCCAGAACGAACAGCGGGTCCTGCCTTATCGCCTGGAACCTGCCGGGCCACCGCGCCGACGACAGGCCTCGGGCCGCCGCGTCCGGGCTGAGGCCGGAGCCGCCCTCCTCCGGCGCCAGCAGCGCCTCGGCGGCCAGCACCGCCGCGGCGGCGTTGTCCACCTGGTGAGGCCCGGCCAGCGGCAGCTCGACCTCGCCGTAATCGGCCCGGGCGGTGGAGAGCCGCAGCCGCAGCGGAGGGCCGGGGCCGCCGGCGGCGCGGGCGCGCACCGCCAGCGGCGCCTCGACAAGGCGGACGCCACGCAGGGCGGCCGTCTGGCGCAGGATGGCCAGCGCCTCGGGGTGCCTCTCCGAAGTGATCGCCGTCCTGCACCGCGGGCCGATGATCCCCGCCTTCTCCCGGGCGATCGCCTCCACCGTGGTCCCGAGGTGCTGCGTGTGCTCCAGCCGCACGTTGGTGACCACCGCGGCCTCCGATCCGGCGGCGGCCACCGCGTCCAGCCGTCCTCCCATGCCGACTTCCAGGACCGCCGTCTCCACCTTCTCCGCCCGGAAGTGGACCAGGGCCGCCGCGGTGAGCACCTCGAAGTGCGTGGGATGGGAGTCCAGCGCGCCGGCGGCCAGCAGGGCGTCGATCGTCTCCTTCACCTCGGTCACGCCGGCGGCGAAGCGGCCGGAGGCCACAGGCCGGCCGTCCACGGCGATCCTCTCCTCGTAGCGCACCAGGTGCGGCGAGGTGTAGAGGCCGGTGCGCGTTCCCGATGCCCTGAGAAGGGAGGACAGGAAGGCGCAGACGGAACCCTTGCCGTTGGTCCCGGCGACGGCGACGCTGCGCAACGCCGCCTGGGGGCTGCCCAGGCCGGACAGCAGCGCTTCCATGTTGCGCAGGCCCAGCTTGATCCCGCGCGACTGAACCGACTCCAGGTAGTCGAGGGTCCCGCGGTAGTCCATGGGGGCCGGAGCGCCGGCGCGTCAGGCCGGGGCCGCGGCCGGGGCGCCGTGCAGGGCGCGCAGGCACCGGGCCAGCGTCGCCTTGAGCTGCGAGCGCTCCACGACCATGTCCAGCATGCCGTGCTCGAGAAGGAACTCGGAGCGCTGGAAGCCCTCGGGGAGGGTCTGGCGGATGGTCTGCTCGATCACCCGGGGCCCGGCGAAGCCGATCAGCGCCTTGGGCTCGGCGATGTTCAGGTCCCCCAGCATGGCGAACGACGCGGTCACGCCCCCCGTGGTGGGATCGGTGAGGATCGAGATGTAGGGGATGCGGGCCTCGTGCAGCCGCGCCAGCATGGAGGAGATCTTGGCCATCTGCATCAGGGAGAGGGCCCCTTCCTGCATCCGCGCGCCTCCCGACGCCGACACCACGATGAGCGGCCGGCGATCGGCCAGCGATCTCTCGGCGGCGCGCGCCACCTTCTCGCCGACCGCGGAGCCCATGGAGCCTCCCATGAAGCCATACTCCATGGCCGAGACGACGCAGGGCATCCCTTCGATGAGACCGACGGCGTTGGTCACCGCGTCCTTCAGGCCGGTCTCCTCCTGGTAGGCCTTGAGCCGGTCCTTGTAGGGCTTGGTGTCCCTGAACCCGAGCGGATCGGTGGGCAGGATGTTGCGGTCGACCTCCTCGTAGAGCCCGTTGTCGAACAGGCCGGCCAGCCGCTCGCGGGCCGAGATGCGGAAGTGGTACCCGCACTTCGGGCAGACGTTGGCGTTCTTGAGGACTTCCTTCTTGTAGATGATTTCCTTGCAGTGGTCGCACTTCACCCACAGGCCGCCGGGAACGCGCAGCTTCTTGTCCGCCACCGGCTGCTTGGGCTGCTTTTCCTTCTTGAACCAGGTCATGGGAAGGGGATCTTAGGGGCCCCCATCCGCGGGTGTCAAACCCGGAAGGACCGCCTCGCCCCGGACGGGCCCGGCCGGAAGCATCGGGAGCCGCGCCTGTTGACAAAGATTAGCCATAGTGCTAAATAATGAGCCCTCTCAAGGAGGGATCATGGGACAGCCACAGACGGTCATCTGCACGTACCGGCTCCAGAACGGCAAGGAAGCGGAGTTCACCCGTCTGCTCGAGAGGCACTGGCCGACCCTGCGCAAGGCCGGCCTGGCCACCGACACGCCGCCTCAGATCTACAAAGGGAAGGACGAATCGGGAAAGACCTTCATCGTGGAGATCTTCTCCTGGAAGGACGAGCAGGCCCCGGGCATCGCCCACCAGCTCCCCGAGGTGATGGCGGTCTGGGAGCCGATGGGCGCGCTGGTGGAGGAGCGGCTGGGCCGCCCCAAGATGGAGTTCCCGCACGTGCAGCCGGTGCGCGTCTCCTTTGCCACGGCGTGACCCCCGCGGAGAGCTGGAACAGCTCGACGCGATCCTCTCGGCCATCGCCCACTCCTCGCGCCGGCAGATCCTGCTGGTGCTGCGCTTCCGGGGCGGCTCGATGACCGCCGGCGAGATCGCGTCGAGGTTCTCCTGCTCCTGGCCCACCACCACCCGGCACCTCGCTGTTCTGGTGGACGCCGGGCTGATCAGCGTGGAGCGCAGGGGCCGCGAGCGGATCTACCGCCTTCAGCCCGGCCGCCTGCTCGGCTCGGCCCGCGCCTGGCTGCGGTGGTTCGAGCCAGGCGACCCGGGAGATGGCGCCGATCCGCCCGGAGGTTCCGGCCGGGCGGGCCCCGCAACGGGGATGCCTCGGCCACGGGGGGGCTTGACGCGGAGGCGCCGATCCCCGTAGAGTGCGCCCCACGCTCGACCTGTTCTTTGAATGGATTCAGCCACAGGGCGCGGGTGGCCCCGTCCGGGACGGGGCCTAAGAGGGAAGAGGGTGTGAAGCCCTCGCTGCCCAGCAACTGTAAGCGACGACGAACGCCGCGGGAAGGCCCACTGGAGACGATCCGGGAAGGGCCGGCACCACGACGCTGCTAGTAGGACCACTCACACGTCGCCAGCCAGGAGACCTGCCCGAGCCCGCCCGTCAACGAGCCTTCTAGGGCAAGGTCTCGCCAGCCCGGACTTTCCCTCTGGAAAGCTCCGGGTTTTTTTTGGCCCGGACACCCAGGAGGCCAGAGCTCCCCCGAGGGGATGGAGTCCAGCATGCCGCGCTCCCGCACCATGCTCCTGGCCGCAGTCGCCGCGTCGTCCCTTTCGCTGTCGCCCGTCCCGCCGATGTCCGCGACGCCGGCGGCCGGCATCGTCCACGATTTCTCCTCCGATCCCACCCAGGCCCACGCGGCGCAGCCGGTCTTCGCCGCCAGCGGCCCGCCGTCTGCCTTCTCCCACGATCCGGCTTCCGCCCCGCGCTTCGCCGGCGATCGGAAGGGCTCCCTGACCGTCACCTACGACTCGCTCCAGCCGACCGCCCGGCTGGCTGCGCCGCTGGAGGCACCCCTGGCGCAGGATGACGATTTCGTGGCCGGGGCCATCCTCACCATCCGCCCCGGCATCGCCGCCGATCCCTTCGGGTTCCACCCCATCGCCTTCTCGCTCTTCCACTCCACCACCACGGGAGACGACAGGACGGGCGACCTGTCGGACTTCCGCTCGGACACCTTCGACACGGTGGAGCTGGCCTATTTCCCCAACGTCTCTCCTTTCTTCGGCGGGCCCTTCCTCTCCCCCACCGTTTTCGGCGCGCCCGCCGGCGACGACGCGTTCGGCGATTTCGCCTTCGCCGGCGTCCAGGCCGAGCTGCGTCCCGGGATCACCTACCTTGCCCAGCTCGTCCACCAGTCGGGGACGCGGCGTCTTTCCCTGACTGTCCACATCGTCCGCCCGGACGCGTCGATCGTGGAGATCCCCGCGGCGCGCGCGGTGGCCGATCTCTCCTCCATCGAGGGCTTCCTGGTGGACCGGCTGGGGATCTCGGCCTACCACGACGGCTTCAACGTCTTCTCGTCCAGCGGTCGATCGCTCCACGCCGTCGTGGACTACGACCTCCTGTACGCGGGGCGGCTCGACGGCGGACGCCTCCCCGCGGAGCTGCAGCAGGCCCTGGGCCGGTTCAGGCGATCCGGCCGGAGGCTGGAGTCGTCCGTGGCCGGGGAGTAGCGGTCATGGCCCGAGCCGCGCTGGCGGCGACCGGCGTCGTGGCCGCCATCCTCGCCTCGTCGAGCGGCGAGGCCCGCACGGTGGACTGCGTGGCCGACGAGGTGGTCTCCTTCGTCGCCGCGTTCTCCCCTCCCGAGTCCGGGCTGAGAGTGGCCGAGCTTCCGGGGATCGTGACCGCGCCGCCGGGCGATTCGCTCCCGGTCACCGGATCGACCAGCACGGCGTCGCTGGGCCGGGGAGGATGGATCCTCCTGCGCTTCACCGACAACGTGATCGTGGACGGGCCCGGCCCCGACTTCATCGTGTTCGAGAACGCCTTCTTCCGCTCCTCCGTGCCCTCCGATCCCGCCCAGCCCTACAGCGTCTTCGCCGAGCCCGCCTCCGTGGCCGTCAGCGACGACGGCGTGTCGTTCGTCGAGTTCCCCTACGATCCCTCCGCGCTGCAGCATGTCGGCCAGGACGCCACCCCATCCAGCGCCCTGCCTCTGCTGGCCGGCCTGGCCGGGATCACGCCGACGTTCACGGGCAACTGGACGGTGCCCGACGATCCGGCGGTGTGGGATCCCGCGGGTCCTGGAGGGGTGTCCGGGGCGGGAGGAGACGCCTTCGACCTGGCGGATGTGGGGCTGTCCCGGGCGCGCTACGTCCTGATCGCGGATCTCGGGCTCCCCACCGGCTTCGCCGGGGCCGGCGAAGGGTTCGACCTGGACGCCGTCGTCGCGCTCAACGCCCTCCCCACGCCTCCGGAGCTGGGCCCCCCGCCCGCCGCGCCCGACACCGACGGGGACGGCCTGCCCGACTCCGAGGAGACGATCGTCCACGGCTCCGACCCGATGCTGGCGGACACCGACGGCGACGGGGAGAGCGACGGCCGGGAGGTGGCGCGATGCCGCAGCCCGCTCTCCTCGTCCCTGCTCCCCTACATCGCCTCCGAGCCCGACGTCTGGATGGATCTCCTTCCCACGGGATCGTCCGTCCGGTGGAGCTTCGTCTCCTCCAGCGCCTGGTACGACGTGGCGCGCGGGACGCTGGGGCCGGCCGCCGGCGGGCCACCGGCCGGGGCGGTCTGCATCGAGGACAACTCGTTCAACGTGACCTCGGCGGACCATCTCGACGGCCAGGACCCGGCCCCCGGGACCGTCTTCCTCTACGTGGTGCGCCCGAGAGGATCGGCGCACTACGGGCTGGGGTCGGACGGCGCCCCCAGGATCCTGGCCTCGGGGGACTGCCCGCCGTGAGCCGCCCGGCCCGAGGGGCGGCGGCGGCCGTCTGGACCCTGTTGGCTTCGGTCGGGGCCGCGGCGGCCGCCGAGCCGGCACCCGCGACGCCGGCTCCCGCCGAGACGGTGCGCGTGGAGGGGCGGCGGGACGAGCGGCCCGCCGACAGGGCGGCCTCCTGCACGGTGATCCTGGCCCGCGACTTCTCCTCGCGCGTCACCACCCTGGCCGAGCTGCTGTCGGAGACGGCGGGCCTGCGGGTGGCGTCGCTGGGAGGGCCGGGATCGTTCGCCACCGTCTCCATCCGCGGATCCACGTCGGAGCAGGTGGTGGTGTACCTCGACGGTGTCCCGATGAGCGCCCCCCTGGGAGGCGGGGTCGACCTCTCGGCCATACCTCTGGAGCAGATCGAATCGATCGAGATCTACAAGGGCTCCACCCCCATCTGGCTCGACACCCCGGGGATCGGCGGCGCCATCGCCATCCGCACCCGCCGGCCTGCCGGCCTCACCCAGGCGGCCGTCTCCTACGGGTCCCACGACACGGTCCACGCCGAGGCCGCCTCCTCCTGGGCAGGGCGCCCGGGCGGATGGCCCCTGGAATCGGCACTGGCGCTCGGGGCCGACCGATCCGACGGCGACTTCCGCTTCCACGCGGACAACGGCACCGAGGAGCCGGGCGACGACGGCTTCGAGACCAGGCTGAACAACCGGTCGTGGAGAGCCGGCCTTCTGGGGGTCCTGGAAGCCCGCCTCCCCGACGGGGGCAGGGCCGAGCTGCGGGCGGATCTCGAGCAGCGCCGCCGCGGGGTGCCGGGGATCGACGACGTCCCGTCACGCACCGCCCGTTCGTCGTCGGACAGGGCCGGGCTGAGGCTCGCGGTGGGCCACGATCGCCTGCTGGGCGGACCGCTGGGGTTGGAAGCGGGGGCCTACGCCACCCGGACGGCGCAGGCCTATCGGAAGCGAAGCGACGGGACGGGGCCGCCGGCCGACGCCTCGGATCGGATCGTCGCTGCCGGATCGTCGCTCCTGCTGCGATGGCGCGGCGGCCAGGCGTCCGGCCTGCGGCACCAGGCGACGCTGCACCTGTCGGGCCGGACGGAGACGGCCGCGCGGATCGACCGGACGCTGGCGGCGCGCGGCCGCGGGGACCTGATCAGGCTCTCGTGGAGCGCCGGGCTGGAGGACGAGATCCAGGCCGCGGGGGGCCGCTTCGCCTTCGTCCCCTCGCTGCGGTGGGGCGGCTGGCGCAGCCGCTTCGACGCGCCGGCGGGGGTCCCCGAGCCGGACGGGATGTCCGGCTCGGACGGGTCGCTCGCCGCGCGCGCCGGGTTCTCCTGGCGCCCCGCTGCCGCGCTGGCCTTCCGCGCCAACATCGGCCGCTACCACCGGGCCCCCAGCCTGACCGAGCTGTTCGGCGATCAGGCCTCCATCAAGCCGAGCGAGGGACTGGAGCCGGAGCGCGGCGTCAACGTGGATGCCGGGGTCTCGTGGGAGCCCCGCTCCAAGGGTCCCTTCACCACCCTCGCCCTCGACGCCGCGGTCTACCGCAACCAGGCCGGCGAGCTGATCCAGCTCGTGCAGACGTCGCAGAGCCAGGTGGTGGCCCAGAACACCGGGCGCGCCCGGATCGCCGGCGCGGAGCTGGCGCTGCGCCTGGGGCTGCCGGGGGGGCTCGACGGAGGGCTCGACTACACCTGGCAGAAGGCCGAGGACCGCACCGCCTCCGGTTCGTTCACGCGCGGCGCCGATCTGCCGGGACGGCCCCGCCACGAGGCCGCGGCGCGGGCCGGGCTCTCCGGGCGCTGGGGGCGCGCCGGGTACCGGTTCACCTACGTGGGCCCCTACTTCCTCGACCGGGCCGCCGCCGCCCTGGCCGGCTCGGGGATCGATCGCGATCAGATCCGCGTCCCGGGAAGGCTTCTGCACGATCTCTCCTACGTTCGACCGGTCGGCTCGCGCTGCGAGCTGACCTTCGAGCTGGACAACGCGGGCAACGTGAAGACCGTGGATCTGGCCAGGTTCCCGCTGCCCGGCCGCACCGTGCAGGCGATGCTCAGGGTGCGCCTCCCTTGAGCCGGGCCGCCGCGGCGCCGGGCCTGGCCGTCCTGCTGCTGGCCGCCGCCACGCTGGCCGCCTGCGGCGCCTCGTACGAGCCGGCGGGCGGGGGCGGCCGGGAGGAGCCACGGCCCCTGGCCTCCCTCTACGATCTGATGATCGCCATCGCAGACCTCTCCTTCCCGCTGCTGGGCGCGCAGGGCCTGGTCGCGGACGTCACCGTGGCCATCGACCCGGCGAGCCTGGGGGCCTCGGGAGCCTTCGACGCCGCCGTCACCGTGCAGGGAGTGACCGTGGGCGGGGTCCCGCGCGGCTTCCGCGCGGCGAGTCCCCTGGCCGCCCACGGCATGGCTTCCGGCGGGGACTGGGCCCTGGACTCGTTCGGCCCCATCGAGATCGGGTCCGACGCCGGCGGCTGGACCTCGGTCATGCTGAGCGTCACCGGGATCCTGTCCCCCGACGGCCGGACCATCGCCGGCGCGGCGGTGGCCACCTCGTCGGGCGAGACAGGGACCTTCCACGGCGTCAAGCAGAGGCGGTATCTGGTCGCGGCCACCGATTTCGGGGTGGTGGGGACGGTGAGCGTGATCACCGTCCGCTACAACACGCAGTTCGGCGTGCGGCGCGACCTCGAGGCGGTCTCGGGCGACCCGGTGGCGCGGGTCCGCGACGGGTCGGTCTTCATCGTCAACCGCTTCTTCTTCGACAACATCCAGACGCTGGATCCCGAGGCGTCCTTCCGGGCGACGCTTCAGTTCTCCACCGGCAACGGCTCCAACCCCCACGATGTCGCGGTCTCTGACGATGGACGGCTGTTCATCACCCGCTACGAGCCCCCCTACAACGACCTGCTGATCGTGTCGCGCACGGGCGCCTTCGAAGGGTTCGTCGATCTCTCTGCCTGGGCCGACAACCGCTCCGGCACGCCGCGGCCCGACGGCCTGGCCAGGGCCGGCCACCTCCTGTTCGTCGGCATGCAGAACATCGACGATGCGTTCCAGGACTACGGAGCGGGCCGGGTGGCGGTGGTCGACACGCGGACCTCCGAGGTCGCCTCGGTCATCGTGATGGAAGGGCGCAACCCCTTCGGGCCTCCCGCAATCCACCCGCGCACCGGGCGGCAATACTGGGCCGCGGCCGGGGTGTTCCAGGGCCGCCTCCCCGGAGAGCTGAGCGGAGGCATCGAAGTGATCGATCCGGAATCGCTGGCGTCTCTCGGCTTGCTGGTGGACGACGACGATCTGGGAGGCAACGTCAGCAGCGTGGCCCTGTCCGAGACACCCGCGGGAGTCGCCGGCTTCTGCATCGTGACCCTGCCCGGCGGGGTCAACGCCCTGCGCCGCTTCCATGCCGACACCGGCGCCGTGGCGCCGGGGACTCTGCACAGCGCGACCGCGTTCCTGACCGAGGTGGTGGCCGACGGCGACGGCTACCTGCTCGTCCCCGAGCACGATCCGTCACGGCCCCGGCTCCTGGTGTTCGACGCGGCCACCGGAACGCTCGCCGGGTCGCTCCCCCTCTCCTTGCCCCCCTTCTCGGCGGCCATCCTGACGCGCACGGTCCGGGGGGCCCCGTGAGCGGCGGCTGGCGAGGGGAGGCTGCAGGGTGACATACTGCGTGACGCCTCCAGAGGAGGAGAACGCATGAACCGATGGCTCCGCGCGGCGGGCTGCTGTGCCGCCCTGACCTCACTCTCCGGCGCCGCCACCGCGCTGGCCGAGAGCGCGGTGATGAGCGTGGACAAGGCCACGGCGCTCGGCTTCCTGCGCGCCGCCAGCCCCTACACGTTCGAGGCGGCCACGGCCGGACTGAGGGAGCGCTTCACGTTCTCCAACCCGCGCGAGCTGCGCTTCGAGCAGGGAGCCATCAGGCTCAAGGTGGACTGCCGCGGCGAGACCCTCGGCGTCAGCGCGGTGCTGGAGCCGACCCTGACCATCCAGTTCGACCACCGGCAGAACGCCTTCGTGGCCAGGGTGCAGTCGCTGCCGGCCACCCTGGGAGGGCTGGGGACCATCCACCTCGACCGGTTCATCCAGCCGGTGATCATCCCCTCGTCCTTCTCCAACACGTTCGATGAAGGGATCCCAGGGCTGACCATGAGCACGGTCATCCGGGATCTCAAAGTGCTGGAGGACCGGATCGAGGCCAAGGTGGACCTGGTCTTCCGCAAGGCGGCCCCCGCCCGGCCGGCGGCCGTCTCGCGCTGAGGGTTCGGCGTCTCAGGGGATCGTGCCGCAGGCCACCCTGGCTCCTCCCCCGCCCAGCTTCTCGGGTGCGTCGGAGTAGTTGTCGGCTCCGGCGTGCACCATCAGGGCCCGCCCCTTCAGATCGGCCGCCTTCAGCCGCGGTGCCAGCAGCGGCAGCGACGCCCTGCCCGCTTCGTCCACGAACAGCGCCGGGAGGTCCCCCTTGTGCCCCTCGCGGTACGGACCCTCGTGATGGCTGGCGTGGTCCGGGTCGAAGTGGTCCCCCGCAGCCAGGGCGGCGACCTTTTTGCCGTCTTTCTCCGCCGGGCCGCACTGCGGGTTCTGGTGGACGTGGAAGCCGTGCAGCCCGGGGGTCAGCCCCTCGAGCCGGGGGGTGATGAGGAGTCCGTGCTGGGTGTCGGTGAGCGTCACCGTGCCGATGCTCCTGCCGACCCCCTCGCCGTCCACGAGGTTGACCTGGACCGTCACTTCCTCGGCGGCCGTGGGCCCGCAGGCCGCCAGGACGCCGATGCCGATCGTGATGAGGCAAGCCTGCGTTCTCATTGGTCCGCTCCTTGTCCCATGTCCCTGGAAGAGTGCCCGCTGGCGACGAGCGGCACTATAGAACGGGGCCGGCGGGGACGTCCACGGAGCCGGCCGCGGGCCGGCCGGGCACCGCGTGGGGCGTCCCGGTGACCGGGTCGGAGAAGACGTGCAGCGGGGTGCCGTACACCTCGGCCAGGATGGCCGGCTGGAAGACCTGCGCCGCAGGGCCGTCCGCCCGGATCCTCCCGTCCTTCAGCAGCACCATGCGCCCGCAGTACCGCGCGGCCAGGTTGATGTCGTGCGAGGTGGTCAGGATGGTGAGCCCCGACTCCCGGTTCAGCCGGGCCAGCAGCTCGTAGACCTGGAGCCTGTGCCGCACGTCCAGGTAGGCGGTCGGCTCGTCGAGCAGCAGCGTGCGAGGCTCCTGGGCCAGCGCCCGCGCCACCACGGCCAGCTGGCGCTCCCCCCCGCTGAGCCGCGACAGGAGCCGCGAGGCGAAGGGCAGGGTTCCGGTGCAGGCCATGGCCCGGCGCGCCGCGGCCAGATCGCCGTGCGACTCCAGCCCCAGCCAGCCCAGGTACGGCGTGCGGCCCATGAGCACCATCTCCAGGACGGTGACGTCGAAGGTCAGCGCCGTGTCCTGGGGGACCACCGCCAGCAGACGGGCGCGCGCGCGCGGCGCGAGCCGGGACAGGAGGCGCCCTTCCAGCAGCAGCTCGCCCCCCTGGGGCGGGATCGACCCCGACAGCAGGCGGATCAGGGTCGTCTTCCCCGAGCCGTTGGGGCCGATGAGCGCCGTCATGGAGCCCCGGGCGACGGCGAGATCGAGGCCGTCGAACAGAGCGTCCCGCCCATAGCCGAACCGCACCGCTCGCGCCTCGATCGCGGCGGGGCCGGCCTCGGTCCCGCGCGTCATGACGTCCGCCCGGCGGCGCGCCGCGCGAACAGCCACAGGAAGCAGGGACCGCCCATCAGCGCCGTGATCACGCCCACCGGGATCTGGGTCGGGGCGAACAGCGCGCGGGCGGCGGTGTCGGCGGCCACCAGCACCGCCCCCCCCAGGAGCGCCGAGGCGGGCAGGAGCAGGCGGTTGTCGGGGCCCAGCAGCACCCGCCCCGCGTGCGGGACGACCAGTCCCACGAACCCCACCAGCCCGGAGAGCGACACGGCGGCCGCCGTGACCAGCGAGCCGGCCCCGAGCGCCGCCACCCGGATGCGGGGCGCGTCGAGGCCGAGCTGGCCCGCCAGCTCCTCCCCTCCCGCCAGCACGTTGAGCGGCTGGCCCATGATGGTCAGGGCTATCAGCCCGGGGATCAGGCATCCGTAGACGAGGGCCAGCTCCCCACCCGAGGGGGAGGCCAGGTTGCCGATCAGCCAGTACATCGTCCCCGCGTACCGGCTGAAATCGGCCATGGTGACGATGAACATGATCGCCGCCATGATGGTGGCGTTCATCACCACCCCCAGCAGGATCATCGTCTCGGGGAGGACGCGCCCGCGGCCTCGCGACATCGCCAGCAGCGCCGCCACCGCCGCCAGCGCCCCGCCGAAGGCGGCGGCCGGCCGCACCGTGGTCACGGCCAGTCCGGCGGCGGGTGCCGCCGCGCTCGCCAGGATCGATCCGAGCCCGGCCCCACCCGAGACGCCCAGGATGTAGGGATCGGCCAGAGGGTTGCGCAGGACCGCCTGGAAGCAGACCCCCGCGGCCGACAGGCAGGCCCCCACGGCGGCCGCCAGGAGGATGCGGGGGAGCCTGACCTCCAGCAGGATGGCGCGCGACACGGCCTGGGCGGAATCGGGGAAGAGAAGCTCGCGCAGCCCGGCGGAGGTGGACCCCAGGGTCAGCGCCGCCGCCACCGTGGCCGCCAGCAGCGCGGCGAGCAGCGCCAGGATCGCCGCGGCGCGGGCCGGAGTGAAGCGGCGCGGCGGCGGCGCGGGCAGGGTGTCGGCAAGGGCTGGTTCGGAGGCCATGGGCAGTGGGCGCATCGTACCACGCGGGGTCCGGACCCGGTCCTTGACCCTCGCCGCCCCGGACCCCTACCATCGCCGCACGATGATCGTGAGCGTGGACACGGAGCTGCTCAGGAAGATCCTCGCCGGCGCTCTGCCCGCCGGCGCGCGATCCGCCGAGCTGTTCGTGGAGTCGCGGCTGACCACCCTGGTTTCGATCGACGGGGCTTCCGGCGCGGAGAGCGTCGAGCTGCGCTGGGAGACCGGGGCGCACCTGAGGCGCTTCTCCGAAGGGAGGGTGGAGTGCTTCGTGCTCGACGCGCCGACTCCGGCCTCGCTGGAGGCCCTGGCCCTGCACCCCGAAGCGGCCGGACTGGAATGGCTCTCCGGCGACGCGCGCCTCGGAGTCGGACGCCCCGGCCGGGCGGGCGGGCTGGAGGCCCGGCTCCCCGAGGCTTCTCCGGGCGCCGCGGGAGGAGCCTGGTCCGCCGCCGGGATCGCGGCGGCGCTGGACCTCGCGCGGCAGGCTTTGGGGCGGCTGTCTTCGGATGCCGGCGAAGGATGCCGGGCCACCGGCAGCGCCGGCCTGCAGGTCCAGGTCCAGGAGGTGCTGGTCCTGGCCACCGATCGGGACCCGGTGCGCGACACCAGGAGGTTCGCCGAGCTGCGCCTCCAGGTCGAGCTGCAGCGGGCCGGCCGCCGCGCCGAGTCCGAAGCGACGCTCAGCGTCCCCTCCCTCGAAGCCCTGGGAGACTCCGGCCGCCCGCACGAGACGCTGGCCGCCGGCCTGGCCGCCCGGGCCGCCCGGCGTCTCGACGCCGGCTCCACCCCGCGCGGCGAGATGCCGGTGGTGTTCGCGTCTCCGTCGGGAGGCTTCCTCCTGCACGAGGTCTGCGGCCACCTGCTGGAGGCCGACCACGTGCTGCGGGGGGCGTCTCCTTTCGCCGGGGCGCGCGGCCAGGCCGTCGCCTCGCCGAGGCTCACCCTGGCGGACGACGGCTCCATCCCCGCCATGCGCGGATCGAGCCTCTTCGACGACGAAGGAGCGTCCGCCCGCAGGACGCCGCTCATCATGGAGGGGACGCTGGTGGGCTTCCTCTCCGACAGGATGACCGCGTTCGCCACCGACGGCATCTCCACCGGCAACGGCCGCCGGCAGTCCTACCGCGACGCGCCGATGCCCAGGATGACCAACCTGGTGATCGATCCGGGGAGCGAGACCCTCGACGACATCCTGGGACGCACCCCGGCCGGACTGCTGGTGACGCGCCTCGGCCGCGGCCGCGTGGACCCGGCCACCGGCCGGTTCGCGCTCGCCGTGGAGGAGGGGTACGCCATCGAGGGCGGGCGCGCAGGCCGCCCCGTCGCCGGGGCGGTCCTGCGCGGAGTGGCGAGGGAGCTGCTGGCCGGCATCGACGCGGTCGGCTCCGATCCGACAGCCGACGCCGGCGCGCCGGTCTGCATCAAGGACGATCAGGCGGTCCCCTTCGGCGTGCTGCAGCCGACGCTGCGGGTGGGACGGATGCACGTGGCCGGAGCGGAGCCGTGAGGGAAGCGGCCCTGGCGCTGGTGGAGCGCGCGCTCGCCGCGGGCGCCGCCCAGGCCGAGGCCTTCGTCAAGGTGGGGGCCACGCGCACCGTCCGCCTGGAGGCGGGAGGCGGCGTCTCGTGGACCCGGCGCTCCGAGGGAGGGATCGCCCTGCGCCTGTTCACGCCCGAGGGAGGCGCCGGGTTCGCGGCGGCCTGCGGACCGGAGCCGGCCGAGCCGGCCGCGCGGAGCCTGGTGCAGGCCGCCCTGCACGGGGCCCTCCCCGACGACGCCGCCCGTCTCCCCCTCCCCGGGGGACCCGCTCCCGACGCCCGAGGCTTCGGCATCTTCGATCCCCGTCTCCAGGCGTGCGCTCCGTCCGACCTGGAGGGCCTGCTGGACGAAGCGGCGAGCGAGGCGCTGCGCGCCGAGCCGCGAGTCCGCCGCCTGGACACCGCGTCTCTGGCCGCCTCCTCGGCGGAGGTCTGGCTGGCCAACAGCTCCGGCTTCGCCGGCACCTACAAGCAGACGCTGGTGCACATCGTGCTGGGCGTCGTCGCCGGCGACGGCGCCTCCTCGGTGGTGGTGCGGCGCTCTCGCACCGCCCGATCCTTCGCCGCGTTCTCGCCGGCCTTGTTCGGTGACGAGACGGCGAGGCTGGCGGCGACCGCCCTGGAGGGGCGCGCCGCGCCCGAGGGGTCCTATCCGGCCATGCTGGCCCCCGCGGCGGCCGCGGAGGTGCTGCGCCGGTTCGCGCGATCGATCACGCCGGCATGGCCCGATCCGTCCCGGCCGGCCGGCTCGGCCTGCGTCACGCTGATCGACGACGGGCGCCTGCCGGGGGGCGTGGCCAGCGCCCCATTCGACGGCGAAGGGGTGCCCACCCGCCGGACCGCCCTGGTGGAGCGCGGCGCGGCCGGCCGGACCATCCACGATCGCCGCAGCGCGGCGGCGGACGGCGGGGTCTCCACCGGCAACGCCTCGCGCGCGTCGTTCCGGGATCCCCCGCGCCGCGCCCCCTCCAACCTGTTCATCGCTCCCGGCAGCGCCGAGCCGGGGGAGCTCCTCGCCGAGATGCGCGGGACCGGCTCCGGGCTCTGGATCCAGTCGCTGCGTCCCGCCTCCTCCATGATGCCGGGCGACACGCGGATGACGGCCCTGGCCACCGGCCGGTGGGTCGAGCAGGGGCGCCCCGGCCGGCCGATCGCCGGCGCCCTGATCAGCCTGCCGCTGGAAGGCTGGCTGCCGGGCGTCCGTGCGGTGGGCAACGATCTGGCCTTCGGCTTCCCGGCCGGATCGTTCGGCTCCCCCTCGCTGCTGATCGATTCGGTGGGAGTGCGGGCGCCGTGATCGCGGCGGGGACGGCCCTGGCCGCCCTGATGGCGGCTGTCCTGCCGGCCGGGCCTGCGGCGCAGGAGCCCGATCGCCCCGGCGCCTTCGTGGCCGAGGCCGGCCGGCTGCTGGCCGAGGATCTGTTCGAGGACGCCCTGGACCGCGCCAACGCCGCCGTGGATCGATGGCCCTCCTCGCCGGACGCTCAGGTGGTCCGGGCCGATGCCCTGTACCGGCGGGGGGACTTCCCGGAGGCCGAGGCCGGCTACCGCCGCGCGGCGGAGCTGGACCCGGGCCACGCCGCGGCCCACTTCGGGATCGGCCGCATCGAGCGCACCCTGGGGCGCTACGCGGAGGCTGCCGCGTCGTTCAGCCGGGCCGCGGCCCTGGCGCCGGATGTCCCTCGCCACCTGCGGGTGCTGGCCAATCATCTGGCCCGCCGCCAGGACGCCGTGGCCATGCTGGAGCGCTACTTGGAGCTGGTCCGCTCCGCCCCCGATCGGGGCGGCGAGGACGAGGCGGCGGCGCGCAACGTGGAGGCGTGGCTGGCCCTGCTGCGCTCGCTGGGGGATCGCCCCCTCTCGCGGGCCGCGCGCCAGGAGCCGTGCTCGGTCCCTCTTCAGATCCGGCGCGGCCAGCCGTCGCTGCGCCTCGACGTCGGCGGCCTGAGGAAGCAGACCTTCGTCTTCGACACCGGGGCCACGGGAGTCACCGTCTCGCCCCGGATCGCGGCGAGGGAGAAGCTGCAGGCCATCCGCCCCTTCACCATCCACGGCACCGGCGCGGAACGCACCGAGACGGGGGATCTCGTCCTGCTGCCAAGGCTGGCCGTGGGAGAGGGGATCGTCCTGGAGAACGTCCCGGCCACGGTGAGGGATCCCACCGGCGCCGAGGAGGGGCTGATCGGGCCGGCGCTGTTCAGCGCCTTCAACGTGCGGGTCGATCTGAAGGGCCGGCGGCTCTCGTTCCTCCCCGCGGGGCCGGCGCCCCGGGGGCGCGCCGAGCCGTTCCGCAACGTGGGAGGCCAGATCATGATCCGCGCCTCGATCAACGGCGTCCCCTTCAACGCCATGGTGGACACCGGCGCCTCCTCCACGATGATCGGCAGGACCGCGGTGGCCCGTGTGCCCGGACTGGAGGCGCTCCCCGGAGAGTGGTTCCCCGGGACCGTGGCCGGCATCGGGGGGCCGGTGGCCGGCCGGAAGGTGATCGCTTCGGGGACCCTGGCCTTCGCCGGCCGCAGCCATTCGGCGGGCGGGCTGATCTCGGCCGACTTCTCGCACTTCAGCAAGGCGCTGGAGTCGGAGGTCTACATCCTCCTGGGAAGCTCCCACCTGGACGACGCGCCGTTCACCATCGACTACGGCGCGATGACGGTCACCTTCGAGCGGCCGTAGCGGGAGCGGCTGGCCGCGCCTTTCCAGGTCACGCCGCGGGGACCTCGTCCAGGGGCCCGGCGAACATCTCCACCACCGCCGCGGGGACGCTGTCCGCCTCGCCGGCCAGATGGGCCCGGATGGAGCCGAGCGCGCGGGGGATGTACCGGAGGTAGCCCCGGTTGCCTCTCAGCACGGCCTGCGAGGCGAACGTCCCGATGGCCTTGATGTTGCGCTGCAGGCAGGTGCGCCGGAACGCCGTGGCGAAGGCCCCAGGCCCTTCGGGCGCCGCGGTGGCCTCCCGGTGGAACTCCACCAGCTCGGCCACCAGGTCCTCGGGGAGCGAAACGTAGGAGTCCCGGGCCAGGGAGGCGAGATCGTACGTGAAGGGCCCGAGCCGCGCGTCCTGGAAATCGACCATGTAGAGGCGGTCCCCCTTCACCATGAGGTTGCGCGAATGGTAGTCGCGGTGGCAGAGGACGCGGCGGTATCCCCCGACCTCGGTGGCCAGCGCCACGAACCAGTCGTCCAGCTCCGCCTGCTGCGCCGAGGTCAGCGGCGATCCGAGCAGCCCGCCCGCGTAGTGCTCGGCGAAGAACCGCAGCTCGAACAGGAGGCGCTCGCGGTCCAGGAAGGTCCTGGTGGCGGGCAGCTCCGGCGCGAGCGAACGGGTCCCTTCGCCCTGGAGGAACGCGATCATCTGCACCGCTTGCAGGTAGAGGAACCGCCTCCGGGACCCGTCGCACGACCCCAGCACCGTCTGGAGCGTCTCGTCTCCCAGGTCCTGCACGACCAGGATCCCCTCGGCGGGGTACGACGCCACGATCTGGGGAACCGGAGCGCCGATGCCGTGCAGGTAGCGGGCCATCTGGAAGAAGGGAAGAGACTCCAGCTCGAACGGCTCGCGGTGCGCCATCAGGATGAGCGGGGAGAGCCCCGGCGCCTTGAGCCGGTAGAAGCGCCGGTCCGAAGCGTCCCCCGCCAGCGGGAGCGCCCGGGCGCCGCGTCCGAAGCGGCGCGCGGCGAACGCGGCGACCGGATCGGACGGCCCGGAGCTCACGCCGCCCCCGCCTTCGGGTCGAGCGGGTGCACGCTCACCCCCCCCGCCTCGCCGCGCGTCAGCACCGCGTCGCGCCACGAGCCCCCCGCCGGCAGGGTCACTCCGTCCGTGACCACGCAGCGGCTCACCAAGGCGCGCTCGCCGACGGTGACCCCTTCCCACAGGACGCTGTGCGCCACGCGCGCTCCGGGCATCAGCCGGCAGCCCTCCCCCAGGATGGATCGCTCCAAGGCCGCCTCCTCGTCGAGGAAGAACCCCGGTCCCACCACGCACGACCTCTTCTGGCGCGACAGCATCTCCATGTTGAGGGCGAGGTAGCGGGCCGGCCCGCCCGCCTCGAACCACCAGCCCGGATGGAGCCAGGCGCCCACCGCCTCGGCGTCCTCGTCCAGGAGGCGAGGGTAGACCTCGGCGTTGATGTCCGAAGGCCCGGACGGCGGGATCGCCGCCAGGACACGCGGCTCCATCACGTGGATGCCGGTGAACGTGCGCGGGGTTCCCCGCCCCGCCCACCGCCGGCCGGCGATGCCGCACACGCGCCGCACCGGCTCCGTCTCCTGGCCCGCCGCCACCTCCACGGGGCGGTAGCCGGAGGCGGGATCGTGGGGCATGACCAGCAGCGTGGCCGCCCTGCCCGACGCGGCGTGGGCCGCCGCCGCGGCCCTCAGATCGGCGTCGGTCAGGCTGTCCGAGTTGACCAGATAGAACGTCCCGTCGCGGAAGCGGCGGGCGGCCTTGCGCAGACCGCCGGCCGTGCCCAGGATCGTCTTCTCCCGGGAGAACTCGAGGGTCATCCCGGCCGGGATCCAGCGCTCCATCGCCTCTTCCAGCGCCGCGGCCAGGCTGTGGGAATTCATCACCACCTCCTCGACGCCGTGCGCCGCCAGATGCGCCAGCAGGTGCGCCGCCAGCGGCCTGTTGAGGACGGGGAGGGCCGGCTTCGGCCTCAGGCTGGTCAGAGGCTGCATGCGGGTGCCGTGTCCCGCCGCCAGCACCATCGCCTTGCGCGGCGTCACGGCTCGCCTTCCCGCGGCGCGAAGACCATGTCCCGGCCCGCGTCCGGCCGGCCGGCACGCCACGCCTCGTGCAAGGAGCGGTAGTCCTCCACCAGGTAGGAGTCGTCGGACAGTCCCATGGCGCGCGCGGCGCGATCGATCGAGGCTTTGGGGCCTTCCAGCTCCACGAAGACGCCGATGGGGGTCTCGTCCAGCGAGATGCTCAGGTTCCCTCCGGTCACCGGATCCTCCCAGCCGTAATAGCTGCGGTACTTCTCGTAGCGGTAGACCACGCGCAAGCCGAGCTTCAGCAGGATCGCCCGCGCCGCCTCCGGCGACTCCACCATGGTCTGCCACTCCGCGCGCACCTTGGCCCGCAGGTCCGAGGGCACCCTCTCCTTGAACGTGAGACTCGCGCGCTCGCCGGCCACCCGCAGCCGCAGCAGCCTTCCCTCGCCGGCCAGGGTGCCGGCCTGGTCGTCGAACACTTCGTTGCGCTCCAAGCGCCGGACGTCCTCCAGGCCGGCCGGCAGCATGGCAAGCCTGGAGAGCCCCTCCTCCAGCGAGGCGAACCTCAGCTTGATCTCGATCTCGATTCCGGCACCGGACGAGTCCATCCACACCTCCAGCGCGGCGGAGGCCCCGCGCGCCGGGGGATTCTACCGCATGCCGGTCCGGCCGCCTCCCGGCCGGTCCACGATAGATTTCGTCATGAAACGGGCATCCGGTCACATAATGCGGTATTGACACAAAGCGGCGCGGCCGGTAAGTAGAGTCAGCGAAATCCTCTTTTCTTTGCTGCAGCGGATCTGAGTCGAGAACGATGCATCCACGGCGCTTCGTGCGCCCCTCACCAGCCCCTCGCGGGCAGGAGATGGTCTGATATGAGTGTGCGCGGTCTGGTCCGATCCTCCCTGGTCGTGGCGGTCGCTGGCCTGTTGGCGGCGCCGCTGGCATTCCGACAGGCCTACACCGATGGCCCGTGTCCTACGGGCACCCATCCCGTCGTGAACACCGGGGAGTGCGTCGCCGGGCCCGGGGGCCACATCGTCGTCAACAAGGTCGGCAAGCTGATGGATGTGGGCAAGTGCGCCACCTACAAGGGGCGCGAGTACGACGAGCTGGATTTCCATCGCGCCGTCCACCCGGAGTCGACCCCTCAGGCCGCGTTCACCACGACGTTCGACCAGGACGTGGGAGAGATCGCCGTGGTGGTGGACGACGGCTCCATCGTCTTCACCGATCAGCTGGGGACCCGCATCGACATCGTGGACGCCGCCAAGAAATTCATGGCCACACATGCCGACAAGTTCCACTACGTCATGTTCTTCCCCAACTTCAACCACGCCGAGGGATCGTTCCACAACGACGTGAAGAACGACATCCTGGGCATCGGCAAGCAGCCGATCAACAACAGCGCGACGTTCGGCACGCAGTTCCTGGAGAACGTCGTGCTGCTCAGGAACTTCAACGAGTTCCCGGCCGACAACAACGCCCGGATCATGTCGCCGGCTCCGAACAACGACTCGCCGCTGTCGCTGATCACCCATGAGGCCGGCCACCGGGTGGCGGCGTGGGTCCAGGCCGACGAGATCGAGGGGCCGCGCATCCGGGCGACGAACTTCCTGCTGGGACGCAACAACGCCCACTGGTGCTTCTACCTCGACGGCCCCTCCACCGGGCCGCGCGCCGGCTTCTCCAGCATGGAGGGGAACCGGTGGTTCGACAACGGCGACGGGACCTTCACCACCGTCGCGCAGACCGACGGCTACAGCCAGATCGACCAGTACCTCTGGGGCTTCCGCTCCAGCGGCCAGGTGGGCGGCTTCTACAAGCTCGACCCGGGCAAGGGGAAGATCAACCCTGACTGCTCGCACGTCCCGTTCATCGCCGGGTTCGACACTCCCTGGACGTTCTCTTACCCCAAGAAGAACGTGTCGGTGGACGACGTCATCCGCGTCAACGGCGCCCGCGTCCCGGACGTGACGTCGTCGCGCAAGAACTTCCGGGTGGCCTTCGTCATCCTGGCCCGGCAGGGGACCTTCCCCACGGCCGGCGAGATCGCCCGCGTGGACAATCTCCGGCTGGCGTGGGAGCCGTACTTCCGCGACGAGTCGGGGGGGGGCCAGGTCTTCACGGCTCTCGGGCCGGTGGACATGGACAGCGACGGACACAACGACACCCTGGACTGCGACGACGACGACCCGCTCACCTTCCCGGGCGCGGCCGAGGTCTGCAACGGCAACGACGACGACTGCGACGGGCTGCTGGACGAGGACTTCGATCAGGACCAGGACCTCTACACCACCTGCGGCGGCGACTGCAACGACGATCCGAACACCGGGCGGTTCGTCAACCCCGGCGCGACGGAAGTCTGGAACGGGGTGGACGACAACTGCGACAACGTCGTGGACAACGTGAACCTGATCGACGGCGACGCGGACGGCTACTTCACCAACCCGGCCGATCCGTCCCAGACCGACTGCGACGACGCCAACGCGGCGGTGAACCCCGGGGCGATGGAGCTGGTCAACGGCGTGGACGACAACTGCAACGGCTTCTTCGATTGCTCCGACCCGACCAGGGTCCTGCAGTCCGACAGCGGACCCCGCGGCAACGACGGGTTCGACAACGACTGCAACGGGATCATCGACGGGTAGCCGAAGGCAGCAGAGGTAACAGATGGAACAGCGCGGCACCTTCCGGGGACGGGGGGTGCCGCTTTTCTCTTTCAGCTCAGCAACTTGGAGCGACCGGAGATTGACCGGGGGATTGAACGCCGTATAATCAGTCCACTCGACGCCATCCATGACCGAGATCCGGGAGTTTTCCTCGATGCGGCGGTTCCGGGCCGGCGCCCTTTCGCTGCTCCTCGCCTTCACCGGCCAGGCCGTCACCGACGTCCGGGCCGGGGCCTGCACCGGCTTCCGCCCGGCCCGCCAGGACACGCGCGGGATCCCGCCGGGGCTGGCGCGTCCGGTGGCGGCGCTGCCAGGGGACTTCGACGGGGACGGCATCCAGGATCTGGTGGTGGTGAACCGCTACGTGGACGGCTCCCTGCAGACCGGCTCGGTCTCCGTGCTCCGCCGCAACCTGGCCGGGGACTACACCCTGGCCTCCACCCAGCTCGCGGAAGGGGGCGCCACGTGGGCCGTGGCCGCTGACCTCGACAAGGACGGCCGCGTCGATGCCGCGACGGTCGGCCCCCAGGGGGTCGGGGTCTTCCGCGGCAACGGCACCGGTGGCTTCCACCCCAGGACCTTCATCCCGCTCGGGCTGAACCCGATCCACATCCTCTCGGCCGACATGGACAAGGACGGGCAGCTCGATCTGATCGTCGTGCAGCAGTACATCGGCCAGCCCCAGGGGCGCGTCACGGTGCTCAAGGGAGACGGATCGGGCGGTTTCCAGGCGCTCAACGCGCACCCCGTGGCGCAGAGCCCCCGTGGGGGCGTGGTGGGTGACTTCGACAAGAACGGCACGCTGGACGTGGTGACCGGAAGCACGATCGCCGGCAGCGTGGCCTTCCTCCCAGGGCTGGGAAACGGCGAGTTCGGGCCGGCCGTTTTCACCTCCATCGGAGCGACGGCCTACTATCTGGCCACGGCGGACTTCAACGCCGACACGGGGCTGGACCTCGTCGTGACCGGCCAGACCGTCGGCAAGCGGTTGATGGCCCTGCGGGGGCTGGGCAACGGGACATTCCTGGTGACCGCGGAGTTCCCCGACGGAGCGGACTCGCGCAACCCGGTGATCTGCGATTTCGACCGCAACGGCCTCCTCGATGTGGCGGTGGCCAACGCCGGCGCCAGCAACGTGGGACTGTTCATGGGGCTGGGCAACGGTGGGTTCGCCCCTCCCGGGATCGTGGGGACCGACGTCGGCCCGGCGGGCGCGGTGGCCGGAGACATCAACTTCGACGGGTTCTGCGACGTGGTGACGGCCAACGAGGCCGGGGACAGCGTCTCGGTGCTGCTGGGTGGGGCCCTGGGCAACAGTCTGGGCGCACCCACGATACCGACCGGCCTGGGGCCGCTGGGCGCCGCCGCCGCCGATTTCAACGGCGATGGTCTGATGGACCTGGCCACCGTCAACCGCGACGACGGCACGGTCTGGATCTTCCGGGGCAACGGCGAGGGCTGGATGTTCCTCTCGCAGACGCTGGCCGCCGGCGATCAGCCGGGGGCCATCACCGCGGCCGACTTCAATCTGGACGGCGCGCCCGACCTCGTGGTGGCCGACCAGGGCCTGGTCTCCGACACCAACGCCGACAGCGTGGTGGTGCTGATGAACGACACCACCGGCGGCTTCTTCCTGAACAACACGCTCCCGGTCGGCGATCTCCCGGTCGAGGTCAAGACGGCTGATTTCAACGGGGACGGCCGGCCGGACATCGTCGTGGCCAACAGCCGCGGCGACAAGGTGACCTTCTACTTCGCCGAGCCCGGAAACTCTTTCTCCAACGTGAAGCACATCAGGGTCGGCGAGCCGCAGCGCAGCCTGGCGGTGGAGGACTACGACGGCGACCAGGTCCCCGACGTGGCCGTGAGCCTGATGAACCAGAACAGCCTGGTCGTGCTCATCACCACCGCCAGCGGGTGGAGCCGCGGCGCGACCACGACGCTTCCGGGCAGCGCGGCCATCGATCAGATCGCCGTCGCCGACCTCGACGGCGACCTGCATCCGGACCTGGTGGCCATCGCCCAGCCGGCCGACCCGCTCGCTCCAGGCGAGCTGACCGCCTTGCTCGGCACGGGCGGGCCCGACGGCGACTTCCTCATCCCTCACCCGGCCCAGTCCACCGGGATCCGTCCGGAGGCCGTGGCGGTGCTGGACCTGGACGGAGTGGGGGCGTCGGATCTCGTCGTGGCCAACCGCTTCGACAACGACATCATGGTGTTCACCGGCGACGGCACAGGCCGATTCACGCCGGGCGGCCGGTACGGGGCAGGCAACGATCCGTTCTACCTGGCGGTGGCCGACTTCAACAACGACGGCCGCCAGGACGTGGCCTCGGTGAACTTCGGCGGCGACAGCACGTCCATGCTCCTGAACAACGCGGCCATCAACGACCCCATCCAGGACGCCGGCTTCACCAGCAACGTGCGGATCGAGTGGGGGGAGGTGCCGGGAGCCGGTGCCTACAACATCTACCGGGACCATCTGGACTTCCTCGGGCCGATCAACTACGGAGTCTGCCTGGCTCCAGCCCTCTCCAACACCTGGTGGAACGACCCGGCGGTCCCCTCGCTCGGCCAGGGGTTCTTCTACCTGCTGACCGCGACCGTGGACGGCGCGGAAGGGCCGCTGGGATACGATTCGCAGTGCCTCAAGAGGCCGAACTTCAGCCCCTGCGCGCCTTGACACCCCGCGGGATCTGCTAGGATTCCGCCGGTCCCGCGACGCGATGGCCAGCCCTCGAGCGTACACCCTGGCGGGTTTCACCCTCCTCGCCTTCATCGGCACCCTCGGTTGCCTGTTCGCCCTCGCCGATCTGCGCCGCCTCGGGGACGTCATCAGCCATCTGGCCACGGGCTACCTGGCGCTGGCCCTCCTGGTGGCGGTGCTCAGCTACGCCTTCAACTACCTGGCGTTCCGCGGCCTGGTGCACGCCGCGGACTGCAGGGTCAACGGGCCGGACCTGTTCCGCATCTCGCTGGCCTCGGCCACCATCAGCTACCTGTTCTCAGCGGGCGGGGTGAGCGGCATGACCCTGCGGATGGTCTTCCTGAAGCGGCAGGGGATCCGGACCCACACCACGCTGCTGATCTCGGTGGTCTCCACCATGCTGAACAACGTCGTGCTGCTGCTGTTCGTGGCGGGAGGCTTCTGGAAGCTGGTCTTCACCGGTGGGCTCAACGCGCTGCAGCGGACGCTGTCGGCGCTCATCGTGGCGCTCAGCACGGCGCTGGTGGCCTCGGCCTTCGTGGGCCTGTACCACCGGGGGATCCTGGAGCTGGTGCTCAAGGCGGGCACCAGAATGGTGCGCCGGGCCGCCGAACGGTTCCCGTCCATCCCGCTGCTGCGCAAGGCCACCGAGGAGCGGCTGCTGGTCTTCCGCCGGGAGTTCCACGAGGCCACGGCTCTCATCACGTCCCACCGCCGCAAGATCGCCGTCCCGTTCCTGTACCTGGTGCTGGACTGGGTGGCGGCGGCGGGAGTGCTCTACGCCTGCTTCCTGGCCACCGGCTACGCCGTCAGCCCGGGGGTGCTGGCCGCGGGCTTCTCGGTGGGGGTGTTCGTCTTGCTGATCTCGGTGATCCCCGGAGGGCTGGGGATCATGGAGGCCTCCATGGCCGGGATGTACGTGTCGCTGGGCGCCCCCTACGAGAAGGTCCTCGTGGCGCTGCTCGCCTACCGCGTCATCTATTACTTCCTGCCGTTCGGCGTCAGCCTCGTCCTGTGCGGACAGCTGCTGCGCGACGCAGGGACGGTGGCGCCCCAGGCGGAGCCGGAAGCACCGGCGCGCGGGAAGCTTCCCTGAACGGCGGACGGTGCGCTAGCATGACGCGCCGCGGCGGGACGCGGGGAGGAGTTGTCCGATGGCATGGCTGAAGAGACCGACGTGGCGGCTCGTCCTCTGCTACCTGGGCATCCTGGTGCTGGTGTTCTTCTCGCAGCCCACGCCCGTCTCGCTGGCCGTCGGGATCGTGCCGATCGTGGCGGGACAGGCTCTGCGGATCTGGGCCGCCGGACATCTGGTCAAGAACAGGCGGCTGACCACCACCGGGCCGTACGCCTTCGTGAAGAACCCGCTCTACCTCGGGGCGATCACCATCGTGATCGGCTTCTGCATCGTGGGGATGCCTCCCTGGAGCCTGAGGCTCAGCGCGCGCGATCCGCGGCTGATCCTCTACCTGCTCTTCCTGGCCGCTTTCTTCCTGTACTACATGCCCCGCAAGATGAAGATCGAAGGAGACCGGCTCCGGGCCATCTACGGAGACGACTACGTCCGCTACGACGAGAGCGTGCCGGACATGCTCCCTCGCCTGACCCCCTACCGCAGCGGCGACCCCACCCGGTGGAGCTGGGCCCGGTCGGTGGACAACAGCGAGCATGGCACGGTGATGTCTCTGGGGGTGGGCCTCGCCCTCGTCCTGGTGCGCGCCTGGATGCGCCAGCAGGGGATCGGCTAGTCCGGCGGAGCCTCTCCTCCATCCTCCTCCTCGGCCTCCTCCAGGGCGTCCAGGATCCTGGCCTGATCGCGCTCCGGAGCCGAGGCCAGCAGCCGCCGCAGCGCCTGCGCCGCCGCCTGCCTCACCGCAGGGTCCGGGTCCTCCAGCCTCTTCGCCAGCCAGCGGGCGGCGCGCGGGTCGCGTCGCTCCCCCAGCGCCCGGACCGCGGCAGCCCTGACCCTGGCGCTCTGGTCCCTCAGTGCCCGGCGCAGGGCCTCGGCCGCCTCCTGGTGCGGCATCGAGGCCAGCCCCGCGGCCGCCCTGGCACGCTGATCCTCGTCTCCACGCGCCAGGTCCTCGGCCAGCAGGTCCACGAGGGGCATCTGGCCGAACACTCCGGCCACGGTCCGGACCTCGATCCCCTGGGGGCGGGTCCCGGTCAGGGCCACCTCCACCGTCCGGCGGCGGCGCTCGTCCGGAGGGCGGGTGGAGTCGTAGGCCAGGTGGTAGGACTCCAGCAGCCGGCGCCCCAGCCGGGCCACGAGCCCGGGCAGGTCGTCGCTGGGGTAGAGCCACCAGCCTCCGGTCTGCACGGCAAGATCCTGAACGGCCAGGAAGGGCCGTCCCGTCGGCCCGGGCAGGATGGTGATCACCAGCACCTCGCCGGCGACCGCCTTGCGCAGCAGCGCCTCGAGATAAGGCTGGCCGGTGACGCTCCACTCGCCGGCCAGGTCGTTGTCCAGCCCGTCGGTGAGCAGGAAGACGGCCTTGCGCCCCGGGCGATGCCGCAGGTCGCGCAGAGTCTCCTCCAGGGCGGCGAAGACCCGGGTGCCCCCGCCCGCGTCCTGGAGTCCCCTCGACGCCGCGGCCAGCAGGGCGGCGGGATCGGACGTGAACTCCTGCAGGACGGTCACATCGGTGGTGAAGGCCGCCAGGCGCACCTCGTCGATCGGCCGCAGCGACGAGGCCAGGGCGGCGACCGCCTCCTTCCACTTCCCCATCTGGCGGGCGACGCTGCCGCTGCGGTCCACCAGGAACACGGCCGAGAGGGGCTGGTCCTGGCGGTCGGCCTGGCGGCCGAACTCGACCAGAGCCTGGAGCACACCGTCCTCCTTGACCAGGAAGTCGGTCCCCTCCAGCCCGCCCACCGGCTCCCCCCGCGCATCCAGGACCGATACGGTCAGCGAGACGCGCTCGGGGGGCCGGCCCTCGACCCGGACCACCTCGGGACGGGCGCCGGGGAGCCGGACGGGGGATCCGCCCTTTCCGGCTTCGGCGGGGAGCAGGAGCGGACCGCCGGCCGCGGCAAGCAGGAGCGGAAGGAGCCCCCGCTCCAGGCGGAGCCTCCTCACCGTCCGGCCTCCGTAGAAGCTGTCCTATCCGTCACTATCAGGACCTCTTGATTGTCGGGCTTTTATCCGGAAAAAATGCTTGACTGATCGCCCGGATGTTGTTACATTCGCGGACGTCAGGGTAGTAGATCGTCCTGGGTTCGGCGGTGACAAGTTCCACAGGATCCTACCGGGTTCTGTGGATTTTTTTTTGGCGCCGCGAAAGCTCCGATGGAGCCGGGCTCGGGGAAGCTGAGCACGGCTCGCACGTCGAGCGCCTCACGCCATGGCGACTGCTCCCGTTCGGTCCACCGGCACTTTTATCGACGGTCCGGTGGTAACACCTCATGAAAGGAGGTCAGTCGATCGTGGCAGTAGGAAAAGTGAAGTGGTTCAACAACAGCAAGGGTTACGGGTTCATCGAGCAGGAGGGCGGCAACGACGTCTTCGTGCACTTCTCCGCGATCCTCGGCACGGGCTACAAGTCCCTTGAAGAGGGTCAGCAGGTGGAGTTCGAGATCACCCAGGGTCCCAAGGGCCCCCAGGCTGCCAACGTCCGAGTGATTTCCTAAAGAATCCCGGAACGATCCGGCCGCGCGGCCACCGCGCGGCCTTGGAACCATGGGCCGCGAGAGGCTGTCCCCTCTCGCGGCTTTTTTTATGCGAGAATCCGCCTTCATGAGACGCGCTCTGCTCCTGCTGCTCCCCTTCCTGCTCGGCGCCGCCGGCCCGGCGGTCGACCACGGGGCCATCCGCCGCGACCGGCTGGGGAAGCTCCTCCCCCAGGCCATGGCGGCGGAAGGGGTGGACATGTGGCTGACCTTCACGCGCGAGAACGCACTCGATCCCCTCCTGCCCCTGCTGGGCATCGAGGACATCGTGGCCCGCGGGGCCTTCGTCTTCATGCTCCAGCCCGACGGGGGCGTGAGGAAGGTGGCCATCGCCGCGTCGTACGACGTCGATCCGATCCAGGCGTCGGGACTCTACGACGAAGTGATCTCCTACCGCAAGGAAGGGATCAAGCCGCACCTCGCCGAGCTGGTGGCCCGCCGCGACCCGCGCAGGATCGCCGTCAACCAGTCTCGCGACGAGACGGTCGCGGACGGCCTGACCGCGGGGATGCGAGCCTACCTGGAGGAGACCCTGGGGAAGCACGCCCGCCGCTTCGTCTCGTCCGACAGGCTGGTCGTCTCGATGATGAGCCGCAAGCTGCCCCAGGAGATCGAGGCGCTGCGCAGGGCCGTGGAGGTGACCCAGCAGGTCATCCGGGAGGCCCTGACCCCTCAGGTGGTCCGGCCCGGAGCGACCACCGAGGTGCAGCTGCACGAGTGGATGGTCCGCCGGGCGGGGGAGCTGGGATGCGGCGTGGCCTTCGGCTCCATCGTGAGCGGCCCCAGCCGGGGCCACAGCGACCCCACCGGCAGGGTGATCCAGCCGGGTGACACCATCCGCGTGGACTGGGGGGCCAGCTACGAGGGGTACGACGCCGACATCCAGCGCACCGCATACGTCTTGAAGCCGGCGGAGCGAACCGCCCCCGCCTGGCTGCAGCGGCTCTGGCAGGACACGCTGGAGGCCAACCGCGCGGCCATGGCCGCGTGCCGGCCGGGTGCGGCCGGCGTGGACGTCGATCGGGCTGGGCGCGCGGCGCTCACGCGCAAGGGGTACGAGGAGTACCCGCACGGCACGGGGCATCCCATCGGGCTCAAGGTGCACGACGTCGGGCCCAAGCTGAGCCCCGACTGGCCCGAGCGCTACGGCCAGCCTGTCTTCTTCAAGATCGAGCCCGGACAGGTGTTCGCCATCGAGCCGCTCATCTACCTGGTCCCTCCGGAGCTGGGGTACGACTTCCACGTCGCCCTGGAGGAGGACGTGGTCGTGGAGGAGGAAGGCGCCCGTCTGATCGGGACGCCTCAGACAGAACTCATCCTCATCCCCTCGCAGGGCGCCCCCTGACGGAGAGACGGTCTCAGGCCGGGCGCGACAGCGGCGCCACGGCGGCCGGGCTCACCAGCCTCTCGTAGTCAGCGTATCGCATCTTCACCGTCTCCTCGTGGGAGCCGGCGTTGAAGACGATCTCCTCGTCCTGCCTCAGCCCCGAGTCCACCAGCACGGGGACTCCGTAGAGGTTCCCGAACGGGGGCTCGGCCCCCAGCTCGCATCCCGGGAAGAGCTCCTGGAACTCGTTCTCCCGCGCCAGATCCACCGTGGGGGACCCGACCAGGCCGCGGATCGCTTCCAGATCGACCTGCCGGGGACCGGCAGCACCGCCATCACCATCGAGCCGTCACCGGTCTTGAGGATGACGCTCTTGGCGAACTCCTTGCCCTTGACGTGCAGGGTCCCCGCCGTCTCCTGCGAGGTGTAGGCCGTGGCGTGCTCCAGGATCTCGTACCGGACATGCTGGGCCTGGAGGAAGTTCTCCAGTTTCTTGTCCTTCATACATCCTCCTTGCAAGAAAGGGGATGCTGAAGTCTAGCGGCGGAACACCGTGCGGAACAATCCGGGATAGACCTTCCTGTCGCGCAGGGCCAGCAGGATCGCCAGCACCACGTAAACGGCGGACACCTCCATCCGGATGTCCTCCCACACGAGCTGGAGGGCGAAGAGACCGAACAGGCAGAGGGCCCCGTACCAGGAAAGGCTCAGGTTGGCCAGGATGGCCACGGCGAAGAGCGACTGCGCGGCGGTGAGCCAGAGCTCGTGGTCCTGCTTGGTGTCCAGCGGGAGCGCCCCCGGCGCGCCCAGGCTGAAGGAGTAGACGATCGGGATCGTCCCGACCAGGAGGGTCCACTGGTTGACCTTGGAGGAGACCAGCGCCCCCAGGCCGGCCTGGGCGTCCCCCCGGAACGTCCAGATGAGGGCGATGATGAACTCGGGGGCCTCGGAGGCCAGCGGCGCGAGCCACTGGATCAGCAGGAACTCGCTGATCCCGTAACTCTTGCCCGTCTCGATGAGCGCCTCGGCGAACGGCTCGGCCGAGGCGAAGATGGCCAGCCCGGAGAAGGCGAACAGGAAGAGGGACGCCAGCCGCCGCTGGGCCGGCTTGAAGTTGCCGATGAGCCTGGCCGGCCCGATCAGCTCCGGTTCGTGCACCTCGGCTCCCGCCACCCGCACCGCGTACATCCCGAAGATGGCCAGCATCACCGCGGTGTCCATCAGTCCCAGGCTCCCCTTGAGGGGGATGACGATGGAGTAAAGCGTGGCCAGCCCCAGGAAGAAGATCTCGTTGCTGTGGGAGGTCTCCAGCTTCACCGACTTCTTCTTGAAGCGCAGCAGGCAGAGCAGCACCACCGCCGGCCAGCCCACCCCGACCAGCAGTCGGTTGGCCCCGGTCATGTTGGCCAGGGCGTAATGGCCGTACTCCGGCTCGCGCGCCGCCTTCCAGGCCAGGGTCATGTCCACGGCGTATTCCGGCAGGACGGCGATCAGGGCCAGGATGGCCACGGCCAGGGCCTGGGAGATGTCCTTCTGCGCCACCTCGGCGGCCCACGACAGCAGGAAGGCCGCCCCGAGGATGGCGATGCCGAACAGGACGGCGGCCAGGGGTGCGGCCGGGTGGGCTCCGCTGTCCCAGAGCCACAGCGCGGGGATGGTGACCAGAAAGGCCAGCAGGAGGTAGAGGCGCGACATGGCGTCTCCGCGGCGCCGCCGGCGGTCCATCCCGCCGCGAGCGGACGGGCATTATACACACGGCCCCAAGCGGCGTCGCCCGTTGTAGACTAGCGCCGCCTCGATGACCGACCCTGGACGCGGACCCGGAGGGCGCATGCAGCGGCAGACCCTGACCATCACCGACAACCGCACCGGCAAGACCTACGAGATCCCGATCGAGGACAACACCATCCGGGCCATCGATCTCAGGCAGATCAAGACCTCGGCCGAGGATTTCGGGCTGATGACCTACGATCCGGCCTTCACCAACACCGCCGCCTGCCGAAGCCGCGTCACCTACATCGATGGAGACAAGGGGATCCTCTGGTACCGCGGCTACCCCATCGAGGAGCTGGCCGAGCGCAGCACCTACATCGAGACCGCCTACCTGCTGCTGTTCGGCGAGCTGCCCAACCGCTCGCAGCACGAGGACTGGATCTTCCAGATCACCCATCACAGCTTCATCCACGAGAACGTGAAGCACATGATGGACAGCTTCCGGTACGACGCCCACCCCATGGGAATGCTGGTGAGCACGGTGGGGGCCCTGTCGACCTATTACCCCGAGGCGAAGAACGTCTCCGACCCCGAGGTCCGCAAGCACCAGGCCTTCCGGCTCATCGCCAAGATGCCCACCCTGGCGGCGTTCTCCTACCGGCACAGCATCGGGATGCCCTACGCCTACCCCGACAACGACCTGTCGTACCTGGGCAACTTCCTGAACATGATGTTCCGGACCACCGAGCTGAAGTACAAGCCCCACCCGATCATGGAGAAGGCCCTGGAAGTGCTGTTCATCCTGCACGCCGACCATGAGCAGAACTGCAGCGCCAACGCCATGCGCAGCGTGGGCAGCTCCCACCCCGACCCCTACGTGGCCATCGCCGCGGCCACGGCCGCCCTGTACGGACCGCTGCATGGGGGCGCCAACGAGGCGGTCCTGCGTATGCTGCGCCAGATCGGCTCGAAGGAGAACGTCCCGGACTTCGTCCGCCGCGTCAAGAGCGGCGAGGGGCGGTTGATGGGCTTCGGTCACAGGGTCTACAAGTCGTACGACCCGCGGGCCAAGATCATCAAGCGGATGGCCGACGAGGTGTTCGAGGTGACCGGCCGCAACCCGCTTCTGGACATCGCCCTGGAGCTGGAGCGGATAGCCCTGGAGGACGACTACTTCGTCTCTCGCCGCCTCTACCCGAACGTGGACTTCTACTCCGGCCTCATCTACCAGGCGATGGGCTTCCCCGTGGACATGTTCCCGGTCCTCTTCGCCATCGCCAGGACCGTGGGCTGGATCGCGCAGTGGGAGGAGATGCTGCGCGACCCCGATCAGAAGATCGCCCGGCCCAGGCAGATCTACCTGGGAGAGAGCAAGCGGTCCTACGTGCCGCTGGACCAGCGGCGCTAGGAGGGGATGGGGGGAAGACGTGGGGGCCGCCCCGCGGCGCTCGCCGCGCCGCTGCGGGTCGTCCGGCGGCCCCTACGGAGTCGGCTACTTCAGGTGCTTGCTCACCAGCTTGGTCATCTCGAACATGCTGACCTGCTTCTTGCCGCCGAAGATGGGCCCCAGCTTCGAATCCGCGTTGATCATCCTCTTGTTCTTGCTGTCCTGAAGGCCCTGCTTCTTGATGTAGGCCCAGAGCTTCTTGGTGACCTCGGTGCGGGGAAGCGCCTTGGAGCCGACCACCTCCGCCAGCGCGGCGTCGGGCTGCAGCGGCTTCATGAAGGCGGCGTTCGGCTTGCGGGCGGTCTTCTTGGCTGGCTTCTTCGCGGCCATTCAAATCTCCTCTGGAAAGTCGTCCTGTCGCACGGGTCAGGCCCGTCAGGGCAGAGGATACCCGGACTCGCCGGGGCGAGTCCAGTAGCCGCTCACTCGTGGAAGAGGAAGAAGGCGGCGCCAACGAGACAGGCGAACCCGGCCGCGTGGTTCCAGCGGAGCGGCTCTCCCAGGTAGGCCACGGAGAAGACCCCGAAGACCACCAGGGTGACGATCTCCTGGATGGTCTTGAGCTGGGCCGCCGAGAAGACGCCGTGGCCCAGGCGGTTGGCGGGGACCTGGAAGCAGTACTCCAGGAAAGCGATCAGCCAGCTCGCCAGGATCACCTTGAACAGGGCCGCTTCCTTGAACCGGAGGTGGCCGTACCAGGCCATGGTCATGAAGACATTGGACACAATCAGCAGCAGGACGGTGGTCACAGTGGCTCCTCGAGTCGGGCGGATGCTTGCGCGCCGCGGCCGGCGAGGGTAGCATGGGCGCCCTTGCATCGGGCCGATCGACGGCCCGCCCCTCGGCAGCGCCGTCAGGAGGACGGTCTTGACCAGGACATTCGCTCTGGCGCTCTTTCTTGCCGCCGTGGCCGCAGCGGCGCGTCCGTCCATGGCCCAGGAGGCCCCGGACGACGACCGCTGGAAGGACACCGCCGAGTTCAGCTTCGTGGCCACCGCCGGCAACGCCGAGGTCCAGACGCTGGGACTCAAGAACAAGCTGTGGCGCAACTGGGGCGATTCCGCCTTCGAGCTCAACGCCGGGGCCGTCCGCTCCGAGTCCAAGACCAACCGCCGCGCGGTGGGCACGGCGGACGACTTCGATGTGCGCGACGACAGCGAGCTGACCGCCGAGAACTACTTCGCCAACGGCCGCTATGACCGCAAGATCAGTCCGCGCTTCTTCTGGTTCGCCGGCGCGGGCTGGGACCGCAACCGCTTCGCCGGCGTGGAGAACCGCTACAACGCCGTGGGGGGTGTGGGCAACCTCTGGAGCGACACCGATGTCGTCAAGTTCCGCACCGACTACTCCCTGACCTTCACCAAGCAGGAGGACGTCGTGGACAACCCCGACATGGACGACACCTTCCTGGGGCTGCGGGCCTCCTGGTCCTACTGGCACAAGCTCGGCGAGACGACCCAGTACGTCAACGACCTCACCGTGGACGAGAACCTCGACGAAACCTCCGACGTGCGCGCGGTCATGACCAACTCCGTCGCCGTGGCGTTGAACTCCCGGCTGGCCCTCAAGGTCAGCCTTCAGCTCCTGTGGGACAACGAGCCGTCCTTCGAGGAGCTGGATCTGTTCGACACGGCCGGCGCCGACACGGGAACGAACGTGCTCGTCCAGCTCGACGAGCTGGACACGGTGTTCACCTCGTCGCTCGTCATCAACCTGTAGGGGGATCGTCATGACCAAGGTGTTTCCGGCCGCACTGGTCGTCCTGCTGCTCGCCGCGGTTCCTGTCCACGCGGCGGACAGCGGGGGGGAGAAGGGGGACTGGGAGCTGGGGCTGTACGGAGGCTTCGGATGGCCCGATGACTACGAGCCGCTCGAGCCCGATGACGACATCCTGTTCGGCGGACGCATCGGCTACTTCTTCACGCCGCTGTTCAGCCTGGAGGGGTCGTTCCAGCGCTTCGAGTCCGAGACCTCGGAGTTCACGTTTGGCGGACTGACCGTCCCCGAGCAGGACTTCACTATCGACTCCATCCGGCTCAACGCCCTGTGGAACTTCCGTGCCGGGGCCAGGCTGCGCCCCTTCATCACCGTGGGTGTGGGGAGCGAGAAAGTGGACGTGGAGGACCTCGGCGACTCGACCGATCTCGGCCTGAACGCCGGCGGCGGCCTGCGGGTCGGCGTCAGCCGGCACTTCGGCCTGCGGTTCGAGGGGCGCTACGTCTCGGTCGACGTCGGGGAAGACGTGGACGAGAAGCAGAACAACATCGAAGGGATGTTCGGGCTGGCCTGGACCTTCGGCGGCGGCCCGGCCGCCGACTCCGACAACGACGGGGTCTCGGATCGGAACGACTCGTGCCCGGACACGCCGCGCGGGGCCAAGGTGGACGCGGCCGGCTGCCCGGTGGACTCCGACGGCGACGGCGTGTACGACGGCATAGACCAGTGCGCCGACACGCCGAAGGGATGGCCGGTGGACAAGGCCGGCTGCCCGAAGGACGGCGATGGCGACGGGGTGCCCGACGGCAAGGACAAGTGCCCCGATACACCCAAGGGAGCCAAGGTGGGCGCCGACGGCTGCACCAGCGACAGCGACGGCGACGGGGTCTTCGACGGCCTGGACCGCTGCGCCGACACGCCGCGCGGGGCCAAGGTGGACGCCTACGGCTGCCCGGTGGACAGCGACCACGACGGCGTACCAGACGGGATCGACCAGTGCCCGGACACCCGCCGCGGCACCCCCGTGGACGCGGCCGGCTGCCCCAGCGTCCCGAAGGCGGAGCCGTTGTTCCAGGCCGAGCGCCGGACCCTGGTCCTGGAAGGGGTGAACTTCGAGACCAACAAGGCCGACATCACACCCGAGTCGGTCGCCGTGCTGGAGAAGGTGGCCGCCTCGCTGAAGGACTGGCCCGAAGTGCGGGTGGAGATCGGCGGGCACACCGACAGCTCCGGGGCCGCGGCCCACAACCAGGAGCTGAGCCAGCGGCGCGCGGAATCGGTGAAGAGCTACCTGGAAGCGAAGGGGATCGACCCATCGCGCATGGCGGCCAAGGGGTACGGCGAGAACAAGCCGGTGGCCGACAACAAGACCAAGGAAGGACGCGCCCAGAACCGGCGCGTCGAGCTCACCAAGCTGGACTAGCCACGCTTCCTCCCGCGGCTCGGCCGCGGAGGAGGAGGACTCGAAGACCCCGGGGGGCCGGCGCCCTCCGGGGTTCTTTCAGCACCGCTAGGCGGGGAAGGGCCGGCGCACCGAGCCGTGCGTCATGCAGTGCATCCGGGACGGGGATGGCGCAGGAAGAGCCGCCCTGCGCGCCCCGGGAAGACCGGGATAGGGCACGCCATGAACGTCCTGTTGTGGGCCTTGCAGGTCCTCGCCGCGCTCCTGTACGGAGCGTCGGGCATCATGAAGGTCTTCCTGTTCGACAAGGCGAGCGAGGGGGTCCCGTCCTTTGGTGCGCTGCCGCGGGAGGCCTGGATGACCCTCGGCATCGTCGAACTCGTCTGCACGGCCGGCCTGATCCTCCCCGCCGCCTTCCACTGGAAGCCGGTGCTCACGGTGGTGGCCGCCGCGATCCTGGCGATCGAGAGCCTCGTGTTCGTTTGGGTGCACGTCCAGTACCGCGAGATCCCGCCCATCGTTTTGAGCGTCGCGCTGGGCCTCCTCCTGGCCTTCATCGCGTACGGCCGGATGGTCCTGAAGCCGCTCTCCTGAGCGGCCGGCCGCGCAGCGTCCGCGGCCGGCCGCAGGCTTCAGTCCATCTGGCGGCGAAGGAAGGTCGGCACGTCCAGGTCGTCGCGCAGGTTGGTGAAGTTGGGGCCGTAGCCCCCCTCGTCGGCGGTGAAGGCCGGCGCCCGGTTCTGCTGCCCCTTGCGCAGGAACGGCGTTTCCGGCTTCCCTTTCTCGGCGGCAGGCTCCCCTTCCAGCCGCGCCGGAGCGGCCGGCCGGCGGTGGGCGGCCGCGGTCCGCTGGGTCTCCTCCCGCTGGCGCGACTCGCGGAAGCCCGTGGCGATGACCGTCACCTTGATGGCGTCCCCCATCTTCTCGTCGATGACCGTGCCGAAGATGATGTTGGCCTCGTCGTGCGCCGCCTCGTGCACGAGGTTGGACGCCTCGGCCACCTCGAACAGCGTCATGGAGGGGCCGCCCGTGATGTTGATGAGCACGCCGCGGGCGCCGTCGATGGTGGCGTCCTCGAGCAGCGGCGAGGAGATGGCCCTCTGCGCCGCCTCGGTGGCCCGGCGCTCGCCCGTGGCGATGCCGGTGCCCATCAAGGCCATCCCCATGCCGCTCATGATGGTCTTCACGTCGGCGAAGTCGAGGTTGATCTCCCCGGGGATGGTGATGAGGTCCGAGATGCCCTGCACCGCCTGCCGCAGGACATCGTCGGCGATGAGGAACGCGGCCTGGAGCGACGTGTTGCGGTCCACGGTGCTCAGCAGCCTCTCGTTGGGGATGCAGATCACGGTGTCCACGCACTCCCTCAGCTCGCGCAGCCCCAGCTCGGCCTGCTCGCGCCGCTTGCGCCCCTCGAAGGAGAACGGCTTGGTCACCACCGCCACCACCAGGGCTCCCAGCTCGGAAGCCAGGTTGGCCACGATCGGCGTGGCGCCGGTTCCGGTGCCGCCTCCCAGGCCGGTGGTGATGAACACCATGTCCGCCCCGTGCAGGACCTCCAGCAGCTTCTCAGTGTCCTCCAGGGCGGCCTGCCGCCCGACCTCGGGATTGGAGCCGGCGCCCAGCCCTTTGGTCAGCTTGCTGCCGATCTGCACCCTGACCGGGGCCTTGGCGCTCTTGAGGGCCTGGCAGTCGGTGTTGGCCACCAGGAAGTCCACTCCCGACATCTTGGCCATGATCATCCGGTTGACCGCGTTGGAGCCGCCGCCGCCCACGCCGATGACCTTGATCTTCGCGCCCAGCACCGGCTCGTCCTCGAAGCTGAGCTTCACCTTTCCCCTCGTCCCGTCCTTGCCGTCGTCCATCCTGATCATCGCGTCCCCCGATCCTGTCGTTGGGCAGTCACCGGCTTCCCCTGGCGCGTCGCGTTCCGCCGTACGGTCGCCGCAGCACATCGATCCATCGAACCCATCAGAACAACTCGCTGAACCAGGACTTCATCTTCACTCCCACCTTCCCCAGCAGGAAGGTGGGCACGGTCAATCTCTGGGTCTGGGCCGGAGCGTCGGCCCCGTACATGGCCAGCCCCACGGCGGTGGAGAAGACCGGCGTGCTCACGCCATCCACCAGGCCTCCGATGCCGGTGGGAGAGCCGCGGCGCACCGGCAGATCGAAGATCTGCTCGGCGATCTCCGGCACGCCCTCCAGGATGGCCCCCCCGCCGGTCACCACCAGCCCCGAGGTGAGACTCTCCTCGTAGCCGGCCCGGGCGATCTCCTCCTGCAGCAGGTTGAAGATCTCCTCGGTGCGCGGCTGGAGGATCTCGCACAGGATGTGGCGCGAGAGGACCCTGGGCTTGCGCCCCCCCACGCTGGGGACCTCGATGGTCTGGTGGTCGTCCACCAGGCTGGCCAGGGCACACCCGTACTTCACCTTGATCCTCTCGGCCTCCGGCACGGGCGTGCGGAGCCCCACCGCGATGTCGTTGGTGAAGTGGTCGCCGCCCGTGGGAAGCACCGCGGTGTGGCAGATGGCGCCGTGCTCGAAGATGGCCAGATCCGTGGTCCCGCCGCCGATGTCCACCAGGGCCACGCCTAGCTCCTTCTCGTCGTGGGTGAGGGCGGTCTCGGCGGCCGCGAGCTGCTCCAGGACCATCTCCACCACCTCGATCCCCGCGCGGTTGACGCAGTTGGTGATGTTGCTGAGAGAGGGGATGGCGCCGGTCACGATGTGGACGTTGGCCTCCAGGCGCGAGCCGTTCATCCCCACCGGATCGCGGATGCCGTCCTGCTCGTCGAGGATGAAGTCCTGGGGGACGGCGTGGAAGATGATGCGGTCGGTGGGAAGCTGAACGGCCCGCGCCGACTCGATGACCCTGTCCACGTCGTCGCGGGTCACCTCGCGCTCCCTCCCGGCGATGGAGATGACGCCCCGGCTGTTGAAGCCCTTGATGTGGCCGCCGGCCACCCCCACGAAGGCCCGCTCCACGCTGACTCCGGCCATCAATTCCGCCTCCTCCACGGCCGCCTTGAGCGCGTCCACCGTCTGATCGACGTTGACCACCACGCCTTTGCGCAGGCCGCGCGACGCGGAGCGCCCGATCCCCACAACGTCGAGGCCGCCGTCCTCCTTCTTCTCCGCGATGACGCAGCAGATCTTGGTGGTCCCGATGTCGAGGCCCACGACGAACCGGTCGTTCTTACGAACCATCTACTCTCCTCCGTTGCGTTGCGGTCCGTCCGCTGCGGGCATCACGGCGACGCGATCCTGCCAGCGTAGGTCCACGTACTCGATCGCGCCGCTGTCCGAGCCGGCGATCCTGTCTCTCAGAACCAGGTAGTTCTCCAGGTTGCGGAGGGGCTCCTCGGCGGACAGGCGCAGGTCGTACTCCTCGTCGTCCAGCCTGAGCACCACCTCGTGGGGCTGCGCCACGTCGATCTCCGAGACCTGCTCGTAGAAGACGGCGTCGCGGGCCTTCAGCTCGCGCGCCACGCGCACCGCCCGGCCCAGGGCGTCCTTCAGCCGGACCGCCTCCTCGGGGCGCGAGCGGCTGAATCCCTCCAGCCCCTTGACCAGCGGGAAGTCGTGGTGTGCGTAGCGGGGGCCGTAGCGGTCGATGGGAAGGCCCGCCGTGTCCAGCAGCCACACCGCGCCGTCGAGCAGGGCCAGGCCGCCGGCCTCCCGCTCCTTCAACGTGATGAGCACCGACGAGGGGAGCCGGCGCTGGATGCGCACCCAGCCCGGCGACCCGATCCAGGGATGCTCCCGCACCTTGCGCTCCACGGCCATCAAGTCGATGGTCAGGATGTTGCGTCCCATCCACTCCTCGACCAGCGCCTGGATCTCCGGGATCGCGGCCTCGCGCGTCCCCTTCACCACCACGGTCTCCAGCCGGAAGCGCCCCGAGGCGGTCGCCCACCGGGCGCCGCCGGCGAGG
>DATEEA010000102.1:0-7349 GCA_035281445.1 Candidatus Polarisedimenticolia bacterium
CCGCCGCCCCCGCCGCGGCGAACGCCCCGGTGCCGAAGGAGACCGCCCCCTCCGCGCCGCGCCAGCGCCTCTTCAACCTGAACATCCGCTACGTCTACAACAGCATCCCCAAGAACCTCGTGCACATGGACTACTGGTTCCCCTACCCGCCCGCCGGCAGCCATCAGAGCCTCCACAACCTCGTGGTCAACTCCGCCTACGCCATGAATCAGGACTCCGACCCCGAGACCGGCAACATCTTCATGCACATGGAGGGGGGGGCGCGCGGCGGCGTCCCGATGCAGGTCAGCTTCCGCATGGACGTCGAGCGGCGCGAGATACGCAACGAGAGTCCGGCCCCTTCCGGCCAGCCGCCCGGGGAGGAAGAGCTCAAGGCGCTGCGCGACCGGTGGCTCGCGCCGGAACGGATGACTCCGGTCACCAGGGAGGTGCGCTCCAGAGCCTCCAAGGCCACCTCGGGCAGGCGCAGGCCTCTGGACAAGGCGAGGGCGATCTACGAGTACGTGATCGAGAACGTCGTCCCCATCGACAACGTGTCCGAGGTGCGGGGGGCGGGCTACGGGAACCTGGAGTTCGTGCTGAGAGAGTTGAAGGGGGACGCCGTGGACATGGCGGCCGCCTTCGTGGGTCTCTGCCGCGCGGAAGGGATCCCCGCCCGCACGGTGATGGGGATGAAGATCCCCACGGGGATCAAGACCGGCAAGATCACCGGCTACCACGGCTGGGCCGAGTTCTACATCGAGGGGATCGGCTGGCTCCCCGCCGATCCGTTCGAAGGGGCGCGCCACGAGGCGCGGCGCGGCTACTACTTCGGATCGCTGGACGAGAACCGCGTCGCCGTCTCCATCGGGCGCGACATCAAGCTGAAGCCGGCCCCGAAGCAGGAGACCCCTCTCAACTTCTTCATCAATCCCTACTGGGAGGGGGACGGCAGGGAGATGCCCATCCCGTTCGTGGACGTCGAGTTCCAGGAGCTGGACCGGATCCCCGATCCCGTCATGATCCCCGCGACCGAGTCCGATGCGCCTCCTCAGCAGACCCCCGTCCCGCCGCCGCGCTGAGCGGCTCCGCCGCGCCGGCCCACAGCGTCTTCTCGACATCAGCAGGCCCCTGGGGGGCGGTACCGCCGTGTTCCCCGGCGATCCCTCCGTGGAGATCGCGCTGGTCTCGGATCCGGGGCGGGGGGACCTTGCCCGCGTGACCCGCCTGTCGTTGAGCGCCCACGCCGGAACGCACGTGGACGGACCGAACCATGTCCCCGCCTCCGCGGAAGGTCCCGGCGTCGAGTCGGTGCCGCTGCACGCGCTGATCGGCCCGGCGCTGGTGGTCGAGGCCTCCGCCCCTCGCGTCCTGCCGCGCCACGTCCGTGCCCTGCCGGCTTCGGCGCCTCCCAGGATCCTCTTCCGCGGCGCCCCGGTGCTCTCCGCCGAGGCGGCGCGCGCCCTGGTCCTGCGGGGGATCCTCCTGGTGGGGACCGACGGACTCTCCCTCGACGCCGTGGAGGACGCCGCCCTCCCCGCCCACGTGGTGCTCCTGCAGGCGGGGGTGGCCATCCTGGAGTGCCTCGATCTCTCCGCGGCCGGGCCGGGCCGGTGGGAGCTCCTCGCCCTGCCTCTTCTCATCCCCGGCGCCGACGGCGCCCCCGCGCGCGCCGTGCTGCGCCGCCCGATCCCCCGCGCGAGACGCGGCCCGCGTGGTTGACACGCGCCGGACGCGCGTGCATAGTGAAAGCCTGTTCCACCGTCTCTGATCATCTCCGAGAGCCGACGGAATCCGGGGATTCGCGGGTCGACGAGCAAGGGAGAAGCCGCGGATGCCCCTGTGGCCCCTCGCCGTCCATGCCGTCGCCGTTGTCCTCCTGGCCGCCGCCATGCTGGGACTCTCCCATCTGCTGGGAGAGCGCCACCGGGAGCGGGGGACGGATCGGCCCTACGAGGCGGGCTCGCCCCTGATCGGCGGGGCGCGCCGGCCGCTGGCCGCCCGTTTCTACCTGGTGGCGGTCCTGTTCGTCCTCTTCGACCTCGAAGCGATCTACCTCTTCGCCTGGGCCCTGGTGGCGCGCGACCTCGGCCGGGCGGGCTACGCCGGGATCCTGGTCTTCATTCTCCTGCTGGGAGCGGCGCTGGCCTATCTCTGGAGATCCGGGGCGCTGGACTGGGGCGCCCGGCCGGATCTCCGCGGGACCGGGCGGTGAGCCCGCAGACCGCCGCCGCCGTCGCCGCCGCGCGGGAGGAGGCGGAACGCCGCCCGGTGCTGCTGGCGCGGCTGGAAGACCTCGTGGCCTGGGGACGCAGCCACTCCCTCTGGCCCTTCAACTTCGGCCTCTCCTGCTGCTACGTGGAGATGGCCACCAGCATCACCAGCAAGTTCGATCTGGCGCGCTTCGGGTCGGAGGTGATCCGTGGCACGCCCCGCGAGGCCGACGTGATGGTCGTCGCCGGCACGGTCTTCCTGAAGATGGCGCCGGTCATCGCCCGCCTCCACGCTCAGATGATGGAGCCCCGCTGGGTGATCTCCATGGGCTCCTGCGCGAACTCCGGCGGCATGTACGACGTCTACAGCGTGGTCCAGGGGGTCGATTCGTTCCTGCCCGTGGACGTGTACGTCCCGGGCTGTCCGCCGCGTCCCGAGGCGCTCACCGAGGGGATCCTCCTCCTGCAGCAGGCCGTCGGCCGCGAGCGCCGCCCGCTGAGCTGGTGGGTGGGGCCGCAGGAGGTGGTCCGGCCCGCGATGCCGGAGCAGCGGGAGGCCCGGCGCGGCCTCCGCATGGCCACGGTGGATCTCCGGCACCCCGACCACGTCTAGGAGCTCTCCATGCAGCAGCACCGCGCGGGCGGGCCGGGAGGCGCCGCGCGCGCCGAGCCGATCGATCCGGCCCTGGCCGGGCCGCCCGGCACGCACGCCGAGCCGGTGGACTCCGCCGACGGCGTGTCCACCCTGCGGGTGCCGCCGCGGGACGCGCATGGCCTTCTGGCCTGGCTCAAGCGCGAGTCGCCGGGGCGCTGGCGCATGCTCTACGACCTGACGGTCATCGACGAGCGGCAGCGCCGTGACCGCCCGCCGGCGCCGCGCCCCGACTTCACCCTCGTGTACCACCTGCTCTCGCTGGACCGCTCCGAGCCGCTGCGGGTGCAGGTGCCCCTGGAAGGAGAATTCCCCTCCGCTCCAGGGGTGACCGGCCTCTGGCCCTCGGCCGCGTGGTACGAGCGCGAAGCCTGGGACATGTTCGGCGTCCGGTTCGACGGGCACGCCCGGCTGCGCCGCCTGCTCATGCCCGCCGACTGGCGCGGCCACCCCTTGCGCCGCGAGCACCCGGCGCGCGCCACCGAGATGGGACCGTTCGATCTGTCCGAGGAGAAGACGGCCGTCCTGCACGACCGGATGCGCTTCCATCCCCACGAGTGGGGCCTGGCGGAGGAGCGCGACGGCGTGGAGACGATGTTCCTGAACCTGGGGCCCCAGCACCCCGGGACCCACGGCGTCCTCCGGCTCATCCTCCAGCTCGAGGACGAGAGGATCGTGGACCTGGTGGCCGACATCGGCTTCCACCACCGCGCCGCGGAGAAGATGGCCGAGCGGCAGAGCTGGCACACCTACATACCCTACACCGATCGCGTCGACTACCTCGGCGGGACGCTCAACAACATGGCCTACCTCACCGCGGTGGAGCGGCTGGCGGGCATCGAGGTGCCGCCGCGCGCCGCGGTCATCCGCATCCTGCTGTGCGAGCTGTTCCGCATCGCCAGCCACCTGGTCTGGTACGGCACGTTCGCCCAGGACCTGGGCGCGCTCTCGCCCGTCTTCTACATGTTCAGCGACCGCGAGCGGGTCCTGGAGATCATCGAGGCTGTGTGCGGCTTCCGCATGCACCCGGGGTGGTTCCGGATCGGAGGCGTGGCCGCCGACCTCCCGCAGGGGTGGGACGGCATGGTGAGACGCTTCCTGGAGTACCTCCCCCCCAGGCTCAGGGAGTACGACGCCATGGTGATGGGCAACGCCATCTTCCGCGCCCGCACCCGGGGCGTGGGCGCCTACACGCTGGACGAGGCGATCGACTGGGGCGTCACCGGCCCCGGATTGAGGGCCTGCGGGCTCGCCTGGGACGCCCGCAAGCGCCGCCCCTACGGCGGTTACGACCAGCTCGATTTCGAGGTCCCGACCGCGGAGGGAGGGGACTGCTACGCGCGCGCCGTGGTGCGGGTGGAGGAGATGCGCCAGAGCCTGCGGATCATCCGCCAGTGCCTGGATGGGATGCCCGAAGGGCCGGTCAAGGCGGACCATCCCCTGACCACGCCGCCGCCGAAGGATCGCACGCTGCTCGACATCGAGACCCTCATCGACCACTTCCTCAACGTGAGCTGGGGACCGGTCATCCCGGCAGGGGAAGCGGCCTCGTTCGTGGAGGCGTCCAAGGGGATGATGACCTACTTCGCCGTCAGCGACGGCGACGTGCACCCCTACCGCATGCGCATCCGCGCTCCATCGTTCCCCCACCTCCAGATGCTGCCGGTGATGGCGCGCGGGCTGCTGATCAGCGATCTGATGGCCATCCTGGGAAGCATCGACTTCGTGATGGGCGAGGTGGATCGGTGAGCCTCACCAAGGAGGAAAGGCAGGCCATCGCGCAGGAGGCCGCGCGCATGCCCTCGCCCAGGGCCGCCTGCCTCGACGCTCTGCGGCTGGTGCAGGAGCGCCGGGGGCACGTGCCGGACGATGCGCTGCGCGAGGTGGCGTCGATCCTGGGAATGAGCGAGGCCGAGCTGGACGCGGTGGCCACCTTCTACAACCTGATCTTCCGCCGGCCCGTGGGGCGCCACGTCGTCCTGGTGTGCGAGAGCGTGAGCTGCTGGATCATGGGCTGCGAGCGGCTGCGCGAGGCGCTGTCCAGGGCCTCGGGGGCGCCGCGCGGGGGGACCAGCCCCGACGGGCGCTTCACGCTGCTTCCCATCCAGTGTCTCGGCGACTGCGATCACGCCCCGGCTCTCATGGTGGACGAGGACCTCCACAGGGAGGCGACGCCCGAGGGAGCCGCCTCCATCCTGGCGAGATACCCATGAAGCCGCTCACCGGCCTCATCCCCCGCTCGGGCGACGCGCTCCCGCTGGCCGACTACGCCGCCGCCGGCGGCTATCAGGCCGTGCGCAAGGCGCTGGGAGAGATGACCCCGTCCGAGATCATCCAGGTGGTGAAGGACTCGGGCCTGCGCGGCCGCGGAGGGGCCGGCTTCGGCACGGGGCTGAAGTGGAGCTTCGTCCCCGCCGGACCGGACGCTCCCCGGCCCAGGCACCTGGTGGCCAACGCCGACGAGATGGAGCCGGGCACGTTCAAGGACCGGCTGCTGCTGGAAGGCAACCCCCACCAGCTCCTCGAAGGGATGATCCTCGCCTCGTACGCCATCCAGGCGGAGCACGCCTGGATCTTCCTGCGCTGGGAGTACCGGCTCGCGGCGCGGCGGCTGCGCGCGGCCATCGCCGAAGCCGCGGCCGCGGGCTGGCTCGGCCGCGACATCCTCGGCTCCGGATGGTCGCTCGACCTGAGGCTGCACGTCAGCGCCGGACGATACATGTGCGGAGAGGAGACCGGCCTCCTCAACGCCCTGGAGGGCCGCCGCGCCACGCCCCGCGCCAAGCCGCCCTTCCCTCAGGCCTCGGGCCTGTGGGGGCGTCCCACCGTCGTGCAGAACGTGGAGACTCTCTGCAACATCCCTCACATCGTCGCCCGCGGGCCGGCCTGGTTCCGGTCGCTGGGACGAGGAGCCGACGCGGGGACCAAGCTCTACGGCGCCAGCGGCAAGGTGCGCCGTCCGGGGCTCTGGGAGCTTCCCATGGGGGTGACCGCGAGGGAGGTGATCGAGGGGCATGCCGGCGGGATGCGCGAGGGACTGCGGCTGCGCGGCTTCCTCCCCGGCGGCGCCTCGACCGACTTCCTCTCCGCCGGCCAGCTCGACGTGGCCATGGAGTTCGACGCCGTGGCCCTCGCGGGAAGCCGGCTGGGGACCGGCACCATCGTGGCGCTCGACGATCGCACCTGCCCCGTGGGGATGGTGCTCAACCTGGAGACCTTCTTCGCTCAGGAGTCGTGCGGCTGGTGCACTCCCTGCCGGGAAGGGCTCCGCTGGGCGGCCGACTTGCTCTCCGCTCTGGAATCAGGACACGGCCGCCCCGAGGACGTGGAGACCCTGGCGGAGCTGGCGGCCTCGCTGGCCCCTGGCAGCACCTACTGCGCGCTGGCCCCCGGGGCCGCCGAGCCGCTGCAGAGCGCTCTGCTGCTGTTCGGCGACGACTTCCGCCGGCACGTCACGGACGGCCGGTGCCCTTATTCCCTCAGGGCCGCGGCCTGATGGCCACCCTCTGGATCGACGGGACCTCCTACGAGGCCGATCCCTCCCGCAACCTCCTGGAGGTGTGTCTCTCCCACCGGCTCGACCTTCCCTACTTCTGCTGGCACCCGGCGATGGGGTCGATCGGGGCGTGCCGTCAGTGCGCGGTCAAGCAGTTCAGGGACCGGCAGGACGAGGAGCGCGGTGCGGGGCGCCTGGTGATGGCCTGCATGACACCCGCGGCCGACGGCACCAGGATGTCCATCCGGGACCCCGAGGCCGCCGCCTTCCGGGCCCGGGTGATCGAGTGGCTGATGATCCATCACCCGCACGACTGCCCGGTGTGCGACGAGGGCGGTGAGTGCCATCTCCAGGACATGACGGTGATGGCGGGGCACGTGCGGCGGCGGCACCGGTTCCCCAAGCGCACCCACCGCAACCAGGATCTCGGACCGCTGGTGGCGCACGAGATGAACCGCTGCATCCAGTGCTACCGGTGCGTCCGCTACTACCAGGGGGTGGCCGGAGGGACCGACCTCGACGTCTTCGGGGCCCACGACGCCGTCTACTTCGGCCGGGCGCGCGACGGGGTGCTGGAGAGCGAGTTCAGCGGCAACCTGGTGGAGGTCTGCCCCACGGGGGTGTTCACCGACAAGACCCAGGCGCGCCACTACGCCCGCCCGTGGGATTTGATGACCGCTCCTTCGGTCTGCCCGCACTGCAGCCTCGGGTGCAACACCATCCCCGGAGCGCGGGCGGGGACGCTGCGCCGCGTGAGGGCCCGGTACCACCATCAGATCAACCGGTGGTTCCTGTGCGACCGGGGCCGCTACGGATACGAGGGGATCCATCACGCCGCCCGCCTGCGGGGCTGCCTGGGAGCGGGCGCCGCCGGAGGACCGCGCGCGCCGCTGGAGCCGGCCGAGGCCGTGCGGCGCCTGGCGCCGCTGGCCATGGCGGGATCGGGCGTTGTCGGCGTCGGCTCGCCGCGCGCATCGCTGGAGTCCAACTTCGCCCTCAAGGCCCTGGT
>DATEEA010000103.1:0-20087 GCA_035281445.1 Candidatus Polarisedimenticolia bacterium
GGCCATGGCCGCCCAGGCGGGCAGGGCGGCCAGAGGCGCCAGCAGCCACGGGGTCCCTGCGGCCCTGGCCGCGAGCGCCGCCACCAGGGCGGAGATCGGAAGCAGGATGAGGTGAGCGATGAGCGGAGCGGCGGGGCTCACGCCTCGCCGAGGTGCGAGAGGCGGCGGAACTGCTCGAACCGCTCGTCGATCCGCTCCCGGGAGAGCCCGACGAGGCCGTCCACCCCGAACGACTGAACGGTGAAGGAGGCCATGACGCTGCCCATGGCGATGGCCCGACGCATCATGCCGTCGGTGATGGCGGCGCCGCCGGCGGCGTGAGCCGCCAGGTAGCCCATCAGGCCGCCGGCGAACGAGTCCCCCGCGCCGGTGGGGTCCTGCACCGCGTCCAGCAGAAGCGCGGGGACGGCGAAGGGGGTCGTCGCGCCGAACGCGGCCGCCCCGAACTCTCCGCGCTTGACGATGAGCGTGCGGGGCCCCATGGCCCGGATGGCCGCGGCGGCGCGCACCAGGTTGGGCTCGCGGGCCAGCTCGCGCGCCTCGCTGTCGTTGATGACCAGCAGGTCCACCCCGGCCAGCGTGCGGCGCAGCGCCTCGGGCTTCCCCTCGATCCAGAAGTTCATCGTGTCGCACCCCACCAGCCGCGGCCTGCCCACCTGCTCGAGCACGCCGCGCTGCAGATCGGGGTCGATGTTGCCCAGGAACAGGAACTCCGGCCGCCGCATCCCCTCCGGGACGCGGGGCGCGAACGACTCGAACACTCCCAGCCGCGTCTCGAGGGTGTCGCGGGCGTTGAGGTCGAAGGAGTAGCGTCCCGACCACCGGAAGGTCTCGCCGGGCAGGGTCGCCAGGCCGCCGAGATCCACGCCGTGGCTCTCCAGGAGCCGGCGGTGGCGGTCGGGGAAGTCCTCTCCCACCGCGGCGATGACCTGCACCGGCGCGAAGTACGACGCGGCCAGCGAGAAGTAGGTCGCCGCCCCGCCCAGCATCTCGCTGCGGGCGCCGAACGGCGTCTCGATGCTGTCGAAGGCCACCGAGCCGACCACCAGCACGGGCATGACGACCTCAGGCAAGGTACTTGCCGACGATGGGAGCGAGCCGCTCGCGCACCGGCGCCGGGACGACGCCGGGATCGGTGATCAGGGCGTCCCTCAGCGCGGTGCCGCAGCCGCAGGAGCGGGCCGGCAGGGAGGCCACCGCCCGGGCGATGACGCGGCGCGCCGTCGCCGCGTTGGCCCTGAGGCTGTCCAGGAGCGCCTCCACGGTGACCGGCTGCTCGGACACGTGCCAGCAGTCGAAGTCCGTGACCAGGGCCATGGTGGCGTAGCAGATCTCCGCTTCGCGGGCCAGCTTCGCCTCCTGGACGTTGGTCATCCCGATCACCGACACGCCCCAGGAGCGGTAGATGTTCGACTCGGCCCGGGTGGAGAACTGAGGGCCCTCGATGCAGACGTACGCGCCCCCGTCGTGGACGGTGGCGCCCGCGGCGCGGGCGGAGGCGGCGGCGTGGGCCCGAAGGACCGGACAGACCGGGTCGGCGAACGCGACGTGGGCCACCAGCCCCTGCCCGAAGAAGCTGGAGGGCCGGCCCTTGGTCAGATCGACGAACTGATCAGGGAACACCAGATGGGTGGGATGGATCGACTCCTTCATGCTCCCCACGGCCCCCGCCGACAGGATCCGCTCCACGCCCAGCAGCTTGAACCCGTAGATGTTGGCGCGGAAGTTGATCTCTCCGGGGGCCAGCCTGTGTCCCCGGCCGTGGCGGGCCAGGAAGGCGACCTTGCGTCCCTCCATCTCCCCCACCGCGTAGGGCCCGGATGGCTCGCCGAAGGGGGTGGAGAGGCTCACCTCCTCCAGACCGGAGATCTCCCGCGCGTCGTAGAGGCCGGAGCCTCCCACGATCCCGATCTCGGCCCTCACCGCTCCCCCTCCGGGCGCTTCTCGCCGGCGCCGTCGGGGCCGGCGGAAGGCTCCTTCCCGCTCAGGAAGGCGGCCAGGCGCTCGCGCAGATCGTCCTGGCCGGTGTAGGGCCCGGCACAGCGGGCGCCCGAGCACAGGTACGAGGCGGCCCCCTCTGCCGGCGCTGCGCCGCGCGCCGCCAGCGCCGCGTCCCCCCGCGGCACCCTGCGCACCATCTTCCACGGATGGTACAGGGCCCGGACCTTCACCTCCACGGCGTCGTACCCTTCGTCGGCCGGGGATCCGGCGATCACCACCTCCAGCGGCGGCGTCAGGGCCTTCTCCACGGCCAGGGCGTACGGCGCGGCCGCTTCCTTGTACCGCGCGTACTCGTCGGCCCACGACTCCAGGGCCGTCTGCGCGGCGCGGACCAGCGGCCCGTCCTCGGCCTCCCCGGTCAGGTAGCGGAGCCGGATCAGCGACTCGGCGAACAGCGCGTTGTCGCGGATCGATCGCAGAGGCCACGAAGCCAGCCCCGGCGCGTCCGCCTCGTAGATCCGGTCCATCCATCCCCCCTCGAACGAGTCGGCGAACGCCTTGCCCGCAGCCTCGGCGAGCTGCCGGGCCCGGTCCAGGTACTCTGCCCGACCCGTGCTCTCGTGCGCGGCGACGAGGGCCCGGACCATGGCCGCCTGGTCCGCGAAGAGCTCGGCGTGGCCGGAGCGCCCGCCTTCCGGCGTCCAGGCCCTGTCCATCAGCCCCGACCGGGGGTCGCGGGCCTTCTCCCAGGCGGCGTCGATCGCCCGGAGCCCGGCCGTCCTGCGCTCCTCGCGGCCCCGCGCGTCCCCCGCCAGCAGGAGAGATGCTCCGATGGCCGCGTTGGCCTCGGTGATCAGCACCCTGCCCGTGTCGGGGACGGGCCTCGCGGCGCGTGCGGCGAGGAGCTTGCGGCGCCCGGTCTCCAGCAGCGCGGCCACCTTGTCCTCCTCCATCCCCAGACGCTCCGAGAGCACCTTGGGGCCTTCCTGGACGAACAGGACGTTGCGGCGCGGGGCCGTGTCCACCATCTCCCCGAGCTCGCCCAGGTCGTAGGCGGACACCACGATCGCCTCCTCCTCGTCGTCCAGCGCGGCGCGGGCCTCCTCCAGGGTCCAAGTGTAGTGGTCCCCGTCCTCGCCGCTGCGCGCGTCGGCCGCCTGGTAGGCGTAGAACCAGCCGCCGGGATCGGCGAGCGTCCCGGTCACGTAGTCGGCGATCCCGTCGGCGATCCCGAGATAGACGCCGTTGCCGGTGAGCTTGTAGACGTGGGTGTACGCCTGCAGCATCTCGGCGTTGACCGAGAGCAGCTTCTCGAAAGCCGGCACCCTCCACGCGGCGTCGGCCGCCGAGCGGTGGAAGCCGCCTCCCAGATGGTCGCGGATGCCGCCCCGGGCCATCTCCGTCAGGAGGTGCAGGGCGATGTCCAGCACGTCGCGGTTCCCCTTGAGGCGGTAGTAATAGAAGGCCAGCTCGATGGAGTCGAGATCGGGGTGGCGCCCCATCTTGCGCGTGGGATCGTGCGGGATGCCGACGTAGGCCTCCAGGAACCGGGTGGTGGCCACCTCCAGCATGTCCCGGGTGAGCTTCCCTTCGCCGATCTCCTTGCGCTGGAGGATCCCGTCCATGATCTCCCGGCCCGCCTTGTCCGCGGAGTCCTTGTTGGCCGCGTAGTACGACGACAGCTCCTCGAGGTAGGCCAGCAGGACGTCCGGGGCGTAGTAGGAGCCGCCCGCCTTCACCACCTTGTGCGAGGCGTCGGGGAAGAAGAAGGGATGCCCGCTGGGCAGGAGGAACGCCGTGGTCGGCCACCCACCCATGCCGTAGCGGGCGTACAGGTCGGGCCGGACCAGCGGATCGGCCTTGATGGCGATGAACCTGTCGTTGACCAGCCGGGCGATACGGGGATCGGCGTAGGAGGTCTCGTTCATGACCCGGTCCCAGTGCCCCCAGGGCGCCTGGATCGACAGGATGACCAGCTTGCCCTCCTTGCGCGCCTGCTCGAACGCGGGCGCGCCGAACTCCTTCCAGGCGATGGAGGGGCGGGGGGCGGACTCGGTCTCCGCGGCGGCGGAGGCTCCCGCGCAGAGCGGGAGCAGGGCAGCGATCAGGGGAGCGCCTCGAAGCCGGCGCGCCGCGAAGCGAATCACGCGATGGGGCCTCTCAGGATTGGGCGGCGGATTCTACTGCACCCCTCTCACCCCGTCAACCGCCGGCGCACCATGCGGCCAGCTCGGCGGTGACCGCCCGCCGCCCCGCCTCCACCATCAGCGCGGCGTCCCCCCTGCGCATCACCACGATGCCGAAGCGCCTCAGGTCGGGCCGGACCACGCGCAGGCAGGCCCCGCGGCGCCGCTCGAGCTCGCCGAATCGATCCAGGCGCCGCTCGCTGCGTCCGGTCATCACCCCCAGATCGACGGCCACGACCCTCCGGGCGGCCACCGGCGCGGCGAAGGCCAGCTCCACGGGGAGCGTGCGGCTGATCCCGCCGTCCATCAGCCGGAGGACCTGATCCCCCGCCCTGGCCGCCACCTCGGGGAAGAGCAGCGGCAGGCTCATGCTCCCGGCCACCGCCGCGGCCAGCGGCGGCCGCCCCACCGGGCGGCCGGTCACGAAGAACCGCTCCCGCCCCGCCCCCCGATCCCAGCAGAGGATCCCCAGCCATCGGACTCCGGCGGCGAGGTCGTCGAACCCGGCACCCGACAGCTCCGCCAGCAGCCGCTCCACCTCTCCCGCCTGACCGCGCCCCATCCGGGCCAGGATCCCCGCCAGCCAGGGGCGCCTCGCCGCCGGCCCCAGAGCCGCCAGGGGCCCGAAGCGCGCGGCCGCTCCCGCCAGACGCGGCCCGTCCCATCCCAGCGCGGCGGCGCAGGACGCCACCAGCGCCCCGCAGCTCACCCCGATGTACGCGTCGGGGGCCACCCCCAGCTCGGCCAGCCGGGACAGGACCCCCGCGTGGGCGAGCCCCCGGATCCCCCCCGCCCCCAGCACCGCCGCCAGCCGGGCGGGAGCCCGGTCCGCGGCAAGCTGGCCTCCCCCGTCGTCCCTGGCTATCATGCTGTCCGGCATGAGGTTGGTCCTCGCCCTGCGGCCCGGGCCCCGGTGCTCTCCGCCGGCCGCCGGCGCTCATTTTATGAGACCGCGCGCACTTTTCCGGCGTTGTGGAAGGCAGAGATCGGACCCGGAGTCGGCCGCATCCAGGGACGACCGTTGATATCCAAGACCCCGCAGGATCTCATGCGGTTGTTCCAGGAGGGCGACGAGGAGGCCTTCCGGGAGCTGGTCCGCAGGTACAAGGAACCGATCACGTCGTTCGTCATGAGGATGCTCAACGATCACGACCGGGCCCTGGACGTCGCCCAGGAGACATTCGTCAACGTCTTCACCCACGCCGGCGGCTACAAGCCGATGGCCAGCTTCACCGGCTGGCTCTACCGCATCGCCTACAACCTGGCGATCAACGAGATCAGGCGGCAGCGCCGGCAGCCGGTGGTCTCCCTCGACGCGGCCTCCGATCCCGAGGCCCCGGGAGGTCCGCGCATCGAGGCGCGCGACGAAGGACCCGGCATCGAGGAGGACCTGCTGGGCCGCGAGCGCCGCGAAGCGGTGAGGCGGTGCGTGGCGTCGCTCCCCGCGAAGTACCGGGGCGCGATCGTGATGAAGGACATGGAGGGGATGACCTTCGACCAGATCGCCGGCATCCTGGGATGTCCCGAATCGACGGTGAAGTCGAGGGTGATGCGCGGACGCCGGATGATCAGGAGCCGGCTGGAGTCGTATCTTCGCATGGCGGACGGGACGCCGGCCCCGGGGGCCCGCGTCCGGGCCGCCAGGAGGTGACCACGGTGTTCTGCTGGCAGGCGCGCCGGCGCTTGGGCGCCATGGAGAAGGGAGCGGAGGTCTCTCCCGGCGCGGATCTCCGCCGGCATCTGCAGCGGTGCCAGGCGTGCCGCGTCGAGAGCGCCGCCCTGGCCGCCGCCGTCCGCCTGCTGGAGGAGGCGGCCTCCGCGGCCGACCAGACGCTCCGGCTGGACGAGTTCGAGGATCGCGTGCTGCGCGCCGCCCGCGCCCGGGCGGGCGGGGAGGCCTCCCGCCCCGCCGGAGGCTGGCGGCTCCCTGCCTGGGGTCCCGTCCCGCTGGCTGCGGCGCTGGGGCTGGCCATGCTCGCCTCCACGGTCATGCTGTCGCGCTTCGTCCCCGCCGCCCGCCCCGCCGATCCCGCGCCCGCGGCGGCGGCATCCCTGGAGGTGGAGGGGATCGACCTGGCCGACCGCCTGGCGCCGCCGCGCGAGATCCCCTTCACCCTTCACGAAGATCTGATCGGCGACCGGCATGGCCGCATCCCGGTCACCACGTACGTCCTGGAGCCCCCTCCCGCCGAGGAGCAGGAGGATCGCGTGGTGAGGGCCTCGCTGTGACGCGCCGGCCCGCAGCGCGGGCCGCCTGCCTGGCGCTGGCGGCCACGCTGGCCGTCTGGCACGCCGTGGCGGGCCAGGCGCCCGCCCCGGCCCCCGCCCCCGCCCCCGGGGAGAGCTCCTTCCCCTCCCTGGAGGCGATCGAGCGCGAGCTGGCCAGCCTGGCAGAGGCCACGCGCCCCAGCGTGGTCGGCGTGGTGGCGCGGGCGCGCCTCGACCAGATGCTGGAGGGGCTCGGGGGGCAGATCAGGATCGAGCCCCCCCGCTCTCCCCGCGGCGAGGAGCCCCTGGCCAGGCGGATCGGCAGCGGCGTGGTGCTGGACGATCGAGGGCATGTCGCCACCCTGGCCTCGGTGGTGTCGGGAGCGGCCGAGGTCTTCGTCCTGCACGCCGACGGAGCCCGGCTCCAGGCGGCGGTCCGCGGAGTGGACGACGACTCGGGCCTGGCGGTGCTGGCGGTCGATCCCCACGGGACGCTCCGCCCCCCGAGGCTGGGAGAGGCGGAAGGCCTGAAAGTCGGATCGCTGGTCACCACGCTGGGGGCGGCACGGGCTGGGTCCGCGTCGTACTCGGTGGGCTTCGTCGTCGGCAAGGGGGTCAGCTCCGGCCCCATCCGCAGGGGGCCCTATTTGAAGCTGGACGCCTACACCGCGCCTGGCGCCGCCGGCGGCCCGGTGTTCGACAGCGCCGGAAGGCTGGTGGGGATCCTGTTCGGCGCGGGCGGGCCCGACGTCCCGCGGGGGCCCGGCGTCATCACGTGGGAGACCGCCCCCGGCGAGGAGCAGGACGAGGCGGGGGACACCTCTCGCGAGCGCGACCGGCGCCTCCAGGTGCTGCGCTCCCTGCACCGCGCCGGCTCGGCGGGGGCCGGGATCAGCTACGCCGTGCCGATCGAGGTGGTGCGCCGCGTCAGCGAGGAGATCATCCGCTCGGGAGGGGTGAAGCGCGGCTGGCTCGGCGTGACCATCGAGTCGTCCGAGCCCGGCGACGTGCGCCTGACCCGCGTCTTCGAAGGGAGCCCCGCCCAGTCCGCCGGGCTGCGCGTGGGAGACCGCATCCTGCGCGTGGACGGCGAGCCGGTGGCCTCGGCCGAGAAGCTGGTGGAGACGATCGCGCTCTCCCCGCCCGGACGCTCCATGCGGCTCCAGGTGCAGAGGCAGGGACAGAGGATCGACGTCCCGCTGGTGCTCTCCCAGCGGCCCGGGCCCGCCCCGCGCCACCCGCTCCCCCGTCCCGAGCGCTCCCGCCGCGCGGCGATGGGTGTGGTCATCGAGGAGGCCGATGACGCGTCCCGCCGGCTGACCGGACTGCCCGAAGGGTTCGGCCTGGTCGTGCGCCACGTGATGGAGGACTCGCGCGCCGAGGAGGCCGGGCTGCGTCCCGGCGACGTCATCGTGGAGATGGGAGAGCGGGAGATCCGCGCGCTGGCCGACCTGAGGGCGGCGCTGCGCAGCCAGGGGTCGAGCGATCCCCTGCAGGTGCGGATCATGAGAGGGCGGACACCGCTGACTCTCCCGCTCCCCCCGCCGATCCCGCGCGAGCCGCCGGAGCCGCCGCACGCGCCGGCGGCTCCGATGCCGCGCCGTCCTTGACCGTCCCCGGGCCCGCCCGCTTGGACATCCTCTCCCGCCGCCGCTAGAGTCCCCCAGGCCGCGGCCCGCCCCGCCCCGCGGCCGGCTGCCTCGTCCGGGGACGATGCATGCTCCAGGAGCGCGCCCGAACGGTCACCGCCTACCGCTTCCTCGTCGGCCTGATGGGTGCGCTCTGCCTGGCCTGGTCGACGGTCCAGGCCGCGCCACCCGGCCGCAGGGCGGCCGCCGAGGCGGCGGTGGTGATGCTCCTGGCCTCTCTCTGCTGGCGGCAGAGCGTCATCATCCTCTCCCGCGCGCGCTTCTCCCTCGACCTGTCGTTCCTCCTCCTGACGCTGATGTGCTTCCCCTCCCCGCTGCCGGCCGCCGTCGGAGCGGGCGCCGCCGTCCTGGGGAGCCTCCTGCGGCGGCGCGAAGGACCAGGGCGCCAGGGCCCCGTGCGGGAGCTCTCCTTCCTGCTCATCAACACGGGGACCTTGGTGCTGATGATGACCGCCGGCAGCGCCGCCCGGGCCGCGATGGAGAGCCGCCTGCCTCCCGCTCTTGCCGCCCCGGCCCGCATCGCCGCCCTGCTGGCGGCGCTGTCCGCCGTGCTGATGCTCGTCAACCTGCTGGTCGTGGGATCGTCGGTGGCGCTGCGCGGGGGCGGTCTGCGCGACCTTCTGGCGCGGCATGCCTCGGCCGTGCTGCCGTGGGACGCAGCCAACCTCCCGCTGGCCGCCCTGATGGTGATCACCCGCGAGCGCGCCGGGTTCGGACCGCTGGCGCTGCTGCTCTGCCTGGCCGTGGGCGCGAGCTGGCTGGTGCGCCGTCTGGCCCTGGCCGAGCGGGAGCTGCGCCGATCCAACGAGGCCCTCGGCCGGCGCGCCGCGCAGCTCGAGGCCATCGACGAGATCGCCCGGCGGATCGCCGCCAACCTCGACCTGGGCTCGGTGTTCGAGACCATCCGCCGGCAGGTGGCGCGCGCGCTGGACGCCACCACGTTCGCCATCCTGCTGGCGAGGCCCGGCGGGACCGGGTTCCAGTACGCCTTCCTCGACGTGGACGGGGTCCCGGGGCCGGCGGCGCGGTTCCCCGCGGGCGAGGCGATGGCGGCGCGGGTGGCCGCCGCGCGGCGCCCCTTCCTGGGGGACGGGGACGGCGGGCCGGCCTCGGTCCTGGCCGTCCCGCTGCCCGCGGCGGAAGGGGAGCCCGCCGGCTGCCTCATCGTCGGCAGCGCCCGGCCCGGAGCCTACGGGCCGGCCGAGCAGGAGCTCCTCGAGTCGATCGGCCGCCACGCGGCGATCGCCCTGGCCAACGCGCGATACCACCAGATGGCCACCGTGGATCAGGCCACCGGGCTCTACCTCAAGACCTGGTTCCTGCGGCGGCTGGAGGAGGAGATGGCCCGATCGCGGCGCCATGGGCGCCCCGTCTCCCTGCTGATGCTCGACCTGGACGACTTCAAGAGGGTGAATGACACCTTCGGACACCCCGCCGGGGACGAGCTCCTCCGCAGGGTCGCCGCGGTCATCCGCGAGGGGGTCCGCGCCCAGGACATCGCCGCGCGGTACGGGGGCGAGGAGTTCGCCGTCCTCCTCCCCGAGTGCGGCTCCCGGGAAGCCGCGGCCACCGCCGAGCGCATCCGGCGCCGCGTGTCGCTGCTGCGCGTGGGCGCGGGCGGCAGGGTGTTCGGGGCCACGGTCAGCATCGGCATCGCCTCCTGCCCGCGTCACGCGCGGCGCTCGGCCGCGGAGCTCCTGCGCAAGGCCGATGGGGCGCTCTACCGCTCCAAGCGGGAGGGGAAGGACCGGGTGACGGCGGCGGCCTGACCGAAGGTCAGCGCGCGGGGGCGGGGTCCAGCAGCTCGGCGGCGCGCCGGCCCGTGCGGGCGGCGCACTGCGCGTCGAAACCGAGCCCGTCCTCCGGCTCGTCGAGCAGGATCTTCTCCACGCGGGCGAGGGGGTAGAAGGCCATCGAGGCCGCGATCCCCTGTCCCTCGGCCGTGCCGGCCCCCCGCAGCCAGTCGTCGAAGGAGCGCAAGTCCACGCCGCGCACCGACACGCCGGCCGCGGTCAGCTCCTTGAGCACGCCCCAGACTTTCTCGCGCGGAGAGTGCAGGTACAGGACGACCAGTGCGCCCGACCTGAAGGGGGTCTGCATGACGGGGAAAAGATGGGCGGCGGCTTCCCGCCGGTCAAGGGACTTCCTTGAGCTCCAGCAGCACCCCGCCCGTGCTGCGGGGATGGACGAAGGCGATGCGCCGCCCCCCCGCGCCGATCCGGATCTCGGGCGGGACGATCTCGGCCCCGCGCCGCTTCAGATCCTCCAGCGCCGTCTTCAGATCGGCGACGCGCAGGCAGACATGGTGGATCCCTTCCCCCTTGCGGGCGATGAACCGGGCCACCGGGGAGTCGTCGCCCAGCGCCTCCAGGAGCTCGATCCGGCTCTCCCCCAGAGGCAGGAAAGCCACCCTCACCCCCTCGGAGGCGACCTCCTCGGGGGGCCCGGCCGGCGCGCCCAGCGCGTCGCGCCAGAAGGCCAGCGCCCGGTCGAGCGAGGCGACCGCGACGCCGATGTGGTCGATCGGTCCCAGCCTCCCCCCGCCGTCACCCACGAGCGCCCCCGGTGAGCCTGGCCATCAGCACGTCGGCCGCGGCGTGCGGGTCGATGGACCGCTGCGCCAGCTCCCCCGCCAGGCGATCCACCTCCTGGCGCGCCGGGGCGACCGAGACCCACTCCATCACCCGCTCCTTCAGCAGGTCGAGCAGCCTCTCGCGGCTGCGCTCCCTGCGCCGGGCCTGCGCCGGCTCGCCGGCCGCCCCCGGCGCCGCCTCCACCGCGGCCAGCAGCTCGGGCAACCCCTCGCCCGTGGTCCCCACGGTGCGGACGATCGCGGGGGTGCGCCCGCCGGGGTGCTCGGCCAGCGACAGCATGGACTGCACGTCGGAGTGCAGCCGCTCGATCCCCTCCCGGTCCGCCTTGTTCAGGACGAAGATGTCGGGGATCTCCATGATCCCCGCCTTGATGGTCTGGATGTCGTCGCCCAGCCCGGGAACCAGCACCACCATCACCAGGTCGGCCACGCGCACCACCTCCACCTCGTCCTGGCCGACCCCCACCGTCTCGATGAGGACGACGTCGCACCCCGCGGCCGACATCAGGTCGGCCACGTCCACGCTGGCCGCGGCCAGGCCGCCGAAGTTGCCGCGGGTGGCCATCGACCTGATGAACACGCCCGGGTCGGTGCTGTGTCGCTGCATCCGGATCCGGTCGCCCAGCACGGCGCCTCCGGAAAAGGCGCTGGAGGGATCCACGGCGATGATGCCGACCTTTTTCTTTTCGCTCCGCAGCAGGGCGGCCAGGCCGTCCACCAGGGTGCTCTTGCCCGCTCCCGGGGGCCCGGTGACGCCGAGCAGCGCCGCCCTGCCCGCCGAGGCGGCGATGGCTTTCATGATCTCGCGCGCCGCAGGGCGCCTGTCCTCGACGATGGAGATGGCCCGGGCCAGCGCGCGCGGCTCCCCCGCGAGGAGGCGTGGGACCAGATCCCGGACGGCGTCCACCGCCTCACGATCCCAGGACGTGGCGCGCGATGACCAGACGCTGGATCTCGGAGGTCCCCTCGCCGATGGTGCAGAGCTTGGCGTCGCGGTAGAACTTCTCGGCCGGGAAGTCCTTGATGTAGCCGTAGCCGCCCAGGATCTGCACCGCCTTGTCGGCGGCGTCCACGGCGGTCTCCGAGGCGAAGAGCTTGGCCATGGCCGCGTGGCCGGTGACCTTCTCTCCGCGGTCCTCGGCGTCGGCGGCGCGGTAGGTCAGCAGGCGCGCGGCCTCGATGCGCATCGCCGCGTCGGCCAGCTTGAAGGCGACCGCCTGGAACGAGGCGATCGGCTTGTCGAACTGCCTGCGCTCCTTGGCGTACCTGCGCGCCGTCTCGAACGCCCCTTGCGCCGTCCCCAGGGACAGCGCGGCGATGGCGATGCGTCCCCGGTCCAGGATCTCCAGGGCGTTGACGAATCCCATCCCCTCCTGGCCGATGAGGTGGGAGGCCGGGACCCGGCAGTCCTCCATGATCACCTCGGCGGTGTCCGAGGCGCGCATCCCCATCTTGTCCTCGACCTTGCCGTGGCGGAAGCCCTTCATCCCCTTCTCCAGGAGGAAGGCGGAGATCCCCTTCTTCCCCCTGGAGGGGTCGGTCACGCAGAAGACCACGCACACCCTGCCCACCGATCCGTGGGTGGCGAACGTCTTGGAGCCGTTGAGCACCCAGCCGTCCCCGTCCTTCACCGCGCGGCTGCGCGTCCCGCCGGCGTCCGACCCCGCGGTCGGCTCGGTGAGGGACCAGGCGCCCAGGAACTCCCCGCGGGCCAGCGGCCTCAGGTAGGCCTGCTTGAGCTGCTCGGACCCGAACCGGAACAGGTGGCTGGAGCAGAGGCCGTTGTGGGCCGCCACTCCCAGCGCGACGGCCGGATCCACGCGCGCGATCTCTTCGACGATCAGGACGTAGTCGGCGTAGGACATCCCCGCGCCGTCGTAGCGCTCGGGGATGGTGACACCCAGGTAGCCCATGCCGCCCATGGTCTTGAAGAGGCCGTGCGGGAAGTCCTTCCCCTCGTCCATCCGGCGAACGTGAGGGAGGATCTCCGTCTCGGCGAACTCGCGCACCGAGCGGCGCAGCATCTGCTGTTCTTCGGTCAGGCTGAAGTTCACGGGGCCTCCGCGGAGAGAAGCCGAGATTATGGGAGGCGCCCGGCCCTGTCAAGGAAGGGGCCGGGAAGGGCCGTCCCGCGGCCCCGCAGCGCGGAGGACAGCACGCGTCATGAATGAGACACAGGCGGTCATATCATTTTAGTTGTTGAATCGGCCATATCGAGGTAAATAATTCAGGTCCGTATGTCCGTTCTTGTCACGAAACGACATCGCAAGGGGGGGAGCTCATGAAGGGAATCACTGCGTCTCCGGCGCGCACAGCGCTGAAAGCGGCCGCCCTGGCCGGTCTTCTCGCCGCGGCGGGGATCGCGGCGCTCGATCCCGTGGAGGCGTGCTCGGAGCTGCGCCGGGTCCAGGTCCGGCAGATCATGGCCACCTCGCCGACCGCGTTCATGGCCACCATCGGCAACGGAAGCATCTTCGCTCCCGCCAGCCTTCCCGCGACCTGCACCTGCGGGATCCTGCTGCCGAACAACCTGACTCCGGGGAATCCGGTGCCGGTCGATTCGACCGGAGCCACCATCACCCAGTTCACCGGGTTCACGCCCAACGCCGGCACGGCGGCCGAGTTTCAGGCCATGTCCCCCGCCCCGGCAGGGCACACCTGGCATGGGTTCTCCACTCCGGTGACCGCCGGCCTGGTGAGCGGCCAGGCGGTTTCGCTGCGCTTCAACATGACCTCCTCGACCCCGGGCGACGCCGCCGTCTTCCAGTCGCAGCTCGACGGACGGCGGATCGGCGCGGCCGCCTCGGATGCGATGGGGGTGAACTTCGACCCCGAACACCGCGGCATCGCCGTCATCGGCTCGGACGCCAGCGAGATCCCCACGCTGTCCGGGTGGGGGATGATCCTCCTGGCCGCCTCCCTGGCCGCGGCGGCCGTCGTGGTGATCCGCCGGCGCCGTCCCGCGCTTGCCGCCTGATCGGTCCAGTCGCTCGCGGCGCCCGCCGGCTCAGGCCGGCGCCGCGAGCGTCTCGGCCGCCGCCGCGCGGAAGGCGCCCAGGGCCTGCTCGATCTCCGCGTCGCCGACGTCGTGGTGGGTGACGCAGCGGATGCGCGCCTCCCCCACCGCGTTGCAGAGCACTCCGCGGGCGCGCAGCGACTGCACCAGGGCCCGGTTGGTCCATCTGGGGCCGGCCACCCGGGCGTACAGGATGTTGGTGGGAGGAGCCGGGGCCTCCAGGGTCAGCCCCCGGATGTCCCTCAGCCCCTCCGCCAGCGCCCTGGCGCGCGCGTGGTCCTCGCCCAGCCGCCCGCGCATCGTCTCCATCGCCACCAGCCCCGCGGCGGCCAGCACCCCGGCCTGACGCATCCCGCCTCCCAGCCGCTTGCGCCAGCGGCGGGCCTCGTCGATGGTCTCCTTCCGGCCGGCCAGCAGCGATCCGACCGGAGCGCACAGCCCCTTGGAGAGGCAGAACATGACCGTGTCGAACGGCGCGGCCAGATCCCGGGCGGCGACCCCGCAGGCGGCCTCGGCGTTGAAGATCCTCGCGCCGTCCATGTGGCACGGGATGGCGCGGGACCGCGCCAGGCCGCCGACGGCCTTCAGCTCGGCCGGCGGCGTGACCACCCCGCCGGCCAGGTTGTGCGTGTTCTCCACCACGATGACCCCCGGCCGGGTCAGTCCAGGCAGATCCGGTCGCAGCGCTTCGTCGATCAGTGCGGCGGTCAGGATGCCGTCCGGCGACGCCACCGGGCGGGGCATGCAGCCGGCGATGACCGCCATCGAGGCCAGCTCGTACTCCACGACGTGGGCGCGGGCCTCGCACACCACCTCGGTCCCGGGAGGGGCGTGCAGGGCGATGGCGATCTGGTTGCCCATCGTCCCCGACGGCACGTACAGCGCCGCCTCCTTGCCCACCAAAGCGGCCGCCGTCTCCTCCAGCCGGTTGACGGTGGGATCCTCGCGGTAGACGTCGTCCCCCACCTCCGCCGCGGCCATCGCCCGGCGCATGGCCGGCGTGGGCCTGGTGACGGTGTCGCTGCGCAGATCGATCACGCGATCCTCGAGAAGACGTCGTTGGACATCAGCACGCCGCGCCGGGTGAGGGCCAGCCGGCCGCCCGGCCGGTGCAGCAGCCCGGCCTCCTCCATCTCCGCCAGGAAGGCGGCCAGCTCCCGACGCGGATCCCAGCCCCAGCGCCGCGCGAAGCGGTCCGGATCCACCCCCCGCAGCAGCCGCAGCTCCAGCACCAGCGCCTCGCGCGCCCTGGACTCCGGACCGGCCAAAGTGTACTCCAGGCCGGCGGGGCGTCCTTCGCGGATGGCCGCTTTCCAGCCATCCATCGAGGCCGGGTTCGACCAGCGCCTCCCGTCCACGCAGGAGTGCGCCGAGGGCCCCAGCCCCAGGTAGTCGTCCGATCGCCAGTACCGGAGATTGTGCCGCGAGGCGCGCCCGGGCCGCGCGAAGTTGGCGATCTCGTAGTGCTCCCAGCCGGCCGCGCTCAGCCGCCGATCCGCCTCCACGAACATGCCCGCGGCCTCGTCCTCGTCGCAGGGGACGACCCGCCCCTGCTCCACGGCCTGCGCCAGGGCGGACCGCTTCCCCGATTCGCCGGTCTCCAGCAGGTAGACCGACACGTGCTCGGGACCCATCGCCATCACCTGCTCGATCCCTCCGGTGAAGCTCTCCGCCGTCTCTCCCGGAAGCCCCGCGATGAGGTCGACGCCCAGGTTGTCGAACCCCTCCCGGCGGGCGGCCCGCGCGGCGGCCAGCACTCCGGCCGCGTCGTGCAGCCGGCCGCGGGGCGCCAGCACCTCGTCGCTCAGCGACTGCGCGCCGAGGCTGAGCCGGTTCACGCCCGAAAGCCGCCAGGAGGCGGCCCGCCGGGCGGTGACGCTCTCGGGGTTGGCCTCCAGCGTGATCTCCGCGTCCGGCAGGACCGGCAGCGCGGCGCGGCAGGCGTCGAGCAGGCCGGCGAGGATCTCGGGAGGAACGTACGACGGCGTGCCCCCTCCCAGGTAGATCGACTCCACCTCCCGCCCGGAGCGGCCGGCGCCGGAGGTCTCGCGCTCCAGCTCCCGGCGCATCCACGCCAGCCAGTCCCCAGGCCCTCCCTCCGCTTCCTCCAGCCGGCCGGGGATGACGAAGAAATCGCAGTAGTCGCACCTGCGCGCGCAGAAGGGGACGTGCAGGTAGAGTCCGAGGGTGCCGCTCACAGCAGCTTCATCACGTGCCGGTACCACAGGTTGTCCAGCTCCTCCATGGACATGTCCAGGACGCCCAGCAGCGGCTGCCGGCCCCCTTCCCCAGCCAGCTCCATGGCCACGTAGCGATCGAACCGGGGGCGCAGCGGCCCCTGGCGGCGCGTCCTGCCCACGGCCATCAGGTGCACGAAGCTCCAGGCCTGCACCTCGCGCAGCCGGGCCCGCTCCGGGGCCGGATCGAGGTCGGCCAGCATCTGCGCGATCGACAGCGAGGGATCGCGGCGGAACTGGCCGTCGAGGTAGGAGAGGCTCCGGCGCGGCACGAACTGGTAGAGGATCTCCCCTTCCCCCTCCGGGACCCTCAGCACGCTCCCTTCGTCGAGCGTCCCGAGCCGCGGGCCGCCGCCGGGATCGAGGGCCGAGTACTGGCAGAACTGGGCCAGCCCCTCGTCCAGCCACCAGGCCATGCCGGCGCCGCGGAGCATCCTCTCGTTGAGCATGTGCGCCGTCTCGTGCACCACGGTGGCCGCCAGGACGCGCTCCAGCAGCGAAGTGCGCGCCACCAGGATCATGTCGTGCAGCGGGAGCCAGGCGCCGCCCGGCTCGAAGGCGGGGCGCCGCACGCGGGCCTCGCCCAGCAGCCGCCCCATCGGCTCGGCCCCGGGGAGGATCACGATCGCCACCTCGGCGGGGAGCTCCGCGGCAGGAGCCAGAGGCAGGCGCCCTTCCCAGAAAGCCCTGTAGGCGTGCTCGAAGCGCTCGGCGAGCGAGGCCATCCGCGCGGCGAGCCCGGAGGGCATCCCCTCCGCCGGGGACGACACCACCAGATAGCGGCCGGCGCGGGATCGCTCGGCTGCCTCACCCGCCTCGCGCAGCGCGCCCTGTACGGGACCGGGCGGAGATGCGGCCGGCCCGGCCGCGGCGGCGGGCGGCCACGCGGCCAGCGCCAGGACGGCCGGCCAGGCCCTCCCCCAGCGAAGGAACCGCCTTTCGCTGCGGCTCATCAGATGGCGCCGAGCGTCTCGCCGGGCACCCAGCCGCTCAGGCCGTTGTCCAGGCGCACCTCGGACCAGGAGCCCTGCGTGCCGCGGACGATCACCTTGAGCCCCTCGTGGACGGTGAACAGGGTGGTGTTCTCCTCCCCCGGCCCGCTCAGGACGTCCACCCTCTCGCGCAGCACCACCGCCTCCACCACGCGGCCGGCGCGCCAGGTCTTCCAGGCCAGCGCCCCTCCCGCGGCGGCCATGGGCGGCAGCATGAGGGCCCCGGCCAGCACGGCACCGGCGCGCACCCGGCGCGAGCGAGCCAGGATCGCCGCAGCCCCGGCGGCGCCGGCCAGCAGGTAGACGCCGATGAAGAGGAGCGCGTCCTGCTCCGGGGTGGTGAGGGCCAGCAGGCGCTCGACGAAGAATCCCGTGGTGCGGGCGGAGGCTTCCGGGGGCTTGTCGGCGGTGAGCGAGCGGACGAACTCCAGGTTGGCCTGCACGTCCGGGTCGGCCGGATCCATCCGCGCGGCCTTCTCGTACTCCAGGATGGCCGCGCCGATCCGTCCGAGCTTGAAGTGGGCGTTGCCCAGGTTGTACCGCACCACGGGGGAGTCGAACCCCTGGTTCACGAGCTGCGCGTAGTGCCCGGCCGCTTCCTCGAAGCGTCCGGCGGCGTAGTGCTCGTTGCCGGCGGCGAAGAGCCGCTCGGCCTCTGCGGCCGGAGCGGCCCCCGCCGACAGGGCCGCCGCCAGCAGCACCGCGGACAGAAGCGGTCTCACGCGCGCTCTCCGGGCGCCGCTCGGGTGAAGGCCCGCCGCTCCAGCTCCGCCAGGAGATGCTCCGCCTCCTCCAGCATCCGCCGCATCTCCCCTGGCCCCGGCTGCACCGGAGCGAACCGCGCCTCGTCGCAGCGCTCCAGGCTCCCCCTGACCGCGGCCCGCATGTCCTCGGGCGCTCCTCTGTCCGCCAGCAGCGCGTCGATCCGATCGTGGGTGAGGCCGGAGGGGGGGACCCCCAGCTTGTCCGACAGATATCCGGTCAGGGCCCGCGCCACCTCCTGGCAGAACTCGCGGGAGGAGCCCGGCCCCAGCATCCTGCGCGCCCGGCGGAGGCGCCTGCGGGCGAAGCCAGGGGCCCGGCGGCGCCTCGCCTCCCCCGCGTCGGCGGCGATCCGCTCGCGCCGGCGCACGGCGAACAGCAGCGCCGCGTTGGCCAGGAGCGGGGCCGCCAGCAGCCCCAGGAACGTCCCGGAGCGATGGAAGGGGGTCCTGGGCTGCGACAGGGCCGAGGCCGGCTTGATGAACCGCACGTCCCGGCCGAAGGCCACCACCTCGCGCCGCGCCGCGGGCCCCGCGGCCACGCTCCCCGGCCCCCCCTCGCCCCGCAGGACGGCCACCTCGATCGGCTGGGTGGAGGTCTCCACGTACCGGCTCCGCTCGGGATCGAAGTAGGCGAAGCGGATGGGCGGCAGATCCTGCCGGCCCGGGGCCAGCGGGGTGAGGACGTAGTCCCAGCTCTTGGATCCTTGCAGGCGGTCCTCGGCCACCTCGCGCTTCTCCTCCACCTTCGGCTCGTAGCGTTTGTAGTCGGGAAGCGGAGGAAGGACCGGCTCGCCCACCACCCGGATGTTGCCGCTCCCCTTGACCTCCAGGTGCAGTCCCAGCGCCTCGTTCACGCGGGCTTCGGATCGGTCCACCCGGGCGGCGATGCTGTAGCGCCCCACCGCCCCGGTGAACGAGGCCGGCCGCCCCGCCGCGGGGAGCGGCTTGACGCGGATGGTGAGGGGCCGCGTGGAGCGCTCCACCAGGCGCGTGGGGGTGAAGAAGATGCTGTCGAACGGGTCGCGGCTCTCCGCCCTCACCGGCAGCTCGAACGCCGTCTCCTCGATCACCAGGTCGCCGGAGACGGTGGCGAAGAGCGCCTTCTTCATCAGGGTCAGCTCCACGAAGTCCTCACCGCCGCGCGTCACGCGGTGGATGCTGGCCCGGGGGTCGTTGGGGAGCTCCTCCACCCAGAAGCCGGTGTAGGCGGGGAGCTGCTTGGGGGACGGAAGCTCCACCAGCTCGACCTGCGTGTACACCTTGTACGTGAGCAGGACCTGCTCGCCCACGAACGCCTCGGTCTTGTCGGCCTGCACCTCCACCAGCACGTCCCCCGGCGCCCGCCCCGCGGCCCCCCGCCGGTCGATCCCCGGCGCCCCCCCGCGCCCGGGCACCTGCCGGGGGGCGGACCGCCTCATCCTTCCGGCCACCACCTCCACGCTGATGGGGTCGGTGCGCAGCGTCCGGACCCCGGCGCGCACGGAGATGGTGGGGATGGTGAGCGTGCCGCGGCGCCTGGGAAGGAGGATGTAGGAGAACTGCTGCGACGTCCTGCTGGCGGCCTTGCCGCCGCTCCAGAGCATGGATGTGGAGGTGCTGGTGCTGGGGCCGGCGGCCACGTTGAAGTCCGCCAGCCCGGAGAGGTCGGGCTCTTCCACGCGGCCCGGGCGCGTGCCCCGCACTTCGATAGTGAGGGTGAGCGAGTCCCCCTCGCCGATCTGCGTGGCGTCCACGCGGGCCTCGGCCACGGTGTCGTCGCTGGTGGCGGTCTGCGCCGCGGCTCCCCCCCATGCCGGCGCCAGAAGGAGCGCCGCGGCCAGGCCGCGCGCCGCCAGGCCGCCCCTCACCAGTCCTTCTCCGGACGCCGATCGGGCGGAGGCTGCTTGAGGCGGTCCTTCGGGGGCCGGTCCTGCTCCCGCATGGCGTCGAGAATCCTCGACGCCTCCTCGCGGGAGATCTTCTGCTCGTTCTGATCCGGGGCGCGCTGCTCGCGCGGCTTCGGCTGCGGGGCATCCTGCTGGCGGCTGTCCTGCGGCCGCTCCTGCTGGTTCTGCTGCTGGTCCTCCTGGTCCTGCTGCTCCTGCTGCGGATCGTTCTGCTGCTGTTGCTGCTGCTTCTGCTCCTCCTCCATGGCCCGCAGCGCCAGCTCCAGGTTCTTCTTGGCCTCCATGTCCGAGGGCTCGAGCCGCAGCGCCTCCTTGTACTGGCGGATCGCCTCCTGCCAGTTGCGGCGGGCGAAGTGGGCGTTGCCGGCGTTGAACCGGGCCCCCTGCGCCAGCTCGCGCTCGCGCGCGGAGAAGGCCCGGCGGTACTGATCGTAGGCCTGCTCGAACTGCTCCTGCCGGTAGAGCACGTTGCCGATGTTGTAGTGCAGCGCGGCGGAGCCGGGGTCGAGCGCCTGCGCCTGGCGGTACTTCTCGAGGGCCTCGGCCAGCTTCCCTTCCTGGTACAGCCGGTTGCCCTCCTGCACCAGCGACGGGACCGAGGCCGCGGCCGGGAGG